>JBBRCV010000102.1:0-18587 GCA_038204505.1 Elainellales cyanobacterium
ACAAGCCGATGATGAGAGTTGAACTCACGACCGTTCGATTACGAATCGAATGCTCTACCACTGAGCTACATCGGCAAACGCACTTTAGTATAGCAAGCAACCGCTCCAGCACACCAACTTTTGCTCACGACCTATTGCTGATGCTCGATTGATGATTTCTCAGTGTTAATGCTAGCCAACCTGCAAAATGCTGACCTCGGCTCCAGCAGCGATCGCAGTCTCTCCCATCGGAATCATGGCTAAACCATTAGTTTGGGCTAAGTTAATTAAATTTCCAGAGCTGTTAGAGCCGCCTGCAAGCTGAAATTGATATTCACCATCAATCAAACTCACCTGCCCCCAAAGATAAGTTTCGCGCTTACCATCAGAACGCAAATCTTGAAGCGATCGCCCCTTCACAAACAGCGGTTCCCATCCTGTCGATCGCCCCGACATCTTTTTAATAGCGGGTAAGACAAATCGCCAGAAGGTCACTAAAGCCGAAACAGGATTGCCCGGTAAGCCAAAATAAAGGACGGGGATTTCAGAACTTGGATTTTGGAACGTAGCAACAGTCAAAGGTTTTCCAGGTTTCACGGCAACTGCGCGAATGTGAATTTCTGCGCCTAAATCTGCCAGGATTTGATCGACATAATCATAATCGCCAACCGAAACTCCACCTGAAGACAATACTATATCCGCAGAATGGAGCGCGATCGCCATAGCCTCCTTAAGTTCATCAGGCTGATCGGGCACAATGCCTAAAAGGATGGGTTCGGCTCCTGCACTTGCCACTAAAGCAGCTAACGCATACTGATTAGAGTCAACAATTTGCCCCGGTTTCAGGGGCTGATCGGGGGTAACTAATTCGCTACCCGTGGAGAGAATTGCCACACGCAGACGACGATAAACTGAAACTTTGACACATTGTGCTGCTGCTAGAACGGCAATATCCGGGGCAGCAAGAACGGTTCCGGGTTGCAGTAAGGCATCACCCGCTTTGTAAAATTCACCACGATGGCGAACAAAGGCTTGGGGTTGGGGAGCGGAAAGAATAGTAACCAAATTGCCTTGCCGCTGGGTTTCTTCTTGAATAACAATTGTGTCAGCTCCAGCGGGCATCATTGAGCCAGTTAGAATTCGTGCGGCTTGTCCAGATTGCACCGTTTTCTGGGGCAGGTAGCCAGCCGGGATTTCTTCAATTATTTCTAGCGTGGTGGGGCGATCGCCGCAATGTTGCACATCTTCGTACCGCACCGCATAACCATCCATCGCCGAGTTATCCCAGTGAGGAAAGTCGAGGGCACTGCTGACTGAAACCGCTAATATACGCCCTAAAGCAGAGAGCAGATCAACGGTCTCGATATCCTGCTGGGAATTAAGCAAACTCTTCGAGATACTTGCGAGAGGTTGCACTAATCCTAAAATCACAGATTCAGCTTGTTGAGCAGGCAGCATCTTTCCTATCACTCCTAAGATTGACCCTCAAGTTTGTGGCGCATCGCGTCCATTTGTGCTGCCAGATCCTCTTGCGTCCGGGGCGCAGGATAACGATGTCCATTGGGGCTACGCCGACTGAACAACTCACGAACCGCCTCCATATCGTCTCGATGCTCCAGAACATAAGCTTTGAGTTCTGTTCTATCCATCTTCCTAAAATCTGGCTTCATTGGCAAACTCCCAGGTTCCATCAAGGTAAATTACAAGTTCCAGATCATCATGCTTACCAGCAAGGATGTAGATTTCTCGAGTCACGTCATAAAAACGAAATAAGTGAATATCTTGCATTAAGTTTGAGAGCATTTGACAGATACGAATGCTGCTTATCCCTTGGTCTGCTGTTGGAAACAAGCTTTCCTCTTCTCATAATAAACCTCTCTCACAGTAGCGCTAAATCTTCAATGAGTTGCGTTCCCAAAATACACCCTCTGCATAACCCTGAATGGCAGGATTTTCAGATGCGATCGCCAATCGCTTTTCTGCTAAACAGCAATAAGCTAAATCCCTTTCAATCCCTACATAGTTCCTGCCCGTCTTCTTTGCTACTACCGAAGTAGTTCCAGAACCCATAAACGGATCAAGTACAATATCGCCTACATTGGAACTCGCCAGAATGATCTTTGCCAACAGCTTCTCTGGTTTCTGTGTCGGATGATCTGTGTTCTCAGGCATCGACCAAAAGGGAATTGTTAAATCTGTCCATAAATTAGAAGGATGCGTCAGCCGATAGTTTCCTTGCTTCGTTTTCTGCCAATCTTTAGGTTTCCCCTGAGCATTAGTATAAGGAGCCATAACCCGCCGCTTTAGCTTCACGGCATCAATGTTAAAGGTGTATTGATTAGAAACCGTACAGAACCAAATTTGTTCAGAACAATTCTTCCAATTGGCGTTAGCGCCCCTGCCTTTTTCTCGTTCCCAGGTAATACAGTTACGCACTGTCAAATACTTTTCGGCAACTAAATGAATTGCCGCTGAAGAACGCCAATCGCCGCAGATATAGACGGATGCCGTGGGTTTGAGAGTTTTGAGGAGTTGAGGAAGCCAGGATTCTAGCCATTCTTGGTAGGCAGAGAGCGATCGCTCTTTAAACTCAGTTTCACCAAAAGTTTTCGTCAAGTTATAAGGCGGATCAACAAACAATAAATCCACAAATCCAGTCGGCAACTTATCTAATATTTCCAGCAAATCTTGATTAATCGTCTGGTTCAAAACTGCCTCAACTTCAACCACATTCTCTAGCATTATTAGCTGCTGCTGATAATGCTCAAGCTCCTCAGTTGACAAGGTTAAAGTACGATTTCTGAGCGCTCTAGATTTGTCCATTGGATACTCAAGTCACTGGGATCATCTTAAAGGGAATCAGCCACCGATCGCCAACAGTTGTACAATAGTCACTTGTCTTTTGGAATTATTAGCCTTGATAGAACGTTACACCATGCCCGAAATGGGCGAACTGTGGACAGAAACCCATAAGCTCAGAACCTGGCTCCAGGTCGAAATTGCGGCATGTGAGGCGCAGGCAGAATTAGGCTACATTCCCGCTGAGGCAGTCGCAGAAATTAAGGCAAAGGCAAACTTCGACCCTCAGCGGGTTTTAGAAATTGAGAAAGAAGTCAAGCACGATGTGATTGCTTTTCTCACCAACGTCAATGAATATGTCGGTGATGTTGGACGATATATTCATGTTGGCATGACCAGCTCGGACGTGTTAGATACTGCCCTGGCACTGCAATTGGTCGCCAGCCTCGAACTGATTATGTCGCAGCTTGAAACATTGATTCAAGTAGTTCGACAGAAGGCGCAAGAACATCGCAACACGATCATGATTGGACGATCGCACGGTATCCACGCCGAGCCAATCACCTTTGGTTTTAAGTTGGCGGGCTGGTTAGCCGAACTATTGCGCCACCGCGATCGCCTTTGCGAAGTGCAAAAACGCATTGCAGTTGGCAAAATTTCAGGAGCAGTCGGCACCTACGCCAATGTTGATCCACAAATTGAAGCGATCGCTTGTCAAAACTTAGGCTTAGAACCCGATACTGCTTCAACTCAAATTATTTCGCGCGATCGTCATGCCGAATTTGTCCAAGTCCTAGCCCTGGTTGCCGCCTCTATCGAACGCTTTGCCGTCGAAATTCGCAACCTGCAACGCACCGACGTTCTAGAAGTCGAAGAGTTCTTTTCCAAAGGGCAAAAAGGCTCCTCCGCCATGCCCCACAAGCGCAATCCCATTCGTTCAGAGCGCCTCACCGGGATGGCACGCGTTATTCGGGGTAATGCGATCGCCGCCCTTGAAAACGTCGCCCTCTGGCACGAGCGCGACATCTCCCACAGCTCTGTCGAACGCATGATTCTCCCCGACTCCTGCACCCTGCTGCACTTCATGCTAGTAGAAACAACTGACCTGGTGAAAAATCTCCTGGTCTATCCAGAAAACATGAAGCGCAACATGAATCTTTATGGCGGCGTAGTGTTCAGCCAGCGAGTAATGTTAACACTGGTTGAAAAAGGAATGCTGCGAGAAGATGCTTACGCGTTAGTTCAATCCTGCGCCCACACTGCCTGGAACCAGCCCAATGGCGATTTCCACGCTTTAATTGCCAGCGATCCCAAAGTAAAAGCTCAACTCTCTGAAGCAGAAATTGAGTCCTGCTTTGATCCGCAGCATCACCTGAAAAACTTAGATCGAATTTATCAGCGGTTGAATATTTAGGAATAAAACGGGCGTAATTATCGTGTCATTACAAGCAGCTCAACACCTGCTCATAAAACCACTGATTCCGCCCCCGACATTCCTCAAGACTCTCTGAATAAGTTAGGCAGTTTTTCAATTTGGCTTGCCAACCTTCTGTTGAACACGACAACTGATTCTGATTTTGAGATTCATAAATTACTTTGCCAAAAAGTTGAATCTTTCGAGCAGAGTTTGACCACTTTTGTACCGGATGCAAACCTGGCTGATGCTTAAATGTAGCAAACTTGCTGCTGAATGGGAAAGCCAACACCTTGCGCCCTAAAAGCGTTCCCCAGTAAGCGCCATGATAAGAACTCGTCAAAATTGTTTCACCAGAACCTAAAAAGTCCAACACCTCATCCAAGCTATCGTTGGCATGGGTCATGCGCGGAAAATGATCAATGTGGAGCTGAAACTTCCTGTGAGAAAACACCACAAACGGATGCTTAATTTCTCTCGGTTTATCGAATGATGAATGCATACAACTTGTGCAAGGAACCCAGTTGTAGCCGCTGTTAATATCTCTAATACCCACTAAATCAAAGCGATCGAGATATTCAGAATAATTAAAAGATTGAATGCTGGCTGGATCGGTAGCACCATAGGTTTGTTGACCCATTCCCCAGGCAATTAACTTGCCGCGCGATCGCATTTTTGCAAGCTGTTGAATCGGTTCTAAGAACCGGGAAAACAATAATCCGCCCCCGCCCACAATTAGGTTGCTACTAATCGGATCTTCGGCTGAAACCATTCGCAAATCAGCCGATGATTTTTCGTAACCTGGAAAGGGAAAATAATGGATGGGTGCCGACAGCAAATCACCAATATTTTTTGGATCAATCACATGCATATTAATGATTGAATTCATGGGATGTTCCTACTGGGCGAAAAATCAACACCCCTAGTAATTCCCAAATCCCTCAAAAATCGCGCATTGGCTCACCCTGGTATTCTGGTCAGCGCCTCTTGAATAATGGGCGGCAACTGTCGCATAATTTTTGCCTTATGGCGATCGATCGCCACCAACGTCACCCTTGCCGTAACGTGCAATCCCTCATGCGATTCAATGCGGTAATCCCAATTAATTCGCACGCCCTTAATTTCGCAAAGGCAGGCTTTAACAGTTGCCTCTGCCCCCATCTTGATCGCCCGATGGTAGCGAATCGATAACTCAATCACAGGCAACGCGCAGCCCGCAGCCACTAGATCGGCATACTCTACGCCCAATGACCGAAAGTACTCGATCCGCGCTTCTTCTAGCCAAATCACGTAAGAGCCATGCCAAACCTCCCCAGCATAATCGGTTTGGTGGGGATGGACTCTTACGGGGTACTCAAACCAATAATCAGCCAGCATTTTGACGCAGGCAGAATTTGATCAAACCAATACAGCCAACCAGTTTCAGAAGCTCTAACGCCCAGTACTCACCATGCATGATGTTCATCAAAGCAGGAGGTTCAACAAAATCCAGGCTCAGGGGAAGTCCGAGAGCGCTCATTTGAGGAGTCAGGGCGTAAGTGTAGGTGAGGGCGATCGCCAATAGCGCGATCGCCAACAAAGCGCCCCGTCGTCCACCAAATTTAGCTGCCTGAGTCAGGCGTAGCGTCACTGCTCCAGTTAAAATGACAGCCGCACAAAGAACTTCAATGCGGTTGAACGCCCCAAACAGCGAGTAGCCTGCACTGGCAAAGCTCGGCTCGACCATCATGCCCGTGAAAAACATAGAAGGCATAATCACAAAGTCTAAAAGGATGCTGCTGCTGAGCCAAAAAGCCAAGCTAGAGACAACAATCATCTGCCAATTAAAGCGTTTGGGGTTGGAGGTGATAAAAGCAGTCATAGTTGTTTCTCGCCAAAAACGTGTTTCTCGTCAAAAATCTTCCTTATGCTTCGATCCTAGCCGATTCAACCTGGAGAGAACGTGAATTATCGTTGCAGAGTATTGTGTTTGCAACATAATTGCCGATGCCGTGTTAAGGATTATTGAGAATTAAAGATTATTAAGGCAAGACAGGAGCTTCAAAGGTAAACGTGACGCGTAACTGCTCTTCCTTCGAGGCGCTCGGGAGTTGGGCAAAAGGGGCTGCTGTTTGGACTGCTTTGATGGCACCTCGATCAACTGTTGCATCACTCGAAGATTGGATCAGTTCTAAGTCGGTAAGGTGTCCCTGGCGATCGATCACAAACCTGACTTTAGTAGGGCGATCGGTCTTGACTTGCAGCTTGGCTTGCCATTGTTGGTAGATTCTCTGTCTCAGGGTGGCAAGGTATGCGCCCCAAACTTCATCCTTTACTGTTGCGGACTTGGAGGTTGAGATAACTTGCGGAGGCGTTTTCGTGGGTGGGGTGGAAAGGGAGGAGAGCGATCGGGTCATTCCAGTGAAGGTTAAAATGGCTGGAGCAGTTGCTTGTCTGGTGCGCGAGGTGGAATTGGCGCGGATATTAGAGGAGGTAGGGAGCGAATCAGGCTGGTCTATGGCGATAAATTGGATCAGGTCTGGAGACGTGTGATGGGAAGTTAGGGGATGGGTCAGAGCGATCGCCCCAACATGAAGCATTCCGGTTGCCGCAAGACAAAGCCACAGACGGTTGCGGTCTTGAGCAGCAGCTTTCAGGCGATATTGAGCAAGGTTCATGGATAGGGCAACCGGTAATCTTAAGTCCAATTTGGCTCAAGTCCAATTTGGATTATGATAAGGATGAGCGAAAAACCTTGATCACCATTTTGGCATTACGTTATGGACATTTTGACTTTCGGTTGGATTTCACTGTTGACCGTTTTCACCTTCTCTATCTCAATGGTGGTTTGGGGTCGTAACGGTTTCTAGTTCCGCGCATTTTATTGTTTAGGTTTAGCTTAGCCATGTCAGATTTCAACCTTGAATCTTCACTGCTCAGCATTCTTGCTGTGCTATCGGTAGGGCTGTTGGCGGCGGTTACGGGCGGAGTGGCATATTTAACGGCGCTAGAATGGCGCGATCGCCGTCGCATTGATAACGAAAAACGGGGTCGCTAACAGCTCAGCCTAAGCTGCCCCGCTTAATCTGCTCGCGTTCAATTGCCTCAAATAGCGCCTGAAAATTAGCTTCCCCAAATCCCTGAGCAGTCTTTTCAACATCTCCGATCCAGTAGCGTCGTCGTTCAATCAACTCAAAAAAGAAAGTAGGTTGAGAAAAAATGGGTTGAGTAAAGGCTTGCAACAACAAGGCTGGCGATTGATCAGCTTGCCAATCCACCAAAACTTCTTGACTGGCGATTGCACTCCACTCTGCTTCCGTTAGCTGAAAGCCATTGCGTTGACTAACCTGCTCGTAATAGCTCATGGGAACTTGTAAAAACGACAATCCCTGTTGGCGGAACTGGGCGATCGCCTCAACAATTCTTTCTGTTCTCAGCGCCAAATGCTGAATCCCTGCGCCACCATTCAAGTCTAAAAACTCCTGAATTTGAGAACCCTCGCTGGCAGGTTCATTGATTGGCAGCTTGATAGTCCCATCGGGGTGAGTTAGCACTTGACTGCACAGAGCAGAGCGATCGGTGCGAATGGCAAAAGATTGTTGCCGTTGGAACCCAAATACTTGTTCGTAGAAGGCGATCGCTGGCTCAAGCTCTCCCTTTGCCACGTTTAAGACAATGTGATCAATCCCTGTAATAGCAGACTTTTCCTCGATCGCTGCGCCTTTAGAAGGGATTTCAGCAGAAGGGACTTCAACCAAAGTATGCCGCAAATTTCCCCAGCCCGCAATTTGACACGATCCAGCTTGCTCGAAAGACTTAATAAAGGTGGCATTGGCAGCCAAGGCACGGGCGATCGCCGTTGCTAAATCCCTCACTTGAAAGGCTACATCCACTATCCCAGGCGGATGCTGCTGCAAATAGTCAGCCACAGGACTTTGCTCAGTCAGCGCTGAAGATAACCAAAAAACAACCGCACCACTCTTAACTACTTCTCTCTGAGTATGGCGATCGGCTTGGCTAGAGTTGGCTTGGCTAGAGTTGGCTTGACTAGAAACAGATTGAAATTCTAAAACCTGGATAAACCAATCTCGCCAGAATAGTGCATCTTCAACGTAAAAATGGACGTGATCGATGTTCATGGATGAAGCTGTGGTTCAAAACCTCTCTAATATCACCCATTCTGGCGCTATTGCTAACGTTAAGAGTGCCAGACATTAGGTTGGGCGGATCGCTTCGAGAGACCCGCAATGAGTAGCGATCGCCTGATTCTGGCTCTTAGAAACGTATGTGTCGGCAAGATACAGCTCAACATGGCGAAATATGGCGATCGGATCAGCAGTTCGCCAGGTAAAAAACTCAACGGCGGCTTGTCCATTGGGCATAATTTTAACTTTAGGTGCCATATCTGTAGGCTGTTGGTGTTGCCATTGCCAGCTAAGTGGCAATGGCAGCGCCTCAATCAACTGATGATGACTCCAATGACAGCGTTGCCCCACCGCACCAAACTCCTCAAGCTCTCGGCGCAACAGAGACGCCACCAGAAACGAAGCGGCAGAGCGATCGCCCCTAACTGCTTCCATAAAATGATCTAATGCTCCTTCCGGTTGAGGCGATCGAGAAGCTTCTGAGGTGGCGATCGCATTTTCCAGCATAAACGTCGTGCTTAGCTCATCAGGAACTGCCCAAACTGTCCCCACTCCATCATCTTTGGCTTGATAGACGTACCCTACCATGCGTATACCCGGTTTCAGGCTCACACCCGGCAACCTGACCAATGCAGCGCCTGGATTAACCGTACTTACCATCCAACTGCTACAGCGGTGAGCCTGTTCTGTGGATAAATTGCCAAACGCAAATATACTGCTCAAATTATCTACAGACGCTGGCTCAGGCAAATTTTCAAAATCATCCAGCATTGCCCAATCTTGAAATTTCTGGTCAACGTCTGTCAGAGTAATCGTACTTTTGATATATTGCCGCACCTGCTGAAGCGCTGCCAAGGGGAGCTTTTGAATGGACATATAGCGAGCGTAATGCTAGCTGATACTTCTGCTAAGGAGATTTCTATGAATTAAATTACCTCAGTGGGGCAGGCATCTTGCCTGCATATTGCTTTCAATGCAGGCAAGATGCCTGCCCCACAGGTAAATTCTGATTTGGAAATCTTCTAAAGCTCAGTATTCCCAGATTAAGCAGTCCTATAGAATATTGCCTGTGGAATGGAGCCTCGAATTTAAGGCAAGAACGGTTAGTAGGTTACTACCAACCGTTCTTAGACTCTCTTATAACTCTTAAAATCTTGTAGCTCTTGAAATGACCCTCCGGGGCGATCGCTTTCAGACATCCATCAATTTACTGAGCTGGTTGTATTTAGAATCACTTTTAAGTGACACCTCAACCTCCTTAAACGGATCAGTGTAGAGATTTAACTTTTGCAAAATCGCTAGCCAGAAGAACTGCGGACCTTTTACTAAGTAACGTTTCCACAACCTCCGGGGTTCAGAAAGCAGGCGGTACAACCACTCTAAGCCCATTTCGCTAACCCACTTAGGAGAGCGTTTAATATTACCTGCTTCAAAATCAAGAGTTGCACCCACCGCCATAAAGATTTTGATGTTTTTAAATTTACTTTTGTACTTGTAAATGAACTTTTCTTGCTTGGGCGCACCCACCCCAACCGCCAAAACAGTGGCACCCGATTGATTGATCAGGTCAATGATTCTCAAACATTCTTCCTCATCTTGCTCAAAGCCAAAAGAAGGAGAATGGACACCCATAACAGTATTTCGACCCGTTTTCGCATTGATGCGTCGCTGGGCTTCTGCTGCCACGCCCTCCCGAGCGCCCAGCAAAAAGATCTTAATGTCAGGATTTTGGCGATGATGCCAGTAGAATGCTGGGAAAAGGTCAGAACCTGAGATTTTCTCCTTCAGTGGCATGCCTAAAAGCCTAGCCACGTAAAACAAGATTTTGCTATCACAAGTCTTAAAGTCTGCTGAGTGATAAGCCTCAAAAAACTCTTGATCTGACTGTAACTTCACAAGATGATCAACATTAGGGGTGAAAATAACCCCCTTAGTCAGTGTCTCTAGGAGTTCTACCAGTGATATGTCATCAATGACTGCGTTTAGTACTTTCACTCTACTCATTCAGAGTACCTCACCCTCGGAAGCTCCTAACTAAAATTCTCTGTGTAAAAAGGTTGGTATTGCTACTTACTTAGATTCGACCAAGTTGCCAATCTTTACATAGCCTGACCTACAAATAGAACAAGAAACAAATCGGCTTTTGCTACCTCATAGTATCAGTAATAATATTCACGCTAATGTACAGAAAAATACCAAGATTAACCTAAGTATGATCAAGAAAGGCTCTTATCTTAAATGGCTAACTACTTGGGTTACGTACATAACACTGACATTTTTTGCTGAGAGAGGCTAGTGAAACCACTGCAAGTTCATCAAAAAATCATGACTTGGGATCGCTACTTCCTAGGTAGTTCGCATGGTTGCTTCTTCTAAAGACTAAACGAATTTTGAGGGATTACCGTTTCAAACCTCCGTGCTTACTAAACATTCATAAAAACTTTACATCGACCTACCATGCTTGATACTTTGGGTCTTCAGATCACTACTGAGCATCATGTCTTAGATAGATGACAAGCTTTGGAAAGAGTTGTATAGAGAGCAGAAAGCAAGCAAATTCAACCTTAGCTTCATTCAACTAAGAACGACTCTGGTATCATGGTAGGTAAGACTTAAAAGAGCTTAAGTATGACGTTCGTGCTTCAGTCTATCCACTTCAAAGTTCTGAGGATTTTTGAGTGATTGCTACCTCGCTGCGTCTGTCTAACCGTAATTGGGGCACTGTCAGCTTTGCCTCTACCCTCCACCTTAGTCCGGTGCTGGAGTTGCTGTTGGCAGATATCCCTGCAAGGTGGCGATCGGATCTGCATTTAGGGTTGCAAGAAGCTTTAGTCAATGCGGCTAAGCACGGTAATAACTTAGACCCAAGCAAAACGGTATTGGTTGAGTTTTTTACGTTAAGTAATCAGCGTTGGTGGATCATTGTTGACCAAGGCACCGGATTTTCTCCGGGCTGCTGCGGCTCACAGCTAGACTCAGACGATCAGGAACTAGCCGATGTGGGTGAGTGCGGTCGAGGGCTTTATATTCTTCACCAGATCTTTGACCAGGTTCTTTGGAATAATCAAGGAACAGAGCTGCGGCTGTGTAAGGAAATAGGAAGCCGTTCCAGGTTGCCTCTAGTGCGCCAGAGACAGCCGATACCAAGCTTCTAGCGCCAAACGATGGATTTCTTGCCAAGGGAGATGAGTTTGGCGGGCTAATTGTGCACAGTCTTCATATTCTGGCTGGACGTTGAGGATTTTGTCTGAGATAGATTGACGCGCAACTTTAACTCGGATGATTCCTTGGGCGATCGCCACCTCTTGTATTTCACGCTCCAATACAGTCCGTTGTTGAATGGTGCGACGAATCCCCAGAGTCGTCGTCTCTTGAAAGACGATCGCCTCGCAAGCTTCCACCTGCTGCGGATGGCAAATCACCGTCAGCAAAATGCCAGGACGCGATTTCTTCATGCCGATCGCCTGCGTAAATACGTCTAACGCACCCGCCGCCAGAAGCGCCTCAAAAACATAGCCGATCGCTTGAGGGTTAACGTCATCAAGTTGAGTTTCGAGGATAATAATAGAGTCTTGATGCTCCTGGTTGACTAGCTGCTGGGGTTCATGGCGATGTTCCCGAACTGCTCCAGCTTCTCCGGTCTCACCAATCCAGAGCCGCAAAATATTAGGAATTTCTAAATCAATGGAGCCTGCGCCTAATCCAACTTGCTGAAGGGTCATGGCTGGGGGTGCGCCAAACTGGGTCGCTAGAGTGGTGGCGATCGCTGCTCCGGTAGGAGTCACCATTTCTCGGTTAATGCCGTTGCTGTATACCGGAATTTGTCGCATTTCCCACAGCTTTAGCACAGCCGGAGCAGGCACAGGCAGCCGACCATGTGCCGCTCGAATGGTGCCGCCGCCAACGGGCAAAGCTGAACAATAAAGCTGGTCGATGTCTAGCCAATCTAACCCCAAGCAAGTGCCGACAATATCAACAATGGCATCAGTGGCTCCGACCTCATGAAAATGAACCTGGTTAGCAGGAATGCCATGCACTGCTCCTTCTGCGGTCGCCAAACGACGAAAAACGTCTAAACTCCAAGTTTCTGCACGCTGGGGAAGGCTGGCTGACTGAATTAACTGCTCAATTTCAGGCAGATGCCGGATCATAGTCGCGTTTTCGTGCCTCTGTCCCTGATGTAGATTCGGTTGATGTTCGTGCTCATGCCCTTGCTCGTGTCCAAGTTCATGCTCGTGATGGCGATCGTGCTCGTGATGGCGATCGTGGTCATGATGATTGTGTCTCTTCTGCGGCTCGTGCCCCTGCCGCTGTTTGTCGTGCTGATGGGACTGTGCAAATGTAAACTGAGGATCGCTGTTGTCAATAGACAAAGCTAAATCTACATGGAACTTTGTGGCTTGCTGCCCGTTGCGAAGAACCAGTTCTGACCACAGCTTATATTCAGAGTCAATTCCCAGCCGCCCAAGTTGTTCAATGAGATAGGTTAAAGGCACTCCAGCATGAACTAAAGCCCCCAGGCACATATCTCCGGCAATCCCAGTCGGACAGTCTAAATAAGCAACTTTCATATACCCATCGCCTCAGTAAGAGGTATTCAAAAAAGGTTATCATGGCTACCCTTTACAATCTTCATCCCGATACACCTCAAAATCGTCAGGTCGAAAAAATTCGGGATGCGTTACGTAGTGGAGCAGTCATGCTTTACCCAACCGATACAGTGTACGCCATTGGTTGTGATCTCAATGCTAAGTCGGCAGTGGAACGCGTGCGGCAAATTAAGCAACTTTCCAGCGATAAACCTTTGACGTTCCTCTGTTCTTCGCTGTCTAATATTTCTGAGTATGCCCAGGTCAGCGATTCTGCTTACCGACTCATCAAGCGTTTGATTCCAGGACCTTACACCTTTCTATTGCCCGCTACTAAAGCAGTGCCGCGTTTAGTCATGAATCCAAAACGCAAAACAACAGGCATTCGAGTCCCCGATCACGTCATTTCTCAGGCATTGTTGCAGTCGTTGGGCAATCCAATTATTTCAACTTCGGCAACGACAGCAGCGCAAGCCGAGACGAAGATGGCACAGGTAGAACTCTTTGATCAGCTCGATAAAATGGTGGACTTAATCATTGATGATGAGCGGACATCTGTAGGCTATCAAATGTCTACTATCTTGGACTTGACCGAAACAGAACCCCAAGTTGTGCGTCAAGGATTAGGTTGGGAGGCGATCGCCGACTGGATTGAAGGATAAAGCCTAAATCCACAGATCCCTAAATCCACAGATCCCTAAAGCCATAGATCAGGGGTTACTCGTATTCTATAGAAGGGTGAGGTTCCTCCGCCTCGGAGAAATTGCAGCATCTTCACGAAAAAACTTTTTTTATGTTTCTTTTTAGTAGCCAGATCAAAAATTGCCCCTGCGGTTCCCCAACGTTTTAAAGTTCTTATAAACAAGATAGTTGCCTTCAAAAGCCTTCTCACTAAAGGAAAATCAGGCTCTCAAAGTAGATTCTGCGGATCTGCCTGTAAGCCCATATTGACCAATCAGGAAACCACCTGGGAAAGTGACCTAGCTCAACCAGGGTTTAACCGCAGTTTCAAAAAAAAGCTTGTAGAAGAATTTATTAAAGCAGAAACAACTCTGCAAGTTTTGAGTTCTAAGGTTTTAAGTCACGTTTTTAAGTTGGGCTACATGGCAGCACTCATTGCCCCACTCATTAACTCCCTTCTTGCCATGCATCCACCCGTAGGAAAGTTATGAATCTCAATACCAACACTCCCACGACCAACGGCTCCGTTCATTCCCCTGTTGAAACACCGATCGCACCTAATACCGAGACAGTGATCTCAAAACTAGCACAAGTTTTATTGACCGAATTTCAAACCGACTTACCTGCGCCTTCTAGCAATGTGCGGTCGGTGATTACCCGGATGGTTGGAGAAGTAGAGCGGATTTGCGAAAAGAGCGATCGCATTCAAAGCTCTGGACAGATTCAAAACTGGCAATTAACCTTAACTCGTCATAAAGTCCAAAAGTGTCTGACTTATTATCGCTTAGGGTCAAAGCACGGTCGCATAGAACTTCATAGCCATCTCAGCACCATGGTTTACCGCCATATTGTGATGAGCCAAGCCCAAATGGGATTTGGGGCACGTTATACGCTAATCGAAGATTTCTTACAAGGTTTTTATATTGAAGTCCTCAAAGCCTTCCGCCGCGAACATCAGCTTCCGGCAGAATATAGCCCTCGGACTCGCTTAGAACTAGCCGAATATATGGCATTTACCGAGCATTACGCTAAGCGGCGTATTACCTTACCCGGTCGGCGGAATCAGCAACTGATTGTGTTACGGGCACAGGGCTTTGCTCATCGTCAGCCCCCCGAAACTTCGATGGACTTAGAAATGGCGATGGAATCGGCTAAAGGCGAAGAAGCCGAAATGCATAGTCGATCGCCCCTTGCTCAGCAGCTCCGTGAACACCTGGTAGCAGATGTGACTGACCCCTCAGATTCAGTAGTGCGCGATCGGGTTATTCAAGATCTCACCGAGTACCTGGAAGCCCAAGGTCAAAGCGATTGCGTTGATTACCTTGCGCTAAAGCTGCAAGACCTATCCGCCCCCGAAATTGATGAGATCTTAGGACTCTCCTCTCGCCAACGTGACTACTTGCAACAGCGTTTTAAGTACCACGTGGAAAAATTTGCCCGTTCCCATCGCTGGCAACTCGTCCACCAATGGCTAGGAGCCGACCTCGACCAAAACCTGGGAATGCCTCAACAACAATGGGAAGCATTTCTGCAAGAGCTTTCCTCTGAGCAACAGCAGTTATTAGCGCTCAAAGGACGACAGACAAGCGACTCAGAAATTGCCAAGACCCTGCACTGTACTCCCAAGCAAGTTCATAAACGTTGGGTACGGGTACTAGAGCTAGCATGGCAAGTTCGCAACAATGCTGATCCTGTAAATTCTGCTGAGGATAGATAGTAAATAAGATAGATCTTAGCAATTCTATTTAATCTGTAAGAGTCTCGTAGGATTGCTACAGATCCTGATCATTACGCAGTTTTAGTTCTGGCTAAGACATGTTTTAGTTTGATGGGTGTGAGTATATCGAGGTGTATTGATCTCAGAGGAAGGAGTTCGTAGGATGTTCGAGAAAATGGTTAGACCAGATGAGTTACTTGCACAAGTTAAAGACAAGCAAACTTTCATTCAATTCGTTCGAGCATTATAGCGGCTCCTTGTTCCGTAAAATACAGACTGATTCCTGAAAGCCTTATTTGGCAGGGATTTAGCAAGCTGCTAATGTACCGCACTTGGTAAAGAACTGCTATAGCAAACGAACGAGAACGGGCGCAAAAAAATTGAACGGGTAAATCCTGAAGCTTATATTGTCGATGGAGCCTTAGATTGGAAAAATGGAGATATATCTGACTTCTTGTATGCTGCACTCGAATACTTCACAGCGCGACCATTGCATCAGTCAGAGAAAAACCCTAATTGGAAGATGTTCGCTGAGTTTCTTTATTTCGGTAAGATATACGAATAATTGAAATTATTGTGCTGATTTATGGACTACCACGACATTATTACAATTGAGCCTGGAAAACGCAGTGGCAAGCCATGCATTCGGGGAATGAGAATAACTGTATATGACATCTTAGAGTATCTGGCAGGTGGCATGACAGAGGAAGAAATTCTGGAAGATTTTTCTGAACTCACGTTGGAAGATATTAAAGCTTGTCTTGCTTTTGCTGCTGATCGTGAGAAAAAGTTATTTGTAGCACCCCTGTGAAACTGCTACTAGACGAAAATCTCTCAGACCGGATTGTTCAAAGGGTTATTGATTTATATCCTGATTCTAAACATGTCAAAACCTTGTTACTAACCAATACTGAAGATGCGGTGATCTGGGAATACGCCAAGACAAATAGTTTTGTGATTGTTTCTAAAGATTCTGACTTTCATCAGCGCAGCTTGCTTTATGGACATCCACCCAAATTCATTTATCTTCGTATTGGTAACAGTCCAAAGTCTAAGATTGTTCAGATTTTGAGAGATAATTTTGAGACTATCACTCAATTTGAGGCTCGTGAAACAGAAAGTATTTTGGTGCTGAGGTAGTGCAAAACCACTGTATAAAATCGTGTTAAAGCGGATTGGAAAAGTCTCTCGGTGTGGTTATCACAAAGTTATTAGCACCCGCTTATCTGACTACTGTACTGAAAATTTACTTCTTTTTACACTCGCGGAGCAATTGAGTGAACACTTTTACTCAAGCTTACAATTACGCAATTAATAACATTGATGACTTGATAACTGCCACACAAGGACACTTGCTTCTGGTGCTTGTACCCATGCTAATTGGGTTAGGGTTGGGGCTGCCCCTGGGACTTTTAAGTGCGCGATCGCGCCTTGCCTCCATCGCTTTAATCAATAGCTTTAATGCACTGCGAGTTATTCCAAGTTTAGCGATCTTATTTTTAGCAATTCCCTACTTTGGATTGAGCTTTCAATCGGCAGTAATCGCTCTGACAATCTTAGTCATGCCACCTATTTTGATCAATACGGACGTTGCTTTTCGTTCAATTGATCCCATGATTCGGGAAGCAGCGTATGGCATGGGAATGAGCGATAGGCAAGTGTTGCAGCAAGTTGAAGTACCTTTGGCATTGCCAGTAATTCTAACAGGGATTAAAACAGCAATGGTAGAAGTAATTGCCAGTGCTACTCTAGCTGCATTTATTGGAGCGGGTGGTTTAGGGATATTTATTGTCCGAGGATTTGCGTTGTATGACAATGCAATTTTACTGGTTGGTGCAATTCCTGTGGCGCTACTAGCACTGCTTGCAGAACTGAGTTTAAGTGCGTTGCGAAGAATAATTCAGCCCGTTCAATACGATCGCCCTGCGACTTTTTCCGAGTAGCTCGTTTTATTCTCATGTTGATCGCTTGGCAGGGGTTGCGATCTTTTCTAGCATCAGTAATAGTCCATTTAGAATAACTGCCAAAAGTGCTACAGCGATCGCCCCTGCCCAAATTTTGTCGTAACGTCCGGCTTGGGCAATGCCTTCAAATAAGAGAGTTCCTAGCCCACCTGCACCAAACTTTGCGCCGATGGTGGCAATGGCGATCGCTACCACTGCGGCGATTCTTAAACCTGCCAGAAAAATAGGTAGCATTAGCGGCACTTGAATTTGCCACCAACGTTGCCAGGCGTTCATACCCATGCCGCGCGCTGCCTCTAAAACGGAGAACGGAATAGACTGCAACCCAACCACCAAACTTCGCACCAAAATAACTTGGGTATACATCACCATCGCCACGATCACAGAACGGACATTCAACCCAAAAATGGGGATGAGTAAAATGATCAGCGCCAAGCTGGGAATAGTATAGAGAATGCCTAAACCACCCAAAATGGGTAAGTTGAGCCAGCGATAGCGAGTAATGAGCAATGCTAAAGGCAACGCGATTAAAATGGCGATGATGAGCGTTAAAATCGTCATACCAAGATGAGCCATCAATAGGCTCCAGACTGTTCCAGGATGCTTGAGGATATAGCTCATCAGAGCACTTTAAAGCAAGGTGAGAGGCTTGGCACGATCGATCAGACTGCTAGAGTTACTAAAAATCGCCTAAGATGCCAATTATTAAGTCTGTAATTCTGTTTATTCTTGGCTTTTTACAACAAAAGTGAGAATGGTTCATTTTCAGTAGGGTAGGCATCTTATCTGCCTTGAAGCATCTGCCTTGAAGCATAAGAAGGAGCCAGAGCCTAGTGGTATCTACTGCTCTAACTCCTCTGCTCTATAAGTGCAGTAATGAAGTCTATTCTGCCACCATTTCTTTGAACTGCTTACCCGCCGAGAAAGCAGGAACAGTGGTTGCAGGAATTTGGATGGTTTGTCCGGTCTGAGGGTTGCGTCCGTCTCGGGCAGCCCGCTGGCGAGGCTCAAAGGAGCCAAAGCCAACCAATGTCACCTTTTCACCCGCAGCCACAGCCTCCATGATGGAATCAATTGCAGCCGACAGAACTGCATCAGCTTCCTTCTTGGTCACTTCGGCTTTAGAAGCCACTGCATCGACTAATTCACCTTTATTCATACGGCTTGCCCCTTGGGGGTACATGAGAAACGTTTTGAATTGTAGTGTATTCTTTCAAAAATGAACGCTATTTTCGGAGAAAATACCCACTTTTTTATCGAAATTGCAAATATTTCGTTACACAAAGCGCAACATCCTACTGAACACACTTTTTAAACTGA
>JBBRCV010000103.1:0-18548 GCA_038204505.1 Elainellales cyanobacterium
CTCAAATGTCTCGGGCTGAACGCCACATCTCCGTTTGAAGGCACTGGGTTTTAGATGTTTGAGTTGCTCGTAGGTCATGGTAGATTCCTCCCTTACCTACTTTTACTGCCTCATCTCCCATTCACGCAAGAGGTCTAGTGATGACTACAGAGTTCAATGGACTGCTGCCAGTGACCCATGGCGATAAAGCGCAGGTGTGGATCGTTGGGTCACGAGATCAGGTGCTGCACTTAATCAACGAGTTTTACGTGAAGAAGATCGCCAGCGATCGCGTTAATTTCACGCCGATTGTTCCGGCTCCGTTCGCCAGTGGTAAGTACATGAGCGTGTTGGTGAGATAAACAGAGGAACAGGGGCTACGCGTGTTTATGCTGTAGCCCTGATATGCGCGCTGCTTTGCAGATACCGCAAGGGTCGCTATCCCTGCCATTCAAGTGGAGTTCGTCCTTACCCTAGCTCTTTCCCAGAAAGAGAGAGGACAAGGGCGATCGCATCTTGTATTTAGCAACACCCAAATTATTTATCTGGTAGGAGTCGCTGACGAATTTGATCGCGCTCCACCACCGTAAACCTTTCCTTAAACTGTAATCCTTCGATCTGTAACAAATTTAATAATAGCAATGCTGGTTCTTCTGGCTTGTGAGGACGAAATCGCAAATAGATGACTCCTTTTGGCGATCGCAGCCGTAAGCGATAGATGAGTTCGCCGTAGTCACGATCGAATGTCAAAATTATCCGTTGCTCATCTGCCGCACGAGCTAAAACATCAGCATCCTCGATACCTGGAGAGTCCTCTGTTATCGAGGCGACATCATGCTTAGCTTGTCGCAGCAGTCGCACACTTACCAATGGAAAGTTTTCATTCGCTAGAAACTGCATTAGCTTGCTTCAGCCGACAGTAAAGATGTATAAAACACATCTTCTTTAAGGCACTCTGCCGCGAAAGCGAATACTGCTTGAATCGACTCGGTGTTTAGGGTTGGGTAGCTCTCTAAAACTTGTTGCTCTGTCCATCCTTCTGAAAAGAGACCTAGAACGAACTCGACAGATAGTCGTGTCCCCTTAATAACAGGCTTTCCAAGCAGAATTTTAGGATCTGAGTGAATGTATGATTTCCAATTCATGACCAGTTTGTTTTTAGGGAGTTTTATTTATTATGGGCGATCGCATCTTGTTCAGGCAGAAGTTGTTTAATTGGGGCGATCGCTTGCGGGTATTTTGGGGCGATCGCTTAAAGTCAAACGTAGCGGTAAGTTAAGAGGCGATCGATGTGAAACCAACCCTACAGCAGATTATTCGCAGTATGTGTCTAGAAGGGACAAACTTCGCTTCTAAACTATGTACGGTGGCAGTTGCAAGCCCCACATTCAGGACATTTGTACCAACCGCAGCGTCTACACTTCTTATCTCCAATGCCAAGAGGTTCTTTACACTTCCAGCAGTGTGTTGCCCTCGTACTTTCCCATATTTTGCTACAAGTACCTATGACAAGCAAATCGTCCAACTTATACCATTCGCAGTTATCTGTGCAAAATATCAACTTATATGCTCTTTGCACCGGATTCCAGTCAACGTTTATGCCTACGCAGTACTCAACTTTGTGAAAGACTATTGTTCCCGAAGGAATGACATAAGGCTTTACTTTGACATAACTTTTGGCTTCACTATATTCCTCTTTTTGAAAGAAATTTAATAGTCGAAGCTTTTGCTCAATACGGGGCTGAGGTTTCCTTTCAATTTTCCCCTTTAACTGGGTGATTAGAGTTATATCATCTGTAGAGAACCTTTGCTTGCTATAGTTTGCTCGAAGTTGAGTTAGAATTTCATCATATTTGCTCTGTTGAATTGGTGCTGTAATATAAACTTTTGAGAGCTGTGATAAATCTCGAATCAGGTGCAAAGACTCATTACTCTTAGATGAAATATTATTGCCCATAGCAAAAGATAGTTGTTCTACATCAAGATATTTGCTTATAGTTTTCCCTATCTATTGCTCAGTCAGACACTGCAAAGCAATGGTTCTAGATATTTTCAAATTGGGCATAAGACAACGATGCTAGTGATTTCTTGACAACGACTCAGCGCTGCAACCAATTAAAAACTTGCTCAACTGTCAGCACCAAATCAATGCCTTCCAAAACCGGAAGCTGCTCTGCCCCAGTCAATAATTCAGGTAAACGATCGCGCTCATAAACCAAAACCGATTTCTCTTTTGGATCAATCAACCAACCCAAGCGACAACCATTCTTCATGCAGTGTAAAATGTTGCCCGTCACCTTGGTTTGGCTCTGGTTAGGAGAAAGAATTTCAATTACCCAAGCTGGTGCAAACTCAATGCCAGTACTGGTAATTTCTCCGGTTTCATCCACCGGAATCCGATCGCGCTCAGCCACGGCAACATCGGGCACAATGGAGCGATCGCCCACTGTACAGCGCAACTCAGGAAACGCCTCATAGCTGCCGTCTAAGCGATCAATCGCTCCTACCAGTTTCTTTTGTAAAGTGCTGTGCTTGCCGCCGCCCATTGGTTTTTGAATCGTTTCGCCGTTTATATATTCCCAAGCAGGTGACTCGTCAATATTAGGAAAGACGAGAAATTCCGCCAAAGTGATAAATTTGGGAGTCGCTAAGGTCATAATGCGATCGCCTCTCTAGTCCTGCCTTTATTCTAAGGGCACTTATAAATAGAAATCGCCCTCCAGCAAACTTACCGAAGGGCGATCGCATTCTTTCTATCTACTTACTGCACCGGAGTCAACACCCGTTCCTCCGCTTTCGCCTCCGGGCTATCCGCTTCAGAGGGCGGTACTACCTGCCAGAACTGGGGCAAATACTTTGCCCAATTCGTCAGAATGAGTTTGGCTTTAGGACTGCCCGTATGGTCAGAATGATCTTGAATCAGGGCTTTCAACTGCTGCGCTCCCGCATCACTAACCACCCGCTGCACCTTGACAATCTCGGGATTGATCTGAGTCGGGAAGCTGCCATCTTCATCGAGGAAGTAAGCCAAACCGCCCGTCATGCCTGCACCGACGTTGCGCCCCGCTTTGCCCAACACCACGATCGCCCCACCCGTCATATATTCGCAGCAGTGATCGCCCGCTCCTTCAATGACAGCTTGAGCCTTGGAGTTGCGAACGGCAAAGCGTTCTCCCACTAGCCCATTGGCAAATAGGCTGCCGCCCGTCGCGCCATAGAGGCAGGTGTTGCCTGCAATGACGTTGGCAGCCGGATCGTAAGTCGCTTCAGCTAATGGTTTGATGGCAATAATGCCGCCACACATGCCTTTGCCCACGTAGTCGTTGGCTTCGCCTTCGAGGTTGAGGGTCATGCCAGCCAGGATGAAGGCTCCAAAGCTTTGACCAATGCTGCCTTTGAAGTTAAAGGTGAGACTACCCTCAAAGCCATTATCGCCGTACTGTTTAGCGATCGCCCCCGAAACTCGCGTGCCAACTGAGCGATCGGTATTAATGACCGCGTAGTTCTTTGTCACCTCGCCTTGATTTTGAATTGCCGCCAGAATATCCTGATCACTCAGCAGTTCGTCATCTAAAACCACGCCATTGCTGTGAGCTGCTTCATGCTCTAGCCAACTGCGATCGCTACGAGTGTCAGGCAATTGAGTCAGGCAATCGAGGTTAAGCGCTTGCGTTTTGGTCAGAGTCACCCCTTCGCGCATCTTCAGTAAGTCCGCTCGACCCATGATTTCGGGGAGCGATCGGTAGCCCAGCCTTGCTAGGAGCGATCGCACCTCTTCCGCCACAAAGTAGAAGAAGTTAACGACATGGGCTGGCGTTCCTGTAAACCGCTGCCGCAGTTTCTCTTGCTGAGTTGCCACGCCTACAGGACAGTTATTGGTATGACAAATCCGCGCCATAATGCAGCCCTCGGCAATCATTGAAACTGAGCCGAAGCCATATTCTTCAGCCCCCATCAACGCCGCCATGACTACATCCCAGCCTGACTTCATGCCGCCATCTGCCCGCAGCAATACGCGATTTCGCAGATGATTTTCCATCAGCACCCGATGAACTTCCGTTACGCCCAACTCCCAAGGTACCCCCGCGTGTTTGATAGAGCTAAGGGGCGATGCGCCTGTGCCGCCGTCGTGTCCAGAAATTTGGATAATGTCAGCGTTTGCCTTGGCAACCCCAGCCGCGACCGTGCCAATGCCGATTTCTGCCACCAGTTTCACCGAAACTTTTGCAACCGGATTGATTTGGTGCAGGTCGAAAATTAGCTGCGCCATATCTTCGATCGAGTAGATATCGTGATGAGGCGGTGGCGAAATCAGCGAAACTCCTGGCTTCGATCGCCGCAACATAGCAATATAAGGCGTGACCTTACTACCTGGCAACTGTCCGCCTTCTCCAGGCTTTGCCCCTTGAGAAATTTTGATTTCGAGCTGTTGACCGCTCATCAGGTATTCTGGCGTGACTCCAAAGCGACCAGATGCCACCTGCTTGATGGCAGAACTGGCGGTATCACCGTTCCGTAAGCCTTTGAGATGGGGAAACCGTTGGGAAATCCCAGTTTCATCGACATCATCAAAGCCTTTGAACCGCATTGGGTCTTCGCCACCTTCTCCAGAATTGGACTTGCCGCCCAAGCGATTCATGGCGATCGCCAACGTCTCATGTGCCTCACGGGAAAGCGATCCGAGTGACATTGCCCCCGTGCAAAAGCGTTTGACAATATCCTCCACGGGTTCCACTGATTCGAGCGGAATGGAAGGGCGATCGCCTTTCAAGTCCAGCAAGTCGCGCAGTGCCGTGATCGGACGATTAGAAATCAGGGTTTGGTAAAGCTGATAGTGATCATGGCTTTTCTCGCCCACCGCTTTATGCAACGCCTTCGACATTTCGGGGTTGTTCATGTGGTACTCGCCCCCCGGCTTGTAGTTAAAGAACCCCAGGTTCTCTAGCTTTTTGCCTGTTAGCGTCGGGAAAGCGCGGCTGTGGATAGAAATAACTTCCTGTGCTAAATCCGCCACGGCTAGACCGCCCAGCCTGGAAACCGTCCCAGCAAAGCCCAGTTGCAGCAGCTCCGAGCCAATACCGATCGCCTCAAAAATTTGCGCCCCGTGATAGCTCGACAGTAACGAAATCCCCATCTTTGACAGTACCTTCAGCAGCCCTCCATCGATCGCCTTGCGGTAGTTGTACTGAGCACCCGTGAGGCTGGTAGAAATCTTGCCCTGCTCAATCATTTTCTGAGTCTTGGGCGAAGTCCACCAGTGTCGAACTGTTTCCCAAGCCAGGTAAGGACAAATAGCACTAGCGCCATAGCCAATCAAACAGGCGAAGTGATGGGTGCTCCAACACTGCGCCGTGTCGATGACGATGGAGACTCTCATCCGCAACCCTTGGCGGATCAGGTGATGGTGAACTGCGCCGACGGCTAAAAGGGGCGGAATATAGCTACAGTCAGGATTAAGGCTGGTGGATTCGCCGCTATGATTGAGGCGATCGCTCAAAATCAAAATCTCTTGCCCATTTCGGACGGCAGCGGTTGCTTGCTGACATAGTTCTGCTACAGCACGTTGCAGTCCGCCCGGACCATCGGCAATTTTGAATAACGTCGAGAGGTTGGCGATCGCAAATTCCGACTGCCGAATCTGCTCCAGTTCACCATCATTCAACACTGGCGAATCCAGCTTCATCAAATGGGCAAACTCCGATTTTGTCGTCTCCAGCAGATTTCCTCGTCCGCCGAGTTGGCTGGTCAGAGACATCACTAAGCTTTCTCGCAGCGGATCGATCGCCGGATTCGTCACCTGGGCAAACCGCTGCTTAAAGTAGTCGTACAGCAGGTGCGCCCGACTCGACAGCACCGCCAACGGAATATCATCGCCCATACAGAAGGTCGGCTCTTTCCCTTGCGCCGCCATGTCTTCAATCACCATTTCCACATCTTCAGTGGTGTAGCCAAAGGCGGTTTGTTGACGCAGCAGCGATTCTGCATCCATTTGCGGTGCATCCGGGAAGGGCTGATTTTGCAAATCTTGGCGAGTGCTGAGCCACTGCCCGTAAGGATGGGCGCTGGCAACCTGTTGTTTAAGCTGCCAGTTTTTGAGAATGGTGTGGTTTTCCAAATCAACGGCGATCGCCTGTCCAGGTCCTAGCCGTCCCTTCTCTACAATGTCAGCTTCGGGCAAATCCACTACCCCAGCTTCAGAGGACACCACCACGAACCCATCTTTGGTAATGCTGTAGCGGGCTGGACGCAAGCCATTGCGATCTAGCATTGCCCCCACGGTTTTACCATCACTGAAGACTACTAACGCCGGACCATCCCAAGGCTCTTGGATGCCGCTGTAGTACTCATAGAAATCGACAATTTCAGGATAGTTTGCCAGGTCGGGCTGATTTTTGTACGCCTCTGGGATCAAAATCATCAGCGCTTCTAAAGGGCTGCGACCTGTCCGCACCAGCAGATCCATGACGTTATCGAGGTTGGCGGAATCGCTGCTGTCCATTTTGACAATTGGCTTGAGATCACCGAGGCGATCGCCCCAAATGGAGTGTTCTAAATCTGCTTCCCGCGCCACCATCCAATTGATGTTGCCCACAAGGGTATTAATTTCGCCATTGTGCGCCACTAACCGCATCGGGTGCGCCAACGGCCACTTAGGTAAAGTATTGGTGCTAAAGCGGCGATGGTAAACAGCAAAAACGCTTTGGTAAGCCGGATCGCGCAGATCTTCATAAAATAATGCCAAGACTGCCGATCGCACCATGCCTTTGTAAATCACCGTCCGGCAAGAAAACGAGCAAACGTAAAAGTCTTGAAGCTGAGGATGGGCACCCTCTAGCGCCGCCAATGCCGTCAAGGTGCGTTTCCGCACTAAGTAAAGGAGGCGATCGAGGTCATCCCCTTGAGCGTCGGTTGACTGGACGATCAACTGCTCGATCTGAGGCTGATATTCCCTCGCTTGCACGCCCAATACTTCTGGGTTGACAGGCACAACCCGCCAGCCCACCACGTTAAGCCCACTGGCTTGAGAAACTCGCTCGACTGCTTCACGGGCGATCGCAGCGGCGGCAGCTTCTGCTGGCAGGAAAAACATCCCTAGCCCCATTTTTTCTGGCTGCACCGTCACGCTCTGGGTCTTCAGCCAGGGAGCCAGCATTTCCCAAGGAATTGCCGTCATCAGTCCCGCGCCATCCCCCGAATCTTGGTCAGCGCAACATCCCCCCCGGTGCTCCATACAGCTCAACGCAGTCAGCGCCTGAACAATCAGAGAGTGACTTTTACGCCCATGTTGGTCAGCAATAAAGCCCACCCCACAGGCATCTCGTTCTTCCACCAGCCACCGCTGCCCTGCATATCCTGCCTCTGATTCCTGATTGTTTCGCTTATCTTGACTCACGCTACTTACGACCCCTCTGAAATAATTAAAGGTGATTAAACTTAGACCGCCACAAAGTGCGCCAACCCAATGAGATCAATTTTTTGTAAGGAGATTTCTGAATCAGAATTTACCCGTGGCGCAGGCAACTTGCCTGCATTGAACGTAGAATGCAGGAAAGATGCCTGCGCCACTGAGGTAATTTAATGAGTAGAAACCCCCTAACGAGACGGTAACGGGATGGAGACAGATCTTAATAGAAATTAAATCTCTTTGGTAATTTCTATACGGGTACTGGCATTTGCTACGCTCCTCCAAGACTCTTTGCGGCTTTTGCATAAGCGACCCTAAACTTCTATTGTAATGGGACTGTAAAGTTCATTGTTGTAAAGTCCATTGTTAGGAGCATTCTAGTTCTGCGGATCTCCAGATCGCCCTCATGCCTTAGCCTCTTTCTTTAGAAGAGAAGGGCTGTGGAAGAGAAGGAAGCCAGAATTCAAAGTCTCTCTATTTAGAAGAGAAATTAGGGTAAGAGCATAAACCTGGAATGAGTCCTTATTGTTTAGGGATTGTAAAGACAAAAAAGTGACCTTTAATACCGATGCTGACTTGAATACTGTCTAATGGGATAAGCAAATAGAAGCAATGTGGAAATATGGGGTGTTTGGATAGATTTTTTTGGGGAATAGTAGCCCTGTTGGAATAACAACAAATTGTGAAACCTTGCCGGAAATTTGTCCGCAGATAAGAAATTCTGATACAGAGTAGTAGTTGGTTTCATTGAATTCTCACTCAGATCCCACTCAGGTTAAAGTTCAGCGAATACTGTTTCAGCAAATACTGTGGTTAGTTTTAAAACTCGTCGTCGAATCCGTCGGTTGCGCCGTGAGCAGGTGCATCCTTCTCACCCTTTGATCAAGCTTTTCACCGAGCACTTAAGAATTTTGCTCGTCTCGTGCCTCCTAGGCGCGCTCCTTTATCTATCCCTAAAACAGCCGAGCATTGCCGAAACTCAGCCGCCGCAAGCTCTCCATAGTCCTTCTTGGGTTCCTACATTGGCTCAAGCAGCGGTGCCGCCTATTCCTCTGACTCGGCAAGGGCGACAGGTGGTGATCAATGGTCAGCCTTTAAGCATTGCTTGGAGCGAACGCCAGGGCAAAATTGGGATTGCTGATGCTGGATTAGTACAGGGCTGGGGAGTCAGCTTACTCAACACTCAAGATGCTGCGAAACAGCCGATTGAATGGTTCTCTGAGCTACAGGGTCAGCCGTTGGTTTTGCCTACCTGGTTAACTGAGCAGTACCGCTACTTGGATATTTCAGAACTGGCGCAAAGGTTTGGCTGGCAGGTGCAGGTAAAGGGAACTTCGTTGCAAATTGCGACTCCTACGGCACAAGTGAAGGGAATTCGGCAAGGGAAACAAGAGTGGGGCGATCGCATTGTCATTGATCTCGATCAACCCGCTCCCTGGCGAGTGGCTGAAGACAACGGCTCCGCTGTCATTACGATCGATGCGCCCAGTCCGCCCAGCATTCGCAACTTTCGAGGAGTGAGCGGCAACCGTCTGCGGGCTTTCAGCGTGACCAGCAGCACCAACAAAACCGTCCTCAACCTGGGGCTTCCTGAAGGCATTCGACCCCGCGTTTGGGCATTGACCCAACCCAATCGATTGCTGGTTGATATCCGCCCTGATTCTATGCAGCCGCAAGATATTCTCTGGGCACCGGGCTTACGCTGGCTGCAACAAACGATTGCCGTGGGAGCCGCCCGTTTCCCAGTCGTTGCCCTGGAAATTGATTTGCGTCAACCCGGAGTATCACTCAAGCCGATCTTGAGTAACACTGAGACTGTAGTAGGCATTGTGCCATTGCAGTCTACGGCACAGCGTTCTAAGGTGGCAGCGGCAATTAATGCAGGCTTTTTCAACCGTAATACACAGCTACCACTGGGGGCAATTCGCCAGGATGACGACTGGGTATCAGGTCCCATTTTGAACCGAGGGGCGATCGCCTGGAACAGCAGCGGAGAAGCCACCGTGGGTCATCTCAGCCTCAATGAAACCATCACGACTACGACGGGGCAACGCTTTCCGGTCTTGTATTTCAATACTGGCTATGTGGGCGCTGGCGTTTCCCGCTACACCACAGGCTGGGGAGCCAATTACTCGACAATTTTGGATCACGAAGTTTTAGTCACCGTCAGAAATGGACAGGTGGTTAAACAGCAGCAGGCAACGGCAGCAGGCAAAGTCAGCACGCCCATTCCCGCAGATGGCTACCTGCTAGTCGTTCGTGACTACCGAGATGCCGCCGTTGCTTTAGGCGTAGGAACAGTGGTGCAGACCGAAACCGGAACTCAGCCTGCCAATTTTAGTCAGTATACGCAAGTCGTCGGGGCAGGCCCTTTATTGGTGCAAGATCGCCAAGTGGTTCTCAATGCTGCGTCAGAGCAGTTTGCCACTGCCTTTGCACAACAAGCTGCCGCTCGTAGCGTGATTGGCTCTACTGCCACGGGAACTTTAATGCTGGTAGCGGTTCATAATCGTTTAGATGGGGCAGGACCTACTTTGAGAGAAGCCGCTCAAATTATGTTGCAGCTTGGAGCGGTTGATGCCCTTAATTTAGATGGCGGGAGTTCAACAACCCTTTATTTAGGAGGACAGTTGCTCGATCGCATTCCTAGCACAGCAGCTAGAGTGAACAACGGTATTGGTGTCTTTATTCGACCCGGAGTTGAATAAGTGATCTCACTCACAAAGTTAATCTCTATAAAGAGTGAGTATAGATTGGAGAATTTAGACGGCTTTCCGGTCTAGGCACCCTAATCCCTGTGATATGTTGATCACGGTCTACTGACACATAGAAAGCAGTTCACCCATTCATTAACATTTTTTGCAATTACGATAAGGAGAAAAGGTCGTGGCTCAAGTTAAAGAAATGATCCAGTCGATATCCCTACCCACCTCTATAGTTCCTGGAGGAGTTGCAGCAACTGAGTTGCGCCCTTGGGGAGCGTTCACTATTTTAGAAGAAGCCCAAGGATACAAAATTAAAAGGATTGAGGTGAAGCCCGGACATCGCCTAAGCTTACAAATGCACCACCACCGCAGCGAACACTGGATTGTAGTGTCAGGCACTGCTAAGGTGATCTGTGGCAGTGAAGAAAAGCTGTTGTACAGCAACCAATCTACTTACGTGCCAGCCTGTACTCTTCACCGTTTGGAAAATCCTGGTGTGATTACCCTGGTGCTGATTGAAGTGCAAAACGGCGAGTACTTGGGTGAAGATGATATTACTCGTTACCAAGACGATTACGCGCGCACTGAGACAACCTAACTGCTAGATTGCTAGATTGCTAGATTGCTAGATTACTAGATTAAATATCGGCTCTAAGCTCTCCTATGCTCTAAGCCCTCCTACGCTTTACGCCCTCCTACTCAGTCGGGAGGGCTTTTGCACGGTATGATCAGTAGTCATAATGATCAGTAGTCATACAATGATTAGGGAATTATTAGGAAGACCGATGATTCAACTGAGTCAAGCTGCGATCGCCGAGTTCAAGCGTACTCAATCCAGGCATCCTGGCGCATCGTTTCGGCTAGGTGTAGCCGAGGGAGGTTGCGTTGCGTTTTACTACACAATGGCATGGGATGAGGCAGGCTCTTCGAGAGACCCACAAGAGGGCGCTCCCAACGACCAAATCATCAACTGCCAGGGCATCCAGGTTGCGATCGCGCCTCAGCATCAGCCCTACCTGAATGGGCTGACCTTAGACTACACCGAAGATTTGATGGGCGGTGGATTTCGCTTTCATAACCCTAACGCGGTGAGTTGTTGCGAATGTGGTACTTCGTTTGCAGTTAGCTCATCTTCTCCAGCAGTTCCAAAATCACCTCCCGCTCAGGAGCATGTGGCATTTGGTCAAGGTAATCGGTTAGGTCTTGACGAGCTTCTATCCAATGGTTGAGCTGGTAGTAGATGAAGCCGCGATCGCGCAGTTCGGTTAAAGCGCTGGGGAAAAGTAAGAGGATGCGATCGATGACGGAGAGTGTTCGGAGCAGGTCATTTTTAGAAATGTAGATGGCTTTCAAGTTCGTCAACATTCGGGTTAAAAAATAGCGAGAACCCACTGGTTCTAAAAACTCTGGGCGAAAATTGACAGGCTGACCATAAATCTGGCTGAGGCGCTCCTGGCAATCTTCGGCAAACATGGTTTCGCCCCGATGGAACGGATCGACAAACACCAGCATTTCTTCAACGGCAGGACGCACCAGGAAATGTCCTGGCATTCCCACGCCCACCATCGGAAAATTAATCCGTTGTGCTACTGCCAGATATACCAGTGAGAGCGTGATAGGAATACCAATGCGGCGATCGATGACTTCGTTGAGGTAGCTGTTGCGGGGATCATAATAATCTTCTGTGTTTCCAGAAAATCCTAGATCGTCATACAGGTATTGGTTTAACGTTTGAATCATCCGCAGCGGATAGCGCTCGGTGGGCAGCTTTGCCACCACGGCGGCTGCCATCGTTTCCAGGGCGGTGAGATAAAAATTGACATCTAGCCCAGGATATTCTTCCTGAGCCAAATATAGAGCCGCTGTTGCTAGATCAATCTGCTCGTCGGGCTGATTAATCTCCTCATAAAATCTCTGTCGCGCCTGGGGGAAATCCATGCTAAGCGTTTCCTTCGTTCGTCTCAAAAGCCAGTTCAGCCGAACTTTTGCCAGTTCAAGTTTCCCACAGTTTGGGGCTTCAAGTCATTTTCTGACAGAGCTAGATGATCTTTGCTATGAAACTATTGCCCTACAGTATTTTTCGGGCGATCGCCCCTAAAAGCTGCCAGCATATAGAGCATTATTTTCACAAGTGACATCACAATCTTTGCTGAGGCATCATCCTTCAAAATCGTTGCCTGAGCCGTACTGTAAAGCTTCTAGCCATCGAAAAAACAAATATTGCTGGTGAGGTGAGAGATTTTTTGCCCATGGCTTGAGGGTGCGGGCGATCGGATAAAGCCCTGCATAAATGCCTAAGTTAATGTAGTGAATCAGCCATTCCAGTAACGTGGCTATCCCCACCTGGGGGATAATCTTTAGTACTAGTAGAGGATGTCTGGCAGAAACTCTGAGCAGGGTTTGTAGCAATACCGAAAACTGCACTACGTCTTGAAGAAACGGTTTTAGGACGCGATCGCCAAGCTGCTCCATTTCTTGAAAAACGTTGGAAAGGAGAGCGTTGATTTGATTGGGTGCAACGGTTTGGTTGGGCGCAACGACTTGATTGATGCCAACGCTCATCGATCGCTGAAATAGCCAAGTTACTGCCAGGTTGGGCTGATAAGGCTGGAGACGAGCCAGGGCGCGACGGTGCAGTAAATCTTGTTCGAGGGCGGCATCAATCCCCTCGGTGAGTCGTTTGAGGTGGCGAATCATGGAGCCAAACCCGCCAAAGCTAAGGGGCGACTGACTGCCGCTGCTGTCGCCAATGGGCAAGATGCGGCTCCAAGCAGACTGTAAGGGACTTTGGCGGTAGCAAGGAAAAAAGCCAAATAGGGCGCGCTGAAACTGAAGTTGGTCGATCGCCACATTCTGATATTCGGGCAAGAGCCGCAAGTAATCTTCAAACAGGGCTTCTAGGCTGGGGCGTTGAGGGTTAGCGTCTAGATAGGTAAAGAGGTAGGTGGTTCTGCCGTCACGGGCGGGAAAGGCTTCCCAGAAATACTGACATTGATTTTGAATCGGGGTGAAGGAGGCGAAGAGATCGCCAGTGTCGTTTTTGGGAAAGCCTTGGGCGCAGCTTCCTACAACAAGACAAATGGCATCGGGCTGTTGTCCCTGACGCGCTTGCCGAGAAACGGGTGAGAAGTGCCCCATCGCATCCAGCATGACTCTGCCGTTGTATCGCTGATCTATTGGAGCGGCTGTGTCAGTGGTTGTCTGAGTGGTGGCGATCGCAATTCCATTGGGATACACGATCGCTCCTGTAAAGGCAACCTGCTCAAATAGTTGTCCGCCTGCGCTGAGGAATTTTGACTTGAGGGTTTCGAGGAGAAAGATCGGGTCAACGCCGATGTTAAGGACATCTTCAACCCATAGTTCTATGCCTTGGTGGAAGGTGAGACGGGCGGGATTGTAGCAAGTGGCGATCGCTTTCTCTAACTCCGCTTCTGTCAATAGCTTTAGCTCTATCAATACCTGTAATTCTTTGCGAGAGATATTCCACTCTTGCTCTCGTCCTCGCAAAATGCCTCGCTCTAATAGCGCGACTCGCCAGCCTCGTTGTGCCAGCGCCGCGCCCATCATGATTCCTAGCGTGCCGCCGCAAATCACTACGTCCCATTCCACTTCCCCCAGCAGTTCAGAACTTTCGGTGATGACAGTAGAGATAGGTAAGGTGTTTTCTCGGTAGGTTTGCCAGAGGCGATCGGCGCTGCGAAGCCCCGTCAGGGTTCCAGGTAGTTGTGAAAGAATCTGTTCGGTAAGACTCATAGTAAGGAAGGGGCTGGAGAACGCTTGATTCAGATCTTAGACTCAAAATGAATCAAGCTATGAGCCTTATCCTTCTTGGGGAGCCGCGATCGCTGCCTCTGCCTTTGCTTTTGCCCGTTCTTCCTTCTTTTTGCGGTCTGCCTTGATGATGTCTTCCAGGACAATCTGCGCCTGAATCATTTTCTCTAGGTTGCTGCGATATAGCTCTAGATCTTTTTGTACCTTGTCCGCATCTAAATGAAGGGCTTCGCTCAAGGTTTGGAGGGCACTGTTGAGCTTTTTAGTGTCTTTTGTCAACTCAATGTCCATTGCCTCTAAAAGGCTGAATAAACCGACGGCAAACAAGCGACAGTACTTGAACTTGGGGTTGTCGGCGATCGCTTTCAGGGTGCCGATTACTCCATGCGAATCTTGGCTAGAGAGTTGCTTGACTTGCTCTAGGAAATCGTTCGCTGTTAGGGAACTTGCTTCGCTTCTGAGGTGATTTGCATCGTTGATGTACTTTTGAGGATCGTCTTCGACGGACTTGCAGATGGCGTTAAAAATCGACTCTCTATCAGCGTCAGGGTGGTAGCTCTGCATGAAGCGATCGAAGGTGGTGACTACGCCGAGGGCGTAAATCGGTTCATAGCGATAGTCCGCATTGACGGAGTGAAGGTGCATCTCCACCATTAACTCGTCCACAACCCGCCGATAGATGGAGTTGATGGGGCGGGTGTGGTCGTTGTAGAAAGATCGTTTGGTGTCGGAGACAGTGCGGACGTTGCTCACAGGACTTCTTCTTATAATGCGTTCACCATTATCTCACATATTGGGGGGGTGCATCCCAGTTTTGCAAATCTCCGAGCCGTCCTCATCCCTTTATTCAGCAATGCCTCAGAGTCATGTCATCCGTAAAGGCTCTGAAATTAGCAATATTTCTTGACGATTTTTTACTGAAGTTCATCAAAAACTCATAGAGAGGTCAGATTCGGCTGCGGGTTCTCTAAAGAGGCGTGATCCTCTATCTGAACCGACTTCATGACTCTTTGTGCTGCCCAACTGCAAGATTTTGTGCGCTATGTTCAAGACCACATTCGCGGAGATGAGAAGAGCGAGGCACAGAGTTTTTTGAATCGCTGGTTTCGGGCGTTTGGACATGAGGGGGCGATCGAGGCTGGGGCGCAGCTTGAGAGCCGTTTGAAGAAGGGTAGTGCGAAGGGGAATATGGGGTTTGCTGATTTGTGTGGCGATCGCGCCTTGGCGTTCCGGGTGTGGTGGTTGAGATGAAATCGCGGCGTGAAGATCTTAATAAGCATTACTCGCAATTGGAACGCTATTGGATGCGGATTACACCGAATCGTCCGCGTTATGCGATGCTGTGTAACTTTGATGAGTTCTGGATTTTTGACTTTGAGAATCAGGTTGATGATCCGGTGGATAAGATTGCTTTGGAACAGTTGCCGGAACGGGTTGGGGCACTGTCGTTTATGGAAATTGGTGGACAAAAACCTGTGTTTAATAATAACCAGGTGGCGGTGACGGAACGGACGGCGCGACGGATGGGAGAATTGTATCAACTGCTGTATGAGCGGGGAAAACGATCGGGGTTTTCTGATTTTGATGAGGAGCAACTTCAGCGGTTTATTTTGCAGTGCGTGATGGCGATGTTTTCGGAAGATCGGGAATTGTTGCCGCGTGATTTGTTTGTTTCGTTAGTTCAAGATTGTTTGGCAGGAAAGGAAAATACTTATGATTCGTTAGGTGGTTTATTTCGGGCGATGAATACTAAAGGGGTTACGCCTACGGGTCGCTATAAATCGGTGCAATATTTTAATGGGGGTTTGTTTGCAACGGTTGAGCCGATCGAGCTAATGCCGGAGGAGCTTAAGTTTTCAGATGTTTGTGCGCGGGATGATTGGAGTAATGTTCGTCCTTCGATTTTTGGTAATATTTTTGAGGGGGCGATCGCTTCTGATTTGCGTCATGCTCATGGGATTCATTTTACGAGTGAGGTAGATATTCGTCAGATTGTTCGTCCGACTATTAGCGATTATTGGGAAGAAAAGATTGATTCGGCGAATACTATTAGTGAACTAAGAGTGTTGCAGCTAGAGTTGCAAAGTTATCGCGTTCTTGATCCGGCTTGTGGATCAGGAAACTTCTTATACGTGGCGTATCAGGAGTTAAAGCGGTTGGAAATGGTGTTGCTGGGCAAGATTTCGGAGCGCCAAAAACAGTCGCATGAGCAAATGGTGATGGGTCTGGTGACTCCGCTTCAGTTTTTTGGGATGGATACGAACCCGTTTGCGGTGCAGTTGGCGCGGGTGACGATGATGATTGCGCGGAAGATTGCGATCGATAAGTATGGGCTGAGTGAGCCTGCGTTGCCGTTGGATACGTTGGATGGCAATATTGTTTGTCAGGATGCGTTGTTTAGTGAGTGGGCGATCGCGGATGAAGTGATTGGGAATCCGCCGTTTTTGGGTGGAAAACACATGCGGCTGAACTTGGAAGATAAGTATGTTGATCAAGTCTTTGCACGTTTTCCTAATGTAAAAGATGTAGATTTTTGTGCTTATTGGTTTCGGTTAGCACATGAGCATATTTCTGAAAACGGTAGAGCCGGACTGGTTGCAACAAACTCCATTAGTCAGGGTAAAAGCCGTGCTGCTGCATTAGATCACATTGTTCAGAATGACGGCTATATTCATGAAGCAGTTTCGACACAGCCTTGGTCGGGCGCAGCTAAAGTACACGTTAGTATCGTCAATTGGATGAAACAGTCTCCAAGAGCGCATCACCTTGATCAAAAAACTGTTTCTAGCATTAATTCAGCCTTGACCGCAACAATTGATGTTTCGGTAGCTAAAAGACTTGACGTGAATCTAAACCAATGTTTTCAAGGTGTAATTCCGGTAGGTAAAGGATTTATCGTGACTGAGCAACAAGCGGACAGTTGGATAAAAGCAGATCCTAAAAACTGTGATGTGCTGAAACTATTTTCAATGGGTGCGAACTTGGCTCAAAATCCCCAGGGTAAACCCGAACGCTGGATTATTGACTTCAACAAGTTGAGCCTTGAAGATGCTAGTGAATATGAACTACCTTTCCGACATGTCGAAATCTACGTAAAACCTGAACGTGAACAAAATCGTATGGAATCACGGCGATTAAAATGGTGGCAGCCAGGGGGCAATCCTCAACAGATGAGAAAAGCGATCGCCTCTCTCTCAATCTATTTTGCTGTTCCAGAAGTTTCCAAATGGGCAATTTTTGTCCTATGTTCTCCAAGTTGGTTAGCTGGAAATAAAACAAAAGCTGTAGTTTCAGATGATTTATATATTCTTGGTATTTTGACCTCTAATGTTCATCGCACCTGGATGCACGCCCAAAAATCCACTTTAGAAGACCGGATTGCCTACACCCACAACACCTGCTTTGAAACCTTTCCCTTTCCCCAAACCCCCACCCCCAAACTCATCGACCAAATCCGCACCACCACCCAAACTCTCCACCAATACCGCACCGACCAAATAGAGAAAAAACAATGGGGCATCACCACCCCCTACAACAAATTTTTCCACGAACCCACCAGCCAACTCTACAAACTGCACCACCAACTCGATGCGATCGTCATGCAGGCATACGGCTTTAGCAGCACCGCCGATCTCCTCACCCAACTGCTTCAACTCAACCTTGAACTTGCAGACCGCGAAACCCAAGGCAAACCCGTCATCGGAGCATGGGCTGCGATCGCCGAATCCCTCACCCCGGCTGTGATGCGCGCTGCTTCGCAGATACCGCAAGGGTCGCCTTCCACCGATCGCGGCGCAGCGTAGAGGCTTCAACCTTGCGTATAATTCGAGTGCTAAAATCAGCCCATGTGGAGTAAAAGCCCGAATGCCTAATGATGCTTAGATGGGGAGATCTCCTAATGAGTCAAGTCGATTATGCTGTAATGTCTGATGTGGAATTAAGACAATATTTCCTGAGACATCGTGAGGACAAAGAGGCGCTTCAAGCTTATTTAGATAGGCTGGGCGATCGCCCTCGCCAAGTCATCACCACCATAGATGACCCAGACTTTGATGCCAAAATTCAAGCCGCCATTCTGCAAAAAATGCGATCGGCTGGTAGTGGTGAAATAGAGAACTGACCGTATAGAGAGTTAGAACCATGCAAGCTAAAACATTGGAGCAACTATCTACCGCTGATGCTGAGGTGATTCTAGGGCGGTTGCCAGAGAGAATTAAAGAGGCGCTTATTGCTCGTGCAGTTGAGATTGAGTATCCAGTTGAGGCAGTTGTAGAGATGGCGATCGCCAGTTTTCTAGATGAAGAAGCGCTAGGCTTTGTAGACTGCAAGCCCGGACGTGGGCAGCATTAATCATCAGGGCTACGGCATAAACACCCGTAGCCCTTGATATTCTGACTATCTCACCAAGACACTCATGTACTTGCCACTAGCAAATGGAGCAGGAACGATCGGCGTGAAATTAACGCGATCGCTAGCAATCTTCTTAACGTAGAACTCGTTGATTAAGTGCAGTACCTGATCCCGTGACCCAACGATCCACACCTGTGCTTTATCGCCATGCGGAACGGGCAGCAGTCCGTTGAACTCTGTAGTCATCACTATTTCCCTCGCTAATGTGGGGTTGAGAAGAAAAGCTTAAGGCGTGGTTGCCTAACAACTTGTGCAACATTAGCGAGGTGAAACGATAA
>JBBRCV010000104.1:0-18376 GCA_038204505.1 Elainellales cyanobacterium
AGCTCATGAAAACTATCAGAAACTCGCTGAGCTAATCCCTGACACTCAAGAAGAATTGCTAAGTTTGTCTAAGATGGAAAGCCGACACAAAAAAGGATTTCAGGCTTGTGCCAAAAATCTGAAGGTGACTCCAGATATGGATTTTGGACGCGAGTTCTTTTTGACCCTGCACCAAAACTTTCAGGATGCTGCTGCCGAAAATCGCATTGTCACCTGTTTGCTGATTCAGTCTTTGATCATTGAATGCTTCGCAATTTCTGCCTACAACATCTATATTCCTGTGGCAGATGATTTTGCTCGCAAGATTACTGAAGGGGTCGTTAAGGAAGAGTACATGCACCTCAACTTTGGCGAGGAGTGGTTGAAGGCTAATTTCGAGGCTTCTCAGGAAGAGCTAGAAGCAGCCAATCGCCAAAACTTGCCTATTGTCTGGAAGATGCTCAATGAAGTTGCTGCTGATGCACAGGTTTTGGGCATGGAGAAAGAGGCGCTGATTGAAGACTTTATGATCAGCTACGGCGAGGCATTAAGTAATATTGGCTTCAGTATGCGCGATATTATCCGGATGTCTGCTTATGGGTTGACGGCTGTGTAAAGCGCCAAGCCTTCTAAAGACGCTGTATTTTTTAAGGACTAATAACAAAAAACGGTGAGCGTAATGCCTGCCGTTTTTTTTGCTTATGTTTTAAGCATCTGAAAGGTTATGTTTTGCGATCGCCATTCTTCTGCCAAGTTTCAGTCATTCGCCCCCAGTTCACCTTAAATTCTTCCAGTCCGATCTTGCTTCCTACGCTGTCTTCTTCCCAAGAAGCCGACAATACACCGTAGGTTAACCCCACCACTCCTAGCCCAAACCAGCCCAGGCTGACCAACAAAACAGCGTAGGTCGGTAGATCAAAGATGTCTTGGCTAACCACCCAATAGCTAATACCAAAAGTAGACATCCCTAACGCTGAGGGAATGCCGCTAAAAAGCGCCATTCGCCGAATCATCCGGCGGCTGACTATCTCAGGAATACCGCTGTCTGATCGGGTAGCTCTGCTTGCTCTAGGACGAGGAGTTGAGACAGATTTGGTGACGGCTGGTTTAGACGCAGGCTTTTTAGAGTCTGCGGGCTTGCGGTTCGCAGGCTCAAAGGGCATCGGCTTACGTGTAGAGTCGTCTGCTGCCCTTTTTTGAGGTTCTTCGGAAGAGGTAGAAGGCATTTCTAACCTATCCCCGAATACCCAACCGGGTGATAATTTGGCGGTAGTTGTCTGGGTCTTTCTTCATGATGTATGCCAGCAGACGCTTACGCTGACCAATCATTTTGAGAAGACCGCGACGAGATGCGTGGTCTTTTTTGTTGGTTTTGAGATGGGCGCTGAGTTTAATGATGCGATCGGTCAACATGGCGACTTGGACTTCAGAAGATCCAGTGTCGGTTTCGTGAACTTGGTATTCACCAATAATTTCTTGTTTGCGGGCTTGTAGCAGTGGCATGGGCGTAATAGGTTCCTAGATTCTAATCTTCGCAGTTAATAATACTATCACAGCCTACTGTTAGAGAGGTAGGACGGAAAGAGTTTTCTGGGTAACAAAGCAAATTACTTTTCTAGGGCAATAATGTCTACATCTTGATGGAAGTTTGTTATGCGATCGCCAACCCGAGGCATTGTCACTGGTGCAATCTTTTTCACACTTACCCTAATTATTGCAGCGACGGGCTATATGCTGTTTGGCTGCCCGCCCTTAGATGCGTTCTACATGGTAGTCATTACCATATTCGGGGTTGGCTACGGCGAAATGTGCCCTATTTCGCCGCTCCAGAGATTTTTTACAATGCTGGTGATTGTTGCAGGCGTTGTCTCAGCCGCGTTTATTGTAGGAGGAATTGTTCAAATGGTGACCGAAGGCGAAATTCATCGGGCATTAGACACTCGTAAAAAGACCAAAGATCTCGAAAGCCTTGAGGGGCATACGATTGTCTGTGGCTTTGGGCGGATTGGCTTGATTCTGGCTCGTAAGCTGACCGAGGAGCGAGAACCCTTTGTAATTGTGGACAATAATGCCGATCGCATTGCCGCTGCTGCGGAGATGGGATTCCGGGTCTATCAAGGCAATGCTACCGACGAGGAGGCTTTGCAAGCCGTAGGCATTGAACGAGCGCGAGTTTTAGCAACGGTGCTACCCGACGATGCTACTAATGTGTTTATCACGCTGACTGGACGGGGCATGAATCCTCACCTGATGATTGTGGCGCGGGGAGAACTGCCTTCGACCGAGAAAAAACTGCGACTAGCAGGAGCAAATCATGTTGTGTCGCCTGCCAGCATTAGTGGGCAGCGGATGGCAAATTTGATTACTCACCCTAACATGGTGGAGTTTTTAGATCAGAGTAACGAAGGTGCCCAACTCAATGAGCTGCTGGCACAGATTGATGTGCAGGTAGATGAACTGACCATTACTGCCCATTCGCCTTTGGTGGGCAGAACCGTTGGAGATTTAGAGGTGCGCGGGAAGGGCACATTTATAGTGGTGGCGCTGCGGCGACAGGATGGCGAACTCACGACTCATCCGGGCTATGCGACTCCCTTGATCGATGGCGATACGGTGATTGTGTTAGGGCATCATGGTGACCTACCCCAGTTTTCGCAAATGTTTCAGGTCAAAAATCAGCGTTGGTATCGAGGAATGAAAGTTTAATTTCCCGACAGCTCTCAATAGCGCTCAATAGCTCTCAACGGCTCTCAATAGCCAGCTTGGTGAAGTCGGGACATGAGTCCTGATCGACTGCTGTAATCATTCCGCATCTTTTTAATGCGGGCAATAAATTGGGGCAATGTTTCTTGCTGTTCTGCCAAGTCTTGCAAGTCGATTAAATACTCGATCGCCTGGTCATAAGCCTTACTTTGCTTAAGTTCAATCAGACGAAAAACTTCCTGCCACATCGTCGCTTCTTTGGGCGCAAGGGCTTCTAGTTGAGCCACTCGGATTTGGCGGGCAATTTGTTGCTCGCGGGTTTTACGGTTTTTTTCGTGAGTCAGGGCGATCGCCATTAAGTCGGCAAGCGATCGCCTGGGTTGCTCAGACAGTGCCATAGACCGAGGCGATCGATTCAGCAGGCGCAACCGCTGCACCAACTGACTGGCAACATGGGACTCGCCCCGTGCCAGCCGCGCTAAAAAATCGTTGCGCTCAGCTTCAGATAAATCGGCAATCCAGGCTTCCAAAGGTTCAGATTCTTCCGCTTCAAAGGGGCTACTTTCAGCAGCAGCGCTAATGAGGTCTTCATCTAACCCAAATAGATCGACAAAAGAGCCGAGGGCAGAAGAGAAATTGCCTAAATTAGGAGGCACAGGCGGTTCAATTAAATTTTCGTCGTCGTCCTCTAGATCAACTTGGACAGCAATGAGCCAAGCCAAATACAACATCCGCAGATCGCCTCGCAGTAAATCGTCGCGCAGGGGAATCAGCTTTGTCAACCAGTCTTCTTCCCGAATCCAGCCTAATCCTTCTTCTTCGACAATTTTGAGGTTGAGAAGGATGTGTTCAGAGGTCGTAGAAACAGTGAGGAAATGAGGAACACAGTAGGGAGCGAAGAGCGTGGAATTGAGGAGCGATCGCGGGAACCGAAAGATCACCTGTTGAATTCCAAAGCTTGCCTGATACAACATGGCATCAAAGCATCGCTCTACCAACTGTTGGGGATCAACCTTAAAATCGCCCAAGCTGCAAACAAAAACTACCTTATTAGAGGTCAGCTCAATGCGATTGGACAAACTCCTAATGTAAGACAACTCATCTTTCGTCAGAGTTCGGTCTAACGCTTGGAATTCGTAGTGCTGATACTCACTCATCGTATCCGTCCTATTATGGTTTGGCGACGATGTTCATACCACCGCTGCTACATAGGACTTTAGCGAAAAACAAGTTAATACGCACGATCCTTAATGATTACGATAAATTTTGTCCTTAGAGCAATAGACAAAAGCCTTAAGAGCTATATCGCTCTTCTGTCCAAGGGTCGCCCCGGTGATGATAGCCGTTTCGCTCCCAGAAGCCAAGCTCTTGATGGTTTAGAAACTCTAGCCCGTTGATCCACTTGGCGCTTTTCCAGGCGTAGATATGGGGGACAATTGAGCGCATCGGTCCACCATGCTCAGCAGGCAAAGGCTCACCCATCAAGGTATGGGCAAAGAAGTTTTCTTCTCGGACAAAGTCGTCTATGGAAATGTTGGTGGTGTAGCCGCCGTAGCTGTGCTCCATAATATGCACTGCCTGGGGATCGACTTCAATGTGCTGCATGAAGTCAGTGACTTTTACGCCTGTCCACTGCACGTCTAGCTTTGACCAGGTGGTCACGCAATGAAAATCCGCCGTGAAGTCATGCTGAGGCATTGCCATAAAATCTGCCCAAGTAAAAGTTTTGGGCGTAGCCAAACCCCAGACCTTAAATTCCCAGTTTTCAGGGCTAACGGTGGGGGTTTCGCCATAAGTGAGGACTGGAAATCCTTTCGCCAAATGTTGCCCAGCCGGAACCCGTGCCTGCTGATCAGGGGTGGGTTTTTGGAAAAACTTGCCTAGCATAAGCGTTCCTCACGTATGGAGATCAAGGGGATAGAGATTCAGAAGTAGAGCAAAAACAAATCCGGCATTAGGTTGAGACTTTCTAGGGTCTATTCTAAATGCCGGATCGGGAGCAGTGAAGAGTTGAGGGCACCTGCCTATTCTTCCTCTTCTTCTTCTTGCTGAGGGTAAACGAATGTAGAGCGGTTTGTCAGAATAGATTTGCCGAGGGAAAGTGCTTTTTGGGCAGCGACAGCAGCCTTTTTCTTCCAGTTTGCTTTGCGCTGATCGCGCTTGGAGCTTGAGGTTTTCTTCTTAGGAACAGCCATGAGCGGAGATACCGACTTTTTACAACCTTTCTATAGTAACGGTTGAGTTCATAATATGTACCAATCTTTATGAACTTGCTGCTTGGAGCGATCGCAAGAAACGGGTAGCTTTAGCCGATCGCTATTAGTAAAGTAATGAAGTGCAAGGCTTGAGAGGATAGATCCGATGGGCACTCTAGATTATGTAGATAACAGCGAAGACTATAACCGAGTGGCACGGGCGATCGCCTTCATTCAGCAAAACCACCTAGTCCAGCCTAACCTGACAACCGTGGCACAACATATTGGACTGAGCGACTCTCATTTTCAACGGCTCTTTACGCAGTGGGCGGGTATCAGCCCCAAGAGGTTTTTGCAATATCTTAATATTGAGTACGCCAAGTCAAAAATTTCTCAGAGTAAAAGCCTTTTAGATCTCACTTTAGACCTGGGACTATCAAGTTCAGGGCGACTGCATGATTTATTTGTAAATTTGGAAGCTATGTCGCCAGGGGAGTTTAAGGCGGGTGGAGCAGGGTTACAAATCCGCTATGGCATTCATGATACTCCCTTTGGCAAAGCGCTCATTGCTACTACGCTCCGAGGGATTTGTCATCTTCAATTTGATGGGGATGAGCAAGCTCTGCGATCGGAGTGGGTAAATGCTGACATTGTTCTTGATCCCCAAACGACTCAGCCCCTCTGTAATCTAATTTTCAATCCAGGTAGCTATAACGAGCGGCTAACGGTTTGGGTGAAAGGCACTAATTTTCAGGTGCAGGTCTGGCGGGCACTGCTAACTATTCCCTTTGGTGAAATGACCACCTATCAGAGGCTGGCTGAACAGATAGGTCGTCCGACAGCAGCGAGAGCCGTGGGCAATGCCGTGGGTAAAAACTTCATTGGCTATCTAATTCCCTGCCATCGAGTGATTCGGGAGTCGGGAGAGTTGGGCGGCTATCGTTGGGGAGTAGAGCGGAAGACCGCAATTTTGGGCTGGGAGGCAAGTTGGAGGGGCGATCGCCCGTAGTTTTTTCATCCCCACGAACTTTTCATCCCCACGAACTTTCCAACCACTCGAACAATAACTCTATCCATCTGCTATCGCATATTCTGCTTTCGCTCTGCCTTTGCATCCCGACTGCCAGCCGCTGCCAACTCCGCATCTAAAATGGTTTGCCCTGTTGCCGCCAGATAAACATCGTCTAAACTGGGACGCGACTGGGAAATCCCAAAGGTAGGAAGGCTTGCTTCTTTAAGTGCTTGCTGTATGGTCATTAACGCTTCACTTTGGGAGGTAACAACCAAATTGAGGGAATTACCTTGGGCACTGTTGATAATCACTTCTTGGACAAAAGGGAGAGATTGCAGCATCGCTTTGACAGTTTCGGCTTCTTCGACAGGGGTAAACTCCCGGACGCGTAGAGTGACGCGATCGCCTCCAATCTGATCTTTCAGAGCTGAAGGTGTACCAGATGCAATTACCATACCGCGATCGATAATGGCAACGCGATCGGCGAGGGCATCTACTTCTTCTAAGTAATGGCTGGTTAGCACTATGGTTGTGCCTTGGGTGCGAAGCTGCCGCAGAAAATCCCAAACTGCTACCCGGCTTTCAATATCTAAGCCCACTGTTGGCTCATCTAGCACTAAAACATCTGGTTTGTGGAGCAGACCTGCTGCTAGATCAAGGCGCTTTTTGAGTCCGCCAGAGTAGGTTCCAGTTTTTAGATCTGCCCAATCTTGTAGACCTAGAAGGGCGATCGATTTATTGATTTGTTCCTGTGCAGTCGAGCGGGGAAGATGATAGAGAGCCGCCTGAAGCTGAAGAAGTTCTCGCCCAGTCAGCACCTTGTCTAAGGCGACTTCTTGCGCCACATAGCCTAATCGCTGACGAGCGAGTTTTGGATAGTCTAGGGCAGAAATTCCAGAAACCTCAATCCTGCCAGCATCAGGGGTTGCCAGAGTGCAGAGGCAGCGGAGCGTCGTGGTTTTACCTGCACCATTGGGACCCAACAGCCCAAAGATTTCACCTGGCTCAACTTGAATCGAGACATCTTTGACGGCTTCGACGGCACCGTAGCGCTTCTGGAGTTTTTCGATTAAGACGGCAGGAGACATCACACTTTCCATATTCAACAGAATTCCCCTCTATTTTAAGGGTAGATTGCTGAGTACCCAGGTGAGGTTTTCCGGTAGCGTGGCGGTGAAGGAGTCCGTAAGGAATGCAGTCAGTTGATGCGTCACAGGCAGACTATCGATCGCCATTCCCGCAGACAACAGCATCAGGTAAAGCAAAGAGTACTTAAATAGCGATCGCGCCAAACCTTGATCTTCTGGCGTTTGCAGAAGCGTCCAAGCTTTTTTGACAAAGATGCTGTTTAAGAAAATGGCGATCGCCGCATACACCGCACCCATAACGTGCAAGGGATAAACCAGTGTGAATGTCATGGGAACCATCAACAGCGTGTAAATCCAAATTTGTTTAGCGGTTTGAGCATCGCCCACAATCACAGGCAACATCGGCACGCCAACTTTGGCATAATCCTTCTGAATCATCATGGCTAGCGCCCAGAAGTGGGGCGGAGTCCAAAGGAAAATGATCAGGAAGTAAGCCCAGGCTGCCCAGCTCAAATTGCCAGTCACTGCTGCCCAGCCCACGAGGGGCGGAATGGCTCCTGCTGCTCCGCCAATGACAATGTTTTGGGTGCTGTGGCGTTTCAGCCAATGAGTGTAGACCAATACGTAAGCGACGATGCCCGACATTGCTAGACAAGCACTCAGCAGATTAGCAAAAACGGTCAGCAAGGTGAACGATAGAGCAGCAAGGGCAAGGGCAAACACCAGCGCATCTCTGGGCTGAATTCTGCCAGAGGGCAACGGGCGATGCCGGGTTCGCTCCATGTCGTAGTCGATATCGCGATCGTAAATACAGTTGATGGCATTGGCAGAAGCAGAGGCAAGAGTACCGCCTAAAAGCGTGACCAACACCAGCAGGGGATCGACTCGTCCTTCAGATGCAATCCACATACTGCCAGCGGTAGTTACCAGCAGCAGAATGATGATGCGGGGCTTAGTAAGCTGCCAGTAGCTTTGAATAACTTGCCAAAAGTTTTGGTGATGACGAGGTGGACTTGACCAGGTTGTTTCTTGCATAACAGGTGGGAAATTTAGAAAGGGAAATTCAGGATTCTTCTGAAGCAAAGGTGCGATCGCGCAAAGCCATTACGGTAAAGCAAACCAGCGTGCCCAACAAAGCCGCCCCGATCGCCTGGTGGGAAACGGTTAGTAGCTCTACTTGCAGGTGTAATCGAAACGTCGCCATGCCTAGGGCAATTTGTAGGAGTAGCAGAACGCCAACGAACTGCGCCAGCTTGCGAATTTCGCCGCTTAAAGCAGGTGTACGCCAAGTCAGTCCCACAACTGCCAGGGTAGCAAGAGCAGCGGGAACAACGCCTGCTAGGTGGGTATTCATGACGCTGCAAAGTTGGGAAACTTGCAGGCACTGATGAACCGCCCACCGTGAGCCAACCAAAGCCCCTGAAAGACTTTGCAGATAGACTAAAACGGCTGCTGTCAAGCTAAACCAGGGCAATTTGCCAACCGTGCCAGTCCCTTTGTAAGGCATCAGCAAAGTGCCCATGATCAGCAGAGTAGTGAAGAATGCCAGCGCCGTGCCGAGATGAGCGGTCACAATGTCAAACCGCAGCAGTTGAGTCACCGTTAGACCGCCCAAAATACCTTGGCAAACAATCAGCCCTAAAGCGAAAGTAGCAATCCAAGGTGTCCAGGCTGGAAGAGAGCGACGGTGCCACCAGGAGAGGGCAGAGAGGGCGATCGCCATCAACCCAATTAATGCCGCATCTAAGCGGTGAAACCATTCCAGAAACACTTGCAAATTCATCTGCTGGGTGGGAACCAGTGTTCCGTAGCAGAGGGGCCAGTCCGGGCAAGCCAGCCCAGCGTTCATGACGCGAGTGGCGCTACCGATCGCCATGAGGAGGAAAGTGGCGATCGCAATTTTCCAAACCAACCGCCGGATTAGATCTTGAGGGCTAGAAAAAGATTTCGATAAAGATGTGAATGCCGACTTAGGGAAAGTGGTTACGTCTGGAAACATACTGGAGTCATTCATCAGCGCACATCTAAATAAATAGAACGATTCGGGTGAGTGAATAAATGAAAGAAAAAATAAGCAGAGTATTCCTCGCTGATCATTGTGCCAACTTATAGCCACTCATTTCAGCGAATCGGGTCTACCCCTTGCTTCTCTGGCTACCACTTTAATGGAAGCAATCCCAGATTGCACCAAGCTTTAGGATTTTCTACAGATTGAATTCTATTTGTCCCTGGTTTCCTGTTGACGGGTGAGCCTAAAAGGACTTCCCTGCAAAACTTTTGCGAGCTATCTAGAAACCCGTCTACGCCAAATCTCAAAATACGTCAATCATTACGAAAACCTTAAATGATTTTGAAGTAAACCTTAAAACTATCTGCAAATCAACCCTCATCTTTCCAATTCGTTGTCATGATTGCTCCGACAACAGTAAAAGGTAGTCTATTTTATTGATAGGCAGAGGTTCAAGCTTTACAAATAACACTGCGGTTTGTATGTAAAGTTGGAAACCTTCGATGATTTATTGCGGTAGCATCAAACTTAGGGCTTTTCTGCTTGAGCGATCGCTTTTTACCTGCTCCTAGATTTAACACTTGTGTCTTTGAAAGAATCTTTAGCTCAATCCCCCCTCAAACCACCCCTTTGGATAACCTGACTAGCCGTGAATATTCCAACGCAAATCCTTACAATGCTGGCTGGCATTGCTTTAACGCTAGTCAGCCTATGGTATGGAAAAAATCATGGATTGATGCCCGTTGAGGCATCCAACGATGCCGCCCTAATCGACGGTTTGTTTGACTCCATGATGACCATTAGTATGGGCATTTTCTTACTTGTAGAGGGAGTCCTCGTGATTTGCCTCATCAAGTTTCGCCGCAAGCCTGGAGATGAAACCGATGGTCCGGCGATCGAGGGCAACATTCCCCTAGAAATCGTTTGGACTGCCATTCCTGCCGTTATCGTCTTGGTGATTGGCGTTTACAGTTTCGACATCTACAACCAAATGGGCGGCTTCGACCCTGAAGCCGCAGGTGATCCCGGTGTTGTCCAGGTCGCTATGATGCCTGGAGATGGAGCAATGCAGATGGTCGAAGCTCCAGCCAAACATCGCGGGCACAATCACATGGCGCTCGGCATTGGCGCATCGCCCGACAACGCTGATCATCCTGCTGACCTCACGGTTGATGTAGTGGGAATGCAGTACGCCTGGATTTTTACTTACCCCTCGGTTGGCGTGACGGCTGGCGAACTACACGTTCCCGTTGACAAAGACATCAGAGTCAATCTCCAGGCGAAGGATGTCATTCACGCTTTTTGGCTGCCTGAATTCCGGCTGAAGCAAGACGTTATCCCCGGTCAAGGTGCAGAACTGCGGTTTGTGCCCACCCGCGTCGGCGAATATCCCATCATTTGTGCCGAACTCTGCGGTCCGTATCATGGGGGCATGAATAGCCGTCTTTATGTGCAAACCCAAGCAGACTACGATCTCTGGCTACAGTCCCAGGTGGCGAGTCAAGCCGATGGTAGCCAAACTGTCGCTGCCGCCGATGCAGCTCCCGAGGCTCGGATCTTGGCTGCCTATGCTGAGCAAGTGGGAGTTGATGCAAAAGACTTTGATCAGCTTCATACCCATCATTCACAGGTTAATAGCCTGTAGCTCACTGATTAAACCACTCATCCCATTCAGTTGAACTTAAGCTCTAGGATTTCAGCATGACTCAAGTGAAAAACGCGCCAGTAGATGCCGCTGCCCCTGTCCATGAGACAGAGCGCAAATGGTGGCATTTCTTCACCTTTAGTACCGACCACAAGGTGATTGGCATTCAGTACATCGTCACCTCTTTTATCTTTTACCTGATCGGCGGTTCCTTAGCGACTGCCATTCGCACAGAACTAGCGACACCCGCACCAGATTTTGTGACCCCGGAGGTCTATAACAGCCTGCTGACTCTCCATGGCACGATTATGATCTTTCTATGGATTATTCCGGCAGGTGCAGGACTGGCAAACTACTTGATTCCGCTGATGATTGGCGCGCGCGACATGGCGTTCCCGAAGCTCAATGCAGTAGCTTTTTGGATGATTCCCCCCGCTGGCTTAATGCTGGTGCTGAGTTTCTTTTTAGAAGCTCCTCAATCGGGCTGGACTTCCTATCCGCCTCTCAGCTTAATGACGGGTAAGGTGGGTGAAGGCATTTGGATCTTTAGTTTGTTGATCTCTGGAACCTCTTCAATTTTGGGGGCAATCAACTTTTTTGTCACCATCCTAAAAATGCGCGTTCCCAGTATGGGCATTCACCAAATGCCGCTGTTCTGCTGGGCAATGTTGTCGACTTCAGGTTTGGTTTTGATTGGCACTCCTGTGTTAGCAGGTGCGCTGATTCTGCTGGCGTTCGATTTACTGGCGGGAACTGCTTTCTTTAACCCAACGGGCGGCGGTGACCCAGTGGTTTATCAGCACATGTTCTGGTTTTACTCCCATCCGGCGGTTTATATCATGGTGCTGCCCTTGTTTGGGGCAATTTCAGATATTTTGCCCGTACACGCGCGGAAGCCTATTTTTGGATATAAGGCGATCGCCTATTCCAGCATTGCCATCTCATTCTTAGGCTTAATTGTTTGGGCGCACCACATGTTTACCAGTGGCACTCCCGCTTGGCTGCGGATGTTCTTCATGATCACCACCATGGTCATTGCCGTCCCAACTGGGATTAAAGTTTTTGGCTGGCTTGCCACAATTTGGGGAGGCAAAATTGCTCTCAATAGCGCCATGGTGTTCGCTATGGGCTTTATTGCGGTCTTTGTCATTGGCGGTATTAGTGGCGTAATGTTAGCGGCTGTGCCCTTCGACATCCACGTTCACGATACTTATTTTGTAGTGGCTCACCTGCACTATGTCTTATTTGGAGGTAGCGTGTTTGGCATCTATGCTGCCATTTACCACTGGTTCCCCAAGATGACAGGACGAATGATGAATGAGCCGTTGGGGATTATTCACTTTGTGTTGACGTTTATTGGCATGAACCTAACGTTCTTACCGATGCACGAGCTAGGTTTGCTAGGCATGAACCGTCGAGTTGCCTTCTACGATCCCCGGTTTACCTCGATCAATCAACTGGTGACTTTGGGTTCTTATATTCTTGCCGTTTCAACTTTCCCTTTCTTATTCAACGCTGTTTGGAGTTGGTTGAAGGGTAAGCCTGCGGCTGATAACCCTTGGCGAGCGCTGACGCTGGAGTGGCAAACCTCTTCGCCGCCCATGATTGAAAACTTTGAAGTGTTACCTGTATTAACGGTAGGTCCTTATGACTACGGCATGGAGCATGAGTTAACCCAGGCAGGCACTGAATCTGAAACGCCTGTCCTATCGGGTAGTCCTAGCGCTTAGTCAAAGTTTGGGGTAGACCTCAGAGCTACCCTACCCAAGTTTTAATATCCATCGTCGTGAATGTCGAGAAATCTATGCAAGGAACTATTGACCCGGCTAAGGCAGAACTAAACCACCATGCGGGGACGATCGCCACTGAACACGAAGCCCATCCTGATCACCGGATGTTTGGACTCATCGTTTTCTTAGGCGCTGAGAGCATGATCTTTCTGGGCTTGTTTGCGGCATATCTTACCTTTCGGGTGGTCTACCCCGAATGGCCCCCCGCAGGCACACCAGAACGCGAGTTGCTGTTGCCCTCCATTAACACCGCTATCCTGATCAGCAGTAGCTTTGTGATTCACAACGCCGAAGCCGATATTAAAAGCAACAATGTCACAGGATTGCAGCGTTGGTTTGCCGCCACTGCCATTATGGGAATTATCTTTTTGGCAGGGCAAATTTATGAATATATGCACCTAGAGTTTGGGCTAAAAACCAATCTTTATGCCAGTACATTCTATGTGCTGACTGGGTTTCACGGTCTGCACGTATTTTTGGGCGTTGGCTTAATTTTGGCAGTTTTGTGGCGATCGCTCAAAACGGCTCACTATTCCGAAGAGCATCATTTTGGTGTAGAAGCTGCCGAGCTTTATTGGCACTTTGTTGATGTTATTTGGATTCTTCTGTTCATTCTTCTGTACATTCTTTAATCTCATGGGTGTTTCTGTAGAAGTTGATAGCGCCACCTTTGCCACTGAGGTCTTAGAAGCCTCGTTCCAAAAACCTGTTTTGGTCGATTTCTTTGCCCAGTGGTGTGGACCTTGCAAAATGCTGAAGCCAATGCTAGAAGCTCTAGCGCAGGAATATGATTTTGTGTTGGCAAAAGTTGATATTGATCAAAGCCCTGATTTAGCTCATACCTACAAAGTTGAGGGCGTTCCTGATGTGCGAGTAGTCACCCAGGGAGATGTCAATCCTGGATTTGTGGGTGTTTTACCCGAACCGCAGCTTCGAGAGTTTTTGTCTAACCTGAGCCTCAAGTCTGAGTTAGATTTGGGGCTAGAGGCAGTCAAAGCGGCGATCGCCCAAGGTGACTTAGAGCAAGCCAAAGCGTTTTTTGGGCATCTCATCAGCGAATTTCCTCAAAGCCAAAAGCTGGCGATCGCTGCTGCCAAATTCCTCATTAGCCAAGGCAGCTTTGAGTCTACCGAGAAAATCCTTGCCACGGTTCCCGAAGCCGATCGGGAATACTACCCCCAGGTCAAAGCACTTCGAGAGTTGGTTTCACTGAAGCAGGAAAGCACAAACCCTAGAACTCACGACCTTGACGATCCATTTTTTGCAGCGATTGATCAGGTCTTAGTAGAAAACTACGAAGCTGCTCTCATCCAGTTGCTAGATCTAGTGAGCCGCAGCCGCAAGTACCGCAATGATGGAGCGCGGAAAGCGATGGTTATGGTGTTTGAGTTGATGGGAGATGAAAACCCATTGACTAATCAATATCGGCGAAAATTGACCTCGGCGCTTTACTAAAAGGTAGAATTTAGCCTTTTTACGGTTGCTTACGGAGGTTAAAACAGAAGGTCAAAATGATGGGTAGAAAATTTTTTGAATGGTTTCGATCGCTCTACTCTCTGCAAGTTTTAGGAGTGGCGATCGCCCTTATTTTAGCTTTCACTCTAACAGGTTGCGGCATCACTCCCGTTAAAGCCGAAGACCGCATTTTCCTTAACCTCAGCCTCGACTTTTTGGGTGAATATCGACTCCCCAAAACGCAATTTGCCGAAACAACTGTGGGCGGATTATCAGGCATTGTTTACGATCAACAGCGCGATCGCTTTTACGCTATTTCAGACGATCGGAGCGAACGAAATCCTGCCCGCTTTTACACCCTCAAGCTCAACCTCAAACCCGCTGCTACTTTACCCGACAGCCTAATTCAATCTGTTGAGGTCGAAAAAGTCACTTTTCTTCAAGATGCGAAGGGTGAACTTTTTGCAAAAGGCACTCTCGATCCTGAAGGCATTGCTTTAACACCGCGTCATTCAGTCTTCATTTCTAGCGAGGGCGTTAGCCGCGATGGAGTTAATCCGTTTGTTAATGAGTTTGACTTAGAAACTGGACAGCAGCGATCGGCTTTGCCCATTCCCAAGCGTTTTTTGCCTAAAGCAGACGAAGCTACAGGCATTCGAGACAATCTGGGTTTTGAATCCTTAGCCTCAAGCGCCGTCGGGTTTGCCAGTGGTCAGCAGCTAGAACCATTTCGCCTGTTTACCGCTACTGAGTCGGCGATCGCCCAAGACCTCCCTCCCAACTTCCCCCCAGATACATTGCCTCCCGTATCGGCTCCCGTTCGATTTCTCCATTACTTAATTGGAGAGGAAGCTTCACGCGCAATGCTAATCTCGGAGCATATTTACTTACTCGATCAACCGCCAGCAGACACGAAGAACAATGGTTTAACTGAAATGCTGGTGTTGGATCAGGGAGGGCACTTTTTAAGTCTGGAGCGATCGTTTGGTGCTGCGGGATTTGGGGCGAAGCTATTTCAGATGGCGACGGGGGGCGCTAATGACACTTCTACGTTTGACGCATTTCAAGGAAACATTGGCAGAGTGACTCCCATCTATAAAGAGCCTCTGCTAGATTTAGCCGAACTAGGCATTCCATTAGACAACTTAGAAGGAATTACCCTAGGACCTCAGCTTTCAGATGGAACGCGATCGCTACTCCTGGTTAGCGACGATAACTTTAATGATTTGCAAACAACACAGTTTTTGCTGTTTCGGTTGCGGGGCAATGAGGTAGCATGATATCAAAAATAGAGACGCAGTATTGCCTCTCTATCAGTCACAGAAGATAACAGAAATATTATTTGTCAAAGAACTGATACTGCTCGCTTGTGCAAACGTTAATCCGATAGTCTTCAACCTTCTGACCATCCGCAAAGATTGCTTTAATGTCGTACAAGCAGCGATCGGGCGATGAGTCAGCAAAAACTATCGTGATTTTCTCGTTACTATCTAAAGTGCTTTGCCCAAGAATATCGTTGTTCCAATTTCCTAGGCTGGAGTCAGAAACGTAGAGTTCAGAAATGGCGACGTTACTATTATTCTCTACATAAAAGTTGGCCTTGTCTGCCAATGCACTGGGAGCCATAAAAGAAATGAGCGGCAAGCTCAGGGCTGAAATTGCCAAAACTTTGCGGGTGAATGACTGAAGCATTGATCTAAATCCTGTGTAAGTAAGATAGTGACTCTGGTTAATTTGATTGCAAATAGCAGGAACGCCTATAGGTATCCCTCTGTCTAACTTATTCACTGCTCAATAAATGTGGGTGAAATTTTGGTAATTTATCTGTAAAACTTCAGTGAATCTGTAAAGTTTCAGTGAGCAGATGCTTGCTATCATGAGGTGCCAACTCGCCGCAGTAGTTTTCAGGGAACCTGTTTTTGCTGAGGTGTTCTCAAGATTATGTAAGGTTGAGCTAGCTCGTTATGAAAGCCTTGGTTAGGTATTGTCACAACCAGAGCTTACAAATCTTTAGGTTGCAACCCTGTATATTTTGCAATACGAGCCAGCATTCTGGAACCAATTTCCTCTCTATCATGAAAGGCAAAAACGAAGACTGTCCAGTCGGGATGAGAAAGAATACGATGAGATCATCCAGTTTCACGTTTGATGTTCTACCCAATCCGAAGCAACGTGACGCTAGAGCTTGAACTTGGGTAGTTGCATCTTCAACGGTCTGAGCATAAACCAGAACACCGGGCAAATCTACTACTTCGACAATCCAGCGTCCGTCTTCTTCCTGTTCAATTTCAACGGTAAGACAGAAGCATCTAAAACTTAACTCCCCAACCGAGCGAACAATCTACGTATTATTGAAAATCTCCCAGTCAATACCCAACTGGCGGATTGCCGCCCGAAGTGTTCCAAGCTTGAGATCTTGACTTCCCCAATCGGGTAACACTGTAATCCGCTGGATGCTGGGATTAAGCCATTTGCGGTGAGAGCCTCCCCCTCGTCGAGGCAATTCTTGACAACCCAGCATTTGTAATTTTCGAGCCGCTTCCCGATACCTCATGGAGTTGTCACTACAGTTTCGAGCCACAGAGCATCATCAGTATCAGCAACTCGCATATTGATTGGCAAAACTCGTCCTAAATCCTCATAAGCCTCAACTAGGGCAGCTAAAGCATCCCGAACATTTTCTAAAGCTTCTTCAACCGTATCTCCCTCAGTGATCAATTCTGGTAGTAGGGGCGATGTAACGGTAAACCCGCCTTCGGGTTGTGGTGAGAGCAGTAATGGAACTTTATAAAGCATTACGTGCTTGTCCTTCTTTCACAGTCAGAGTTCTATTTCCAAACATTAATAATGTAGCCTGTAACCTCTACTTCAATAACCTTCGGCATCACACGGCAACCACTGCTTCAGCAATGAACACCTCAACCGAAGAAGTATCTTCCAACAGTTCTTTCCCGAAGACTTCAACGTAGCAGGCGATCGCAGACTTCACATCTGATAGAGCTTCTTCATAAGTTTCTCCTTGCCCAACAATAGCGCCTACAACCCCGATAGGATAGGCGACATATCCATCTGAGTGCTTCTCAATAATGATTTTGAATTGCTTCATAGAGATTTAACTGTTACAAGTTACTACTGCTTTTATCGTATTGTAAGCTGCCAATGCATTACATAAGGTCGAGTCCCAGTGTGAAGCTTCACTGACCAGATTCTTGCTATCATTAGGTGCCAACTCGCCGCAGTAGTTTTCAGAAAGCTTGTTTTCTCTGGGGTGATTTCAAGATTATGTAAGGTTGAGCTAGCTCGTTATGCAACCTCCTATTGATGCTGGAACCGTTTTACAAAATCGCTATCGAGTCCTGAGCGTTCTGGGTCAGGGCGGTTTTGGTCGTACTTACTTGGCAGAAGATAAGGGTCGCTTTAATGAGCGGTGTGCGCTTAAAGAATTTATTCCGCCTCAAACCAGCGCTTATGCTTTAAGCAAATCGCAAGAGCTATTTCAGCGAGAAGCGGCAATTCTTTACCAAATTCAACACCCACAAATTCCTCAGTTTCGCGCCACCTTTGAGGAAGAAGAACGACTGTTTTTGGTGCAAGACTATGTGGAAGGAAAAACCTATCGATCGCTGATGCTGGAGCGCAAGGCATTAGGCAAAACTTTTAGCGAACCAGAAGTGATTCTGTTTATTCAGCAGTTGCTACCTGTGCTAGCCCATATTCACAGCAAGGGCATTATTCACCGCGATATTGCCACCGATAACGTCATTTTGCGAGAACGCGATCGCCTCCCTGTCCTCATCGATTTTGGCGTAGTTAAAGAAATCGCTACTCGCATTCAATCGGTAGAATCAGGCGCTCAGCCCACTACCGTTGGCAAAGCAGGCTACGCTCCTAGCGAACAAATGCAAACGGGTCGGGCATATCCCAGCAGCGATTTGTATGCGCTAGCAGTCTCGGCAATGGTGCTGCTAACGGGGCGAGAGCCGCAAGACCTTTACGACGATCGCAACTTAACCTGGCAATGGCAACGGTGGACGAATCTTAGTCCAGGGTTTGCTCAAGTGTTGAGCCGGATGCTGAGCTATCGACCGGGCGATCGCTACCAATCTGTCAACGAAGTCGCTCAGGCATTACAGGCGCTTAGTCCGGTAACTGGCTCTGCTTCCCCCGGCTCCGCCACCATGCCTCCCAGCCCGCCTTCTGTCCTGGCACCGCAGCCGCAGCCCCCCGCCTCAGAAATGCGGACAATGGCAGTGGGTCGTCCTCCAGCGGCAGGGCTAATAGGAATAGATGATGATGGGCGATCGCGCGAGATTTCCCGGCGACAATCTTCCCCCGTCATTCCTCGTCAAAGCGAAAGCTCGGTGTGGGACAATCCCTTGGCGGTCATCTCCATTGGCACAGGCTTAGCAGTCATTACAGGAATTGCCTCCTGGGCAGTCGTCAACGCAGTATTATATTCCCAAAATGCACCTCCAACGCCCATTGTTTCGGTGACTCCCAC
>JBBRCV010000105.1:0-18294 GCA_038204505.1 Elainellales cyanobacterium
TCCAGTCTCTAGGATGGGGAAAGTGCTTTCACATTGAGCATTGAATGGGTAGGACTTACACCTACATCAACGGTTAGTTATCAAGGCTTAGTGCCTTGTCAACCATCCTCCCTATGCGGGTTTCGGTTGAACGAGCCGCACCAATTGCTCAAACTTTTGATTCAATAGAATCGAAACGAGCGATCGCCGTTCCTTCTCAATGCCCTTTTCTTCCCAACTGGTGGTAACTTGCATAATTGCCTCCTTTTGCGCTACGCCTATTTTATCGATTTCTGCCTGAAAAGTTTGCTCCGCCTGAGCGTTCAAGCGCAGGTAGGTATCGACAAACTTGGAAATCAGCCGAGTTTTTGCTGGATCAAGTTTCAACGTCACCAATAAACGTAAACACTCTGCTTTAACCTTGGGGCGACCCCTTGCGGGTATCTCGAAGAGCGCGCGTTTAGCAATCTTCATCTTGCTCATTAATGCCGCTGCCACTGGATTAGGGCGATCGATAGAGTCTCGCCAATTGAGCCGATTCAGTTGGATCGCCTGAAAGCGAAACTCCATCAAGATAGTTGGTCGTGTGGCAAAGTTCATTAGCCGCCGTTGATTCGAGCCGTTAGCTCACTTTGCTTATGAAGGGGGGCAGACTAAAATTACTGATGAGGTCTTGAACCAGGATGAGCAAACGACAAGAATTAAAAGCTTTAGAAGAGTTAGGACGCGCCCAACTTTCAAAGAGCTTTTTTATGCGTGAGTTTCTATACTCTGAAATCTCACAAATTGAAGGTATTCCTAATATCCCAGATGATCCAGAATTGGCGATCGCCGCAGGAAAAAAACTGTGCGAAAAAGTGCTTGAACCCCTTCAAGATACCCTCGGTCGCATCAGCGTCCGTTCTGCTTTCCGCGCTAGTGCTGTCAATGCGAAAGGTGCAGAGAATAAAAATCAATATAACTGTGGTAGCAATGAGGGAAATTATGCAAGACACATCTGGGATGTTAGAGATAAGGATGGGTATATGGGAGCAACTGCCTGTGTCATCGTGACATCCTTCGTTCCTTATTACGAGCAGACACAAGACTGGACAGCCTTAGCTTGGTGGATACATGATCATATTGATGCCTATGCAGATATGGAATTCTTCCAAAAATATGCAGCTTTCAACATTACCTGGCATGAAAATCCAGAGCGCCCAAAAGTAATTTCTAGCTATGTCAAGAATCCGTATACAGGGAAAAAAGGGAATTTAACCAAGACAGAAATGGAAAACTTTTCAGGGTCGCATGAGCCGTTTTATCAAGAGTTTATTCAGCAGTTGCACCCAGCCAGATAAAATCACCAGATCTACAGCACCCGCAGCACACTTGGCACATTAGACACCGCATCAAATGCCCGAATCTCCTCTAGCGCCTTTCGGAAATTTCCTTCTTTAACGCAATGAGTAATTACTACAATCTCCGCCTGATTATCTCGTAAACCAATTTGCACCACTGATTCTAGACTGACCTGATGATCGCCGAAGGCAGTGCCTAGCCGACCAATCACGCCAGGGAAATCTTGGGTCAGGACACGAGCGTAGAAACGGGTTTTGAGATCTGCGATGGGAGCGATCGCCGCATAGTCCTGATGAGAGCAAGCCAACAGCGGATCGAGGAGCGGGCGACCATCGGCGTGAACGGCTGAACCGCGCCCAACTTTCAAGATTGCTGCAATATTCAAAATATCCGCCACAACTGCACTAGCCGTAGGTCCGGCACCCGCACCAGGACCGTAAAACATTACCTGTCCAACGGGATCACCTTCTATAAGCACCGCGTTGTAAACGCCATTAACGTTGGTGAGGGGATGAGTTTTAGGCACCAAAGTTGGGTGAACCCTGACCTGAAGGCGATCGGGAAAATCTGAATCAACATCACGTTTTGCGGTTGCTAAAAGTTTGATGACAAAGCCTAAACGTTCGGCATAGGTAATATCAGCGGCTGTAATTTGGCGAATACCCTCGCAATAGACTTCTTCTAAATTGATGCGCTTGCCAAATGCAAGGGAAGCCAAAATCGCAATTTTATCTGCCGCATCCAGTCCATCCACGTCAGCAGTCGGATCGGCTTCGGCATAGCCTAGCTGCTGAGCATCTGCCAAAACGTCATCGAAGCTGCTGCCTTCAGTCTGCATTCGCGTCAAAATGTAGTTGGTCGTGCCGTTGACAATGCCCATGAGGGTGTGAATTCGGTTGGCACAAAGAGATTGTTTTAAGGGTTCAATCACCGGAATTCCGCCAGCAACGGCGGCTTCGAGGAGGACATAAACTCCGGCTTGATTGGCAGCGGTGAAGATTTCGTCACCAAAACGAGCGATCGCTGCCTTGTTTGCTGTCACGACGTGCTTACCGTGGGCGATCGCTTTGAGCATCAGCGATCGGGCGGGTTCCAGTCCACCCATGACTTCTACAACGATATCGATCTCAGGATCAGTGACGATCGACTCTAGATCAGTGGTGAGCAGGGCAGAGGGAAGGGAGACGGGACGAGGCTTGTCGAGCGATCGCACTCCCACCTTATGAATTTCTAGTTCCTGCAACAAAGGATGACGCTGTGCCGGGTTGAGCAAAATTTCGGCAGTGCCCCCTCCAACTGTACCTAGTCCCAATAGCCCAATCTTGAAAGCCACAGTTTTTACCCGTTTAGCGACATCAGTCCTACATTGTAGGCGGGATGGGGAAGCTCAGATGGAAGGAGTTGTGATTTGACACTCCCCGCGCTGAAGCGACGGGGATTCTTCAATCTACGAGCCAACTTGCAAAGACAGGTTTACACCTGCCAATGTAGCGGTCGATTCTCCTGAAGTGTTGCTCATGTCTAGCATGAAGGTTCCGACGTGCCCCGCCGTACCCAATCCCCGACTGAGGATATTTCTAGCTGCATTATGATCTCGGTCTAATTCACAGCCACACTCACAAATATGAGTGCGAACTGAAAGAGATTTTTTAACCATCACACCGCAACTAGAGCATTCTTGGCTGGTGTAGGGAGGGGGAACGGCAATCGTGATCTTAGAGAAAACCTTGCCAAAATATTCCAGCCACACCCGCAATTGATACCAAGATGCATCGTTAATCGATTTAGCCAGACAATGATTCTTCACCATATTTTTGATTCGCAAGTCTTCGTAGGCTACCAGGTCGTTTGACCAGATGACGGAACGCGCCAGCTTAACGGCGTGATCTTTTCGTTGCCTACTTATTTTGAGATGGCGTTTACCCAGAATCATTCTGGCTTTACGACGATTGCTTGAACCTTTGACCTTGCGGCTTACACGCCGCTGAGAACGCTTAAGAACCTGTTCACCCTGGCGGAGAAATCTAGGATTCTCAATCGCTTTACCATTGGAATCGGTGTAGAACTCTTTCAAGCCTACATCTAGCCCAACGGCATTGCCAGATGGCTCAATGGTTTCTGTTCTGTCTACTTGAATGCAAAATTGAGCGTATCTTAACTAGCCTGACCCGTTTAATTTGATCGGGCTGGTAGAAGTGCAAGTCACGAGTACCTTTCAGTTTGAGCTTACCGATATCGTTTTTATCAGTCAACGTAATTGATTTACGATCATCAGCTAAGCGCCATCCAGAAGTCTTGTATTCCACCGAGCGGCAGTCTTTTTGGAATTGAGGAAAACCCTTTGAACCCGCCAATCCTTTTTTGCAATTCTCAAAGAACCGTGAAATGGCTGCCCATGCCCGTTCCGCCGCCGCCTGTCTAGCCATTGAATTCAGTTTGCTTGCAAACGAAAATTCACGAGCCAGCAAAGCACAATGCCGTGAGAGTTCGACCCAAGATTTAGCCTGTCCGTCCATCCATAGACGAATTGATTTATTACGAATGAACTGAGTCGTTCTAATCGCTTCATCAATAGACTGGCGCTGACTGGCTTTACCGTAGGTTTTAAACTCAAGAACTAGCATGGTTTCCTCCTTTTCTTATGATAACATATTCATCATAAGATGTGTTGAAACCGGAAGAGAAGCCGTCGTCAACGACGGGGCTTTAGACCCAATTTCTCGGTAATAGTCCAAAATGGAGATTCAAGAATTGTTGATTAAGTGCTAGGGTCGAGTTGTGGTGTTTCGTCTACAGCTAGGGGATTTATGGATGCTCATTTATCCATCATTGAAGGTACGGAAGCATCCAAAATTTTGGAGCGCCTTCGCAGCGGGCAGTTGTGGATGGTTAATAGCCGTCGTCGGAATGGGTTGATTTTGTTCAAAGCTTTTCATGCTGAATTTGCGGGCCCTGGGGCAGCAGTGGGTGGCTTTTTCGATTCAGATTGTCACGGGGTGATCCCAGTGGGCAATCTGTCGCTCCTTCGCCCCGATACCCATGAGGAACGGCAGAAGGCGTATTTAATTCGGCGGCAATGGATTCGTTTAACTCAGCAATTTACAGATCAGTCGATGCCGATTCAGCGATCGCAGATGATCCTCAATCAGTTTGAGAATTATTTTGATCAAGAGACGATCGCCCGTATCCCTGATGAGGCTTTTGCCCAGTTAGTTGGGGTTTTGCCTTTCTCGGTGCGGTTAGCGCGTCGAACGCCAGGAGTTTTAAATGTGAAACTCAAGACTCAACCCAAACAATGAAACTGTAAGTTTTGTCGAGCTAGTGTACAAGATTTAGTCAACCTTTGGCGTAAAGGGTAGGCGACTGTACGCACCTAACGGATCGTTCATCGCTTTAAGAATCGTGAGATCTTCCTGAAACTTTTGAATTTCCCCAGTTAGCGGATCGATAGGGGCTGTGCTTTTGGGTTGAGGAAAGTAGCTATTGAACAATTTCCCCAACAGTTTCACTTCAAATGAGTTGGCTTTAGGATACTCCTCTAGTTCCCAGTCGTCGCCTAGTTTGGCTTGTTTGGCAGCGGCTTGAATGGCATCTTCTATGCCGCCCAACTCATCGACTAAGCCGATTTTTTTGGCTTCTAAACCTGACCAAACTCGTCCTTGAGCAATTTCGTTCACCTTGGGTTTGGCGATCGCCCGCGAGGTCGAAACAATCGTTAAAAATTGGTCGTAAATTTGATTGACTACTCGTTGCCCGATTGCCAGTTCCTCAGCCGTCTTTGGACGAGAAACCGTATCGTTATTAGCAAAGCGTCCAGTTTTCACGCTATCCCAAGTGATACCGTTATTATTAGCAATTTTTTGGAAGTTGGGTAGCACCCCAAAGACTCCAATCGAGCCAGTAATGGTGTTTGGCGATGCAAAAATCCGAGTTGCATAAGAAGAAATTTGATAGCCCCCTGAAGCGGCAAGGTCACCCATCGACACAATCACAGGCTTTTCACGATTCGTCAGAAATACCTCACGGGCAATTTGTTCCGATGCAGTAGCGCCACCCCCCGGACTGTTGACCCGCAGCACGATCGCCTTAACATCGTTATCATTTCGCAAGTCGCGCATCAGTCCTGCTAACTTATCGCCCCCAATTGAGTCAGCGCCGCCCTGACCGCTCACAATGTCGCCCTCGGCGTAGACCACAGCGATATGGTTTTGGGACGATTTCTTGCCATCCTTCAAAGTTTGGGCGTAATCTCCTAAGTCAATTTGGCGGAAAGAGTGAGTGTCTTTATCTTCCCCTGTCAGCTTTTGCAGCTCGGCAATGACTTCATCTTCATGGGCAATTTTGTCTACGAGTCCCGAAGATTTAGCTGAGTCGGAGAGGACTATCCCTTCTTTGTCGGCGATCGCCTGGATTTTTTGGGGCGTAAGTTTACGGCTCTTTGCAGATGAAGTCAAAAACTCACTCCACAGATCGGTTAACCATTTTTGAGTTTGCTCCTTATTTGCTACGCTATTGCCACTGAGTAAGAAAGGCTCTACCGCCGACTTAAATTTACCAACCCGCAACACTTGCACCCCCACGCCATATTTCTGCAACGCTCCGGCAAAGAAAGGCGTTTCAACGCTCAACCCATTAATTTCTAGTAGCCCCGTCGGATGCACCAAAATAGTGTTTGCCACCGAGGCAAGGTAATAGTCTTTTTCCTGCCAACTCGTACTGTCATAAGCATAGATTGGCTTGCCCGAATCCCGAAACTTCTGCAATGCCAGCCTGACTTCTCGCAGTGTCGCAAACCCAGTTCCCTGAATGTTTCCACTCAAGTACAACCCCACAATTCGCTTGTCTTTCGCCGCTTGCTCCAAAGACTCCAACACAGACCGAAGCGCAATAGAATTTTCTCGACCGCTACCGCCCAATGCCGAACCAATCACTTCGCGCGCACTAGCAGCCGGGTTAGCATCGGTAATCGACTGAGATAAATCAAGGGTCAGGACTGAACTAGCTGCTACCGTAGGTTCAGTATCGCGGGTACTGGCAGCGATCGCCACCCAAAAAGCCACTAGCCCCCCAAGTCCCAAAGTCAGAAACAAGAACAAACCCACAAAAGTAGCCAGAACATTCTTAAAAAAATCGCGCATTTGCCAAAACCAGTAGAGGTAGCGCCCCCGTGCCTACCCTAAATCCAGGCAATGACCAGAAAACCCAAATCCAGGCAATGACCCCAAAAAGGTGCAAGCTCAAGAGCAAAAAACAGTCGCTAATCACTACTTTATCCTCCTAACCCCCCAACCTGCCGCAACCTTCACTGTTCTATCGCCCCACCACTATTGCTTTACCAGAACCCCCGGCTCCCGCAATCCCTCTAAACGCCCTGCCCCCGTACAAAACAAAACCGTCGTAATTTCAGCAACCAACACCTCAACCAACTCATGCAGCGTCTCTTCCGACTCAGCCGCCGCCTGCAAAAATGGTAAAGCCAGCCCCGCAACATCGGCTCCTAATGCGATCGCCTTCGCCACATCCAACCCATTCCGCAGCCCCCCCGAAGCAATCAATGGCAGCGTAGGAGAGAGCGATCGCACTGCCCTCACACAATCCGCCGTCGGCAATCCCCAATCGGCAAACGTCGCTCCCAACCGCCGCTGCTGACGATCCTGCGCCCGTTCACTCTCCACCCTTGCCCAAGAAGTTCCCCCCGCTCCTGCCACATCGATCGCACTAACGCCAGCCTCTATCAGCTTTTGCGCCATCGTCGCCGAAATTCCATTACCCACCTCCTTGGCAATGACCGGAACAGGCAGCCTCTCACAAAGCAGGGCAATCTTGGTCAGCAATCCCGCAAAGTTAGTATCGCCCTTAGTCTGAACGCTCTCTTGGAGAGGATTAAGGTGCAAAATCAGTGCGTCGGCTGCCAAGTCATCTACCACTCGTAAGCATTCATCTAAGCCGTAGCGATAGTTAAGCTGGACAGCCCCCAAATTGGCAAACAGCAAAATGTCAGGTGCCACAGAGCGAACGGCAAACGTAGAAGTGACCTGCGGATTTTCGATCGCCACTCGCTGCGAACCCACTCCCATGGCAATGCCATAATGCTGCGCTGCTTCGGCAAGACGATAGTTGATTGTTTTTGCCAAGTCAGTACCGCCTGTCATCGAAGAAATCAGCAGGGGCGCGCCCAGTTGTTTGCCTAGAAAAGCGGTCGATAGATTAATTTCATGGCGATCGAGTTCGGGCAGACAGCAATGTGTAAATCGGTAATGCTCTAAGCCCGTAGTCGTTTGATGAAACTGCACATCATCTTCAAGACAAACGCGCAAATGATCAGCTTTTCGATTTTGGGTAGTCAATGAGTCAACCATCATAAGCGCCAATACTGGATCTTCAAACAGAGCGGGTTCACCTCATATCTTCTCCCATTCCCTCTCTCTTTGACCGTCCTGTACATTTTTTGTGAAGTTCCCTCAACTCATTCAAAACGTGGATTCTTGATTTATTCTCAAGCCGCTTAGCTTATTCTCAAGCCGCTTAGCCGCCCCGAATCAGTTCAACCCTGTCTTGTCCATCAACAGATTGTAGATAAACCCTGACTTTTTCTTCTTTAGAAGTAGGTAGCGCTTTACCCGTAAAGTCTGGATGGATGGGTAGATCCCGATGCCCGCGATCGACCAATACCGCCAGCCGAATCTTTTCAGGTCTGCCATAGTCGTTGACCGCATTGAGCGCCGCCCGAATAGTGCGCCCCTTGTAGATTACATCGTCCACCAAAATCACCGTTTTACCCGCCAAGTCAAATGGAATATCTGTTTTTTCGGGCGTTCTCAGGTTAATTTGATCCAAGTCATCGCGGTAAAAGGTAATGTCCAAAAATCCTAGAGGCACCGGGACTTGTTCCAGTGCCTCTATTTGTTTGACTAAGACCTCTGCCAGGGGTACGCCTCGCGTGTAGATCCCTAGCAGCACTAGCTTAGAAAAATCATCAGTCTGCTCAATAATTTCAGAAGCTAAGCGGTTGACGGTTCGGCGCACTTCGTCTGCCGAGAGAATTTCGATAACTTCGGGCGGCATAGGAAAGAGTGGAAAGAGGGCAACATTCTGTTTTGCTATTATCATCTGTTACGCGATCGAAAGTGAAGCTGCTTCTCCCCTCGCTGTCTTTCCGGGCTGTCCCTCCTAGCTATCTTTTCTAATACAGAGTCAGCAGATCTGCCAGCACGAATTCATTAAGCTATGCTTGCCTAAGCAGTGAGGCAAAAACAATTCATGGATAGCCAGACCCCCCGCCCATCTGGGCTGAGTGAATCAGAAGTTTTGGCTCGACGTGCAGCCGGATTTGGAAATAACGTCAAGCTTCAAACAAGCCGCTCCTACAGGCAGATTTTTCAAGAAAATCTCTTTACATTCATTAACGCGATGTTTTTTGCCATCAGCGTTGTGATGTTTCTGCTGCATCGGGTGGGAGATGGCATTTTAGTGGTGATCGTCATTTTTGGCGGTGTGTTAGTCAACATTTACCAGGAAATTTGGGCAAAACGGCAGCTTGATAAAATTGCCCTGCTCAGTCGTCCTAAAGCCACCGTCATTCGTGAGGACAGGGAGCAGGAGATCGATCCGACTGAGATTGTGCTAGGTGATTTGCTGTTGGTGCAACCGGGCGACCAAATTTTAGTAGATGGACAGGTGGTGGGTGATGGGCGAATTGAGGTGGATGAATCGCTGTTGACGGGTGAGTCTGACCTGATTTTGAAGCAAGTGAATATGCCTGTTTACTCCGGGAGCTTTTGCGTCAGTGGGACGGCTTATTATGAAACGCACAAGGTTGGAACCGACACCTTAGCTTTTAAGTTGATGGAAGGAGCGCGCGCTTTCCGGCGATCGGCAACACCACTGCAAACTGAAATTAATGTGGTGATTCGGGTGTTCATGCTGATTTCCTGCTTCATCTGGGTGTTAGTAGGAATTAGCTTTTTTAGTAGCTCCTATTCGCTGTCTGAAATTGTGCAGCGGGCGGCAGTAGTTGCGGGTCTGGTGCCAGCAGGATTGCTATTGGCGATTACTTTAGCCTATGGGCTAGGGGCAGTCCGGATGGTAGGACAGGATGTGTTGATTCAGCAGTCCAATGCTGTCGAGTCGCTAAGCAATGTGGATACGCTGTGTTTGGATAAAACAGGCACTCTGACCACAAACCAGCTTCGTCTGCGAGAAATTTTTGCCTTCGATCGCCCCCAATCAGAAATAGCAACGCTTCTGGGCGACTACGCAGCAAGTACAACAGCGGGTAATAAAACAACCGAGGCGCTAGCGAATTTTTCTGAGGGTAGCCCTCCATCTACCGCCCGACGACCCAAAGCTGAAGTTCCCTTTTCTTCTGCCCGTAAGTGGAGCGCGATCGCCTTTGATGATCCTGACCAGCAAGGTGTCTACGTTCTCGGCGCACCCGAAATTCTTGCCAGCGTCATGCCTCTCACTGCCGAACTCAAAGACCTGATCCAAAACCAGGCACAACAGGGGCTGCGGGTCATTCTCTTCGCCCACAGCCCCGACCTGACCGCAATTCAAGATCCTGAACGTCCCCAGCTTCCTGGCGACTTGCTCCCCCTAGCGGTGCTCAGCTTTGACGACCAGCTCCGTCCCGAAGCTTACGAAACTCTTCAGGGCTTCTTTGCGGCAGGTATTGAGGTCAAAATTATTTCAGGCGATAATCCCCAAACCGTGGCGGCACTGGCAAAGCAGGCAGGACTGGGCGCAGAAGTTCAGGTCATTTCTGGGCAAGAGTTGGCTGAAATGGATGAAACCCAGTTTGCTCAGGCAGCAGAGACGTTTAATGTGTTTGGGCGCATTAATCCCGACCAAAAAGCCAAGCTGGTACAAAAGATGCGGCTGGCAGGGCGATACGTAGCCATGATTGGCGACGGGGTTAACGATCTCCTGTCATTGAAGCAGGCGAATTTGGCGATCGCCATGGAAAGCGGCAGTAAAGCCACCCGTGGCGTTGCCGATATTGTCTTGCTGAAGGATTCCTTTGCGGCACTTCCTAAAGCCTTTCTAGAAGGGCAACGCATTCGCAACGGCATTCAAGACGTGCTGAAACTATTCATGATTCGGACTTTTTGTGTGACGCTGCTAATTTTTGCTACAGCAATTGTCACCGACAGCTTTCCTTTACAAAACAAGCAAAGCGCGATCGTTGCGCTCATTGGCGTTGGCTTCCCAACTATGTTTATTCCTATTTGGGCAAAACCGGGACTGCTGCCTCGGCGTAGTATCGTGCGATCGATCTTGCACTTCGTTATTCCTGCCACCCTGACCCTGACCTTCGTTTCTCTGTTGGTCTATCTGTTCTACCTGGTGGTGGCAGTCCTCGACCTGCCGCCCGGTTCAGGATTGGCAGAAGTGAATCATGCTGTGCCTCGCAGCGCTTTAGTCACCATTTTGATCATGGGACAATTGTTGCTAATGCCATTTTTGAAGCCACCCACTACTGCCTGGGTCGGTGGCGAATCTTTGAGCGGAGATTGGCGCTACTCGATAGTTGCGATCGCCCTCTTTGGGCTGTATCTTTTAGTACTAGCAGTTGCGCCCGTGCGCCAATTTTTCGAGCTTTATCCGTTAGGCATCGTCAACTATTTGTTTATTGGGCTAATTGCCTTGGAGTGGTGCCTAGTGCTGCGATTTATCTGGCGAACTCGGTTTCTCGATCGCTTCTTGGGGGTTGATTTAAGCTAATGTCAAAAGTCGCTGTGATCACAATTCATGGCATGGGCAACACGCCTGCAAACTATGCCGATGAACTCAAAAACAAGTTGCAAGCCACATTAGCACCTGAATGGAGCCAAATTTCATTCCAATCGGTTTACTATCAAAACCTTCTGCAAAGTAGCCAAAGCCGCGTTTTTGAAGATACGAAGCGTCACATTTCCGGCAAAGAGCTACGAGAGTTTTTGCTGTACAGCTTCTCAAATACCGCTAGTCTCGAAAGCAGCCGGGGTGAAGTTAAGGGCGCGTATGTCCAAGCGCAGATGCAAGTGATGGATGCCCTACGAAAAGCCTATGCAGAACTGGGCGGTCAGCCTGCAAGGGTCGTCATCATCGCGCAATCACTAGGTGGGCAAGTGTTGTCGAACTATATTTGGGATGCCCAACATCCAGGGCGATCGGGAGTTTGGAGAAATATTGCTGATTATCTTCAGGTAGATGCTCACGAGCAAGCCTTCTTGAAGCTAAGCAGCCTCTATCGCTTGTTTACCACGGGCTGCAATATTCCTATCTTGGTGGCAGGTCATGGCGATATCCAGCCGCTCGCCCCACCCAATCCCGATTTTCGCTGGTTCAACTTCTATGATGCCGATGATGTTTTAGGTTGGCCCCTCCAGCCCTTAAGTGCGGCATACGAAAATTTGGTAGAAGATATTCCCAGCAACGTGGGGCAAGGCATTCAAGGCTGGCTGACGAGTTGGAATCCACTTTCTCACAGCAATTATTGGAGCGATCGGGGCTTTTTAGAAGCGTTGGTCATCGAAATTCGTAGAGGTCTGGCATCGGGCTGAACATCGGGCTGAAGTAAGCTAACCATCGTTAATTCTGGTTGTAAATCCTGATGAAGGCTAGTTTTTTAAGTAATGGGAAGGTAGGATGACAGCGAACCTGTTGCGATCAATCTACAGCTATCTATTTAATAGCAGAGATTTTAAGGTTATGGATTGGGCTGATGTTTTTTCGATTAGCACTGAAATTGCTCTCTTGTCGTGTGGAAATGGGCTATGACCGGAAAATATGACGCATCAGACCCGCGTGCTGCTTCGCAGATACCGCAAGGATCGCCGCACGATCGCGCTGGTCAAGTTCCTCCCTCAAACGCCGATCGCAAGATCCCGCCCATGCGCGTTCCAGGCACTTCTCAGCCATCTTTTGATCCGCTTAGTCCCTTTTATTCTGAAACAAACGAAGTATTACCCGCCGCTGACTTTTCTCCAGAGTATCAGCCTCCAGAGTATCAGCCTCCAGAATTTCAGCCCATAGTCGCCCCTCCGGCTCCAGATCAATCGTCTCACCAACTGCCGCCACAGCCGCCGCGCCGCCGCATTGTTCCAGTCCGATTGCAACTCCCCAAGAGCTGGCAGTTTTGGGGCATTGCCTCTATATTTGCCTTAGTCGGTGTCGGTGCTCTGTCGATCGCCGTTTTGTTAAAGCTGCCTGCCCTACCCAACTGTCCGGCTGTGTTTTGGCCCACCGCCTCCGCTTCTTTGCGCCTGTACTGCGCCCAGCTAGCCAGCGAAAAGCGCACCATTCCTGACTTGCTAGAGGCGATCGCCCTCGTCAAAGATCTCCCTAGCGATCATCCTCTCCGTCCCGAAGTTGACCGCAACCTGGAGCAATGGGCACGAGACATTTTGACCCTGGCAGATGCGGCGTTTCAAAAAGGAGACCTGAAAAAGGCGATCGCCGCAGCCCAAGAAATTCCGCCTACTACCGCCGCCGCCAAACTCGTCAAGCAACAGATTAAAAACTGGAACGAAACTTGGGCACAGGCTTATCGTATTTACAAACAGTCTGAACAAGCGCTCGAAAATCAAGACCTAAAGGAAGCTTTTTTGATCGCAACTCGTCTGCTGTCTGTGCCTAATAACTACTGGCAAACCACTAAATATACTGAGCTGACAGGTGTCATTAATGCCACGCGCGGAGATGTGGAGAAATTGGCAAAAGCCAAGGGGCTAGCTGAGCAAGGGGGGCTAGACAATTTCATCGCTGCCATTCGGTTAGGTGAAGAAATTAACGACAAAAGCCGTATTCATAAGCAAGTTCAATTATTTATGGCTGAGGTCGGCAAAGATATGCTGGCTCTGGCAAAAGATGCCATGTCTCGGCGCGACTTTAGCGAAGCGGCATCTATTGCTAGCCAAATCCCTAAAGCAGCAGGACTGGAAGCAGAAGTACAAGACTTTAACACACTAGCAGATGCCGAATCGCAGGCTTGGGGCGGCAGTGTGTCTGACCTACAAGCTGCTATCCTCGCGGCTCAAAAGCTTAAGAGCGATCGCCCCCTCTACAGTCGAGCGCAAGAGCTAATCGCTACCTGGAAACTCGAAATTCAAGATGTGGGTCATCTTGACAAAGCCAAAGAGCTAGCAAGCGGCGGCAGAATGAATGACCTGGCTGCTGCTGTGAACGAAGCCAGCAAAATTCCCGCAGGCAACCCCCGCTACGATGAGGCTGGGCAAGAAATTGCCCAGTGGCAAGACACCATTCAAACTGTAGAAGACCGCCCCATCCTAGACCGTGCCGACCAGTTGGCAGAGGGCGGCAGTGTGAATGCGCTTCAAGCCGCCATCAACGAAATCAGCCGCATTGGTAAAGGTCGATCGCTCTCCCGTGATGCCGATCAACGGATTGCCGATTGGTCAGACCGCGTTCACCGCATTCAAGATCAGCCCAAGCTCGATCGCGCTAGACAATTGGCAAGCCAGGGTGATTTGGCAGGCGCGATCGCCACCGCCAACCAAATTGGCGCTAACCGTGCCCTTTACAGAGATGCTCAAGCCGACATTCGAGACTGGAACGATCGCCTAGAGGTCAACGAAGATCAGCCCAGACTAGACCAAGCCAGAGCTTTGGCGCAACAGGGCGACCTGGCAGGCGCGATCGCCACCGCCCAACAAATTCCCGCCAATCGCAACCTTTACAACGAAGCGCAAAACGATATCCAATCCTGGCAAAATCAATCGGCAGGGCAGCAGCAATTGCAGCAAGCGTATGCTTTGGCAAACGTAGGTTCGCAAAGTACACTGCTCTCCGCTATTCAAATTGCCGAGCAAATTTCTACCAACAGCTCTGCCCGAGCTGAAGCCGATCAAATGATTAGCGAGTGGAGCTACGCTCTATTGCAACTTGCCGAAAATCGAGCATCCGCAGATCCTTTAAGAGCGATTGCGATCGCCGAGTCTATTCCACCTAATACCCCTGCCTACGATGCTGCTCAAGGGCGAATTCAAATCTGGCGATTACAGATGCCCGTAACGCCACGATAGCTCTGCCAAATTGGAAGCTGCTCTGACTGCAAAAGATGAAGTTGATTAATCGCTGCAAGATTATTGATGGGTGACGTATCACTGACAATAATCACAGCCTACCCATCTCCCGTAAGTTTTTGATATCCTGCTCAAAATCTTCTACCCCGTAGTGCATTGGAATGTGACGACTTGCCAGCAAGTGTTGAAAAGCAATACGATGTGTTCCTGCAAACCGACTAGCTTGAGCAAGGGTGAGCTTTTCTTTCTGAAAGAGCATGACAGCAATTTCCTGACGCATTTCAGCTTCAGTCATGCGAGTTGCGGTTAAAATTTCATCAGGGACAACAATGCTCATAGCTACACTCTTCTCTACCGTCACTATTCTAGATCCCTGACAAAGCAAGCGTCTGATTGTGCCTTCCGAGCCAGCTAACACTACTGCAACGGACGGAACTAAGATCTTAGGAAGATGCCAAGGCTAGTTACCGCCACTCAATTTCATCGTTATTGATAGTAATGTCGATACCATTCTACAAAGCGATCGATTCCCACCTCAATCGACGTACTAGGCTTAAAACCTACATCCCGCATCAGATCATCCACATCGGCATAGGTAATCGGCACATCACCCGGCTGCATAGGTAAATAGTTTTTCTGAGCTTTCTTACCCAAAGCTGTTTCAATCACTTCAATGAACGTTCTCAACGCCACTGGCTGATTGTTGCCAATGTTGTAAAGCTTATAGGGCGCTTGATGCACCAACTCAGATCCCTCAGAGCTAGGCGGCTTATGCATCACCCGCACCACCCCTTCTACAATGTCATCAATATAGGTGAAATCTCGTTGCATATCGCCGTGGTTGTAAACATCGATCGCCTGTCCTGCCTCGATCGCCTTCACAAACTTGAAGTAAGCCATATCGGGTCTACCCCAAGGACCATAAACCGTGAAAAACCGTAGCCCTGTCATTGGCAATCGATAGAGATGGCTGTAGGTATACGCCATTAGCTCATTAGCTTTTTTAGTGGCGGCGTAGAGCGAAATCGGATGGTCAACATTGTCACTGGTAGAAAAAGGAATTTTAGGGTTGGCTCCATAGACCGAACTCGAAGACGCAAAGACGAGGTGGCGAACTTGACTGTGCCGACAGCCTTCTAGCAAATTCACAAACCCTGTCAGGTTGCTGTCTACATAAGCATGGGGGTTTTGGATGGAGTAGCGAACTCCGGCTTGGGCGGCAAGGTTGACTACGCAATCGAAAGTATGGTTTTGAAAAAGTTGGGTAAGGGCAGGGCGATCGCTCAAATCTAAAAACTGAAACTGAAATCCAGCTTGGGGGTTGAGCTGCGCCAACCGATCTTTTTTGAGCTGGACATCATAATAATCATTTAAGTTATCGATGCCATAGACCTGGATGCCTTGGCTTAAGAGACGCTGCGCCAAATGATAACCCACAAAACCAGCGACTCCAGTGACCAATACTTGCATGATGGATACTCTTGGGATGGATTGCGAATGTAGAGTTCCCTAAAAAACTGCTGACAACACAATAGCTAACCATACAGCAAAGGGATGGAAGTAAGCCTACTCCCATCCCTTACAGGTTTCAAGATATCAATGGACAGTTTGTTGACTGAGTGAGATTAAACTGAGTGAAATTGAACTTACAAGCCCAACTCTGCCAAAATGTCGGTGGCATGGGTTTCTGTCTTCACTGTGCCATCGTAGGCTTTGATAATTTGACCTGTGCCATCGATCACATAAGTGACTCGCTTGGCGTAGCCACCACCATCCACATCGTAGGCGCGGGTGAGAACGCCTTCGCTATCTGCCAACAAGGGAAAAGGCAGACTGAATTTTTGGGTGAATGCTTGGTGAGAGGTTTCGTCATCCATGCTAACGCCAAATACTGCAATATCTTTGCCCTGGTAGGCAGAGTAGTTGTCCCGAAAGCTGCAAGCTTCTTTGGTGCAACCGGGCGTGTCATCTTTGGGGTAGAAGTACAGCACCACAGTTTTGCCCGTGTAGTCAGACAGGGAAACGGTGTTGCCATTGGTATCTTTAACGGTAAAGCTGGGGGCAGTAGTGCCAACTGATAGAGACATAGGAGTTTATTTTTAATGGGGTTTCGGCTACAAATTGTAACGCTAATAGGTCAATTACAGAAGTTTTGTTGCCGATCAGAACATCTGTTCGGAACATCTGTAGAAGCCGTTCGAGTTTGTTCAAAATTGTGTCCTTTTGGATGGCGATCGCCTTACCCCAAAAATCTTCAAAAATCTCAAATCTCAGCTATTGCCCATACTGTCCAAAAACCTCATCTAAACTCAGTTCTGCATCTAAAGTTGGTAAATCAACATCCAACAATGGCGAAATATTATCGATCCATTCCTCCTGATGAGCGACTGGTTCAGATGCCATTTTTTTTGAAGAAGATAAAACATCATCCAAAGCTGCTAATTTTTTCAGCTCCACTGAAGGAAAACCGCCTTCTTGCCGATCGCCCCCCAACACTGCTACCCGACCCTGAGAAAAATCTGCCAATGCCACGGTCGCAATATCTAGCACTCGCTGAGGATTGACCTGAAGCGCCGTTAAAACCGTTTGAGCGATCGCCCCAAACCCTGGCAAATTCATTGACTCTGCCACGCCCAAAAAAACCTCTGCTTTTTCGTGCAGCAGAATGGCAAGCTGATCGGGATGAGGAGATAGGAGCGATCGCTCTAAGTCGCCTAGCCGCTGGGCAACGCTGACCTGAAACAAATTTTGCACTACATCAAAACCCAAATCTGCCGAAGTCAGAATGGGCATTTCCGGGTCAAAGCAATCCCCTAGCTTCGCCTGAATCTGAGCAATTACCGAAGCTGCCCGATTCAGAGCCTCTGGCTCGTCAATTTGAACTCCCGCAAATTGTGCCATTAAAGGCATTTGTAGGCACTCATATCCTTGTAGCAGTAGTGACTCCAGATCTAAATCAAGCTCTTCCTCTGAATGGCGGAGCGCTGCAAAAACATCCTCCATGCCATGCGCGATTTTAGCAATAGTTTGTAGCCCCACACTGGCAGATCCGCCTTTAATAGTGTGAACCGCTAGCAGCATATTATAAATTTTTGCCAGACTATGATCTGCCCGAAAGCTTAATAAATCCTGTTCAAGATTTTTTAATAGCTCTTGCGCCTCTGTGACAAAATAACCGTAAAGCTTTTGTTGGTTAGAGAGAGCAGCGGCAAAAACAATGCACCAAGCCGGACTCACCTGCCCGATCTGTCGTCCATAAACTTTGAGGATCTGAATTCCTTGAAGCTGGAGCTTTTGCAATCCCTGACGAATTCCAGGCTGAATCAAAGCTGCCTGTATCCGGTCTGGCACATCGATCGCCTCCAGCAACACGCCCAAGCGATCGCCCCTCCGCGTCACCCTGACCGTCATATTTTGTGGAAGCAAAGGGCTAATGAGAGCCGCGATCGCCCCTAAGCTTTCTGTCTGATTTAAACAGCCTGTCTGGATCAAATAGCCTCTTTGAGCTAAAAGTATTGACTCTGAATCAGTAAACCCTTGAACAGAAGCCATGGTTTTAATTAGCCTCTTATTGCAACTAGCTATTCGACAAACTTTCTTTTAATAGAAGCGCTGTTGTCTCGCCCATTTCGTAGTCTCCTGACGGTTTGGGCTTCGGATCTTTCAGCGTTAGATATTTTTGTACCACTGCCAGCAGCTTGTCGGCTTCGACAGGCTTTGCCAAGTAATCTGAAGCGCCGACCATCTTTGCCCGCACGCGATCGACAATGCCATCCTTCCCCGTCAAAATGACGATAGGAATGTCTTTGAGCACCGAAACGCGACGAACTTGAACACAAATTTCATACCCATTGGCAACAGGCATCATTAGATCTAAAAAAATCAAGCTAGGCTTGAGTTCAATCAGCGTTGGTAATGCTTGCATCGAGTCTTGAATACTCGTAAATCG
>JBBRCV010000106.1:0-18292 GCA_038204505.1 Elainellales cyanobacterium
ATGGTGATATCACGATGTAGCAACCCCTGACTTTTGAGGTAAACTGCTTCCATCTTTCGTTGTACACGCGGGTGGGGGTGATGAAATCGTTCGTAGTGTAATGCAGCTATCTCTGCTGCTGTGAACGTCAGTTTAATCATATAGAGAGCAGGATGTATGTTTTCCTATCTTACCTCTCCATAAAACTAAAGACTATACCCTGGCAAGGTATAGTTGGGGATGAAATCGCTGACTTTGGGCACTGGTTATAAGACCGATCGCGCTGCACTTAATAAGTATCTTCTAAAATAGACTTGTTGGGTAACAAGCCCAAAAATACTTGAAACCCTCTTCTAGTAAGCCTTTCAGCGATTTTTACTCAAAATCCTTGAAACTCACTGTGTGTAAGCATTCTAGCGATTTTTCTCTTTATTTCCCAACAGGTCTAATATCTTGATCCAACCTTGTCCAAGTTTTTAGACACAGTAACCTAAACTTAGCTTTTGGAATGACTCAATAGAAGGTAAGATGTTTACCGACGTATGCATAATACCGAAATAAATGAAAAATAATACTAGACGCACTGAGAAGTGAGGTTTATCCGTGGTTGAAGTTGACTATTCCATTGTCATTCCTATCTTTAATGAAGAAGAGACTCTAGACGAACTGTGGAATCGTTTATCTGTTGTACTTTGGAGCTTAGAAGGTAGAAGTGAAGTCATTTTTGTGGATGACGGTAGTTGTGATTCATCACTGCAAATTTTGACTGAGATGGTAAACCGCAATGTAGAAATTAAGGTGATTAGCCTCTCTAGAAATTTTGGACATCAATGTGCTCTGATGGCAGGAATTGATCATACCTCTGGTCGGGCGGTCATTCTGATGGATGGGGATTTGCAAGATGATCCTGAAGCTATCGTCAGTTTCATTGAAAAATGGCAGCAGGGATATGATGTGGTTTACGCAATGCGACGAAAACGAAAAGAGGGATTGTTGAAGCGAGTTGCATTTAAGTCATTTTATCTAGTGCAGAACTCCCTCTCCGAGGTCAAGTTGCCATTAGATGCTGGTATTTTTTCTCTGATGGATCGTAAGGTCGTGACAGCACTGCAAGGGATGCCTGAATGCAACAAGTATTTGAGTGGTCTGAGAGCATATGCTGGATTTAAGCATACCGGGATCTTAGTAGAACGGGGTCCTCGTTATCATGGAGCACCTCGTGTTTCTGTGTTGAAGCTATTCAAGCTAGCATTTGACGGTATTTTTTCTTTCTCAAAGCTGCCGCTGAGACTAGCTACATTCTTGGGGCTTGCCTGTGCCGGGTCATCATTTGCTCTTGGCTTGATTGGTTTGTACTTTAAGTATGTCTTGGGAATAGAGTTTTTGTCTTGGACTTATGGCTTAACAACCACGTTCTTCTTGGGGGGTATTCAACTGCTATCGCTTGGTATCATCGGAGAGTACGTGGGGCGAATTTACGATGAAGTCAAACAACGTCCCTACTATATTGTTAATCACATGATTGGTTTCAAATCTAAAGTCAATCAATTGAACAGTATTAATGAATCGAATGACTAGAAGAATTACTAAATCCCTGACCTGGGCTGAATTAGCTTCTCTAATTCTAGCAATTTTACCTGCATGTGTTTTAGGATATTTGGTTTTGAGATACAGTGTAAACGTCCCATTTGGCGATCAGTGGGATACTCCAGGTGCCTTATTTGAGAAGATTGGCAATGGAGGTAGTATTTCGTTTGCAGATCTCCTCAGTCAGCATAATGAAAGTCGAAAGTTCTTCCCTCGTTTGTTTTTTTTAGGGTTAGCACATTTAACACATTGGAATGTCCAGTACGAGATGCTATCGTCGTTTCTGCTAGCCTGTTTGATCTCATTAAATATTTATAAATTGAGTCAAGTTACTCTTCAGAAGAGTCGGACACAGCTAGTGTTGTTGATAGCGTTTGCTAATCTAATCATTTTTTCCCCTGCTCAATATGAAAATTGGCTTTGGGGCATCCAAATCATTGTATTTGTTCCAATTTTTAGCATCACAAGCTGTCTGTTACTAGCTCATTCCCACTTGCGAATGTGGACTAAGCTATTGATCTGCTTCGCATTTTCAGTCCTTAGTATGTTTTCTTATGCTAATGGTATCTTGTGCTGGGTCGCTTTTCTACCTGCGCTCATATTCTCTTCAGATTGGCAGGGACTGAGGCATAAGAGACTATTTATTTTAACTTGGTTAAGTGCATTTTTAGTTAATATCGGAATTTACTTTTATAACTATCACAAGCCAGCGCAGCATCCAAGTTTTACAGAAGTTTTAATTCATCCCTTTAAGGCATTCTTGTATTTCTGCTCGTTTTTAGGATCGCCTTTGGCGGGTGGAAATTTAACTATTGCCTTTGTTACTGGCTTTGGTTTGCTTTCTATCTTTATAGTGCTTTGTGTTTACATTCTTCGGCAAGTTCACCACCGGAAGATTTCCCTGTTTCCTATTGTGGGATGGATCATTATTGGGGCGTACTCTATTACAAGTGGATTGATTACAACTGCGGGGCGTATGGGCTTTGGGATTGAACAATCGATGGCATCTCGATATACAACATTTTCTGGATATCTTATTGTCTCAATTGTTTATCTTGCGGTAATTGCGTCTAATTTATTTTTAAACTATCGAAATGGAAATCAGTTGGGTGCAAGTGTGGTTCAAGCCCCCTCAGTTGCTTCTAAAGAAGTTTCTTTGACTTTAGTAACTGTTCTAATGACTGCAATTTTGACGCTTCATCTCGTGGCATGTTTAAATTTTGCGAGCAGCATGGATCAATCTTGGTACAGTCGAAAACAGGCTCAAGCTTGTCTGCGATTTATCAATTTTGTAGATGAGACTTGTATTACTGAATCGCTTTATCCAAAACCTGCGATCCCTAAACAAAGAATTCCTGCTATTCAGAGACTAGGATTTATCGAAACAGAAGTTGCAACTACTCCAGTGATTCAACCTGCAAAGAAGGCAGAAGGTAAAGAGTATGGCGCGTTTGATATTCTTCAATTAGTAGGAAAAGATCAGTATATAGCGAGTGGCTGGGCTATCTTGCCTAAGAAAGAACGGTCTGCTGATGCAGTACTGCTCACTTATAAAAATGAGCAAGGACAGGCGATCGTTTTCGCAGTGGCAGCTGTCAGAGGGACGAGACAAGATATTTCTAATCGCTTGAAGAGAACATCTTATTTAAGTTCTGGTTGGGGGACTATATTTTCAACAAAAAGTCTACCACCAAGAAAACTAAAAATACAGGCGTGGGCATTTGATACTGCTAATGATAAGGTATTTAAGTTAGTAGGTTCTTACACAAAGGCACGGGCATAGTGTGTTGAGGTAGGGCAAACGCATGAAAATTTTGGAAGTGGTAACAGATAAGGATTCTAGAAATTGACAAGTAAAAATACTCAGTTTCAAAAGCCTTACCTGGTCAGCCATTCAGTTTTTATGCGTTTGCCCTGTGTGTGGAGGCATCGTTGCTCAATCTTTTTTCAAAGAATGTTAAAGTAGATCTCTCAAAAGAAGATTGCAGCAATAGTTATAAAGACGTGGTCGGATTAGATTCGGCTCAAATTAATTAAATTTTGCTTCGCAGCCATCGTAAGGGAGCAGTCATTTTCCATGCTTTGGAGTTTTCCAATGCATCAATTTTCCTATGAGCTTCTTCTAATCGTAGCGTTAGCCTTTGAATCTTCCCCACTTGATTGTTGTTTCTCTTCTGAATCTGAATGATTTGTTGAGGGGATAGAGTTGCCTCTACTGAAGAGATGGGGAGGGGGGCAAGCTGGGCAACCGCAGGTGTTGGATCGGATAAAATAATGGGTAGACTGGCAAGCTGGAGGGCTTGGCGATCGCCCACATCCATCGCAGATACATCAAGTGCCTTCAGGCTGACATAAAACTCACAGCCCACGGTCTCGTAAAATTTTTCAACCTTAAAATCGAACAGTTCAAGATGTATCAGCGACTTCAGGAGAGTGAAAAAAGATTCTGGTGTGAACACCCAGCAATGAGCATCAATGTACTGTTGCTCGTTTTGCGCCGATTGGCAAGCTGCGTGCCAAGCCCCTACTTCAGAGTGAAGATTGCTGAATTTTGTTGGTTCTATGGCAATACTGCTATCCCAGGTGATCTTGCTATCGTAGGCTACGGCTGATGAAAAATGCTCAAAAATTTGCCGAGGGGAAGGTTTTCTAGAATGACGTAGGAACGCATCTACAACATCAGCCCCTTGGGTCAGTTGGCGATGGTGATCAAAGCAGTATCGTTTATCTGGAATGACGAGAGACAAAATGCCATCTACCTTGAGAACTGCATGAATTTCCTTGAGCCAGCCAATAAAGTCTGGAACATGCTCAACTACATGAGATGCAACTAAGTAATCAAAGGGAGCATCCTTACCCACAAGGTCTGGTAAACCTTCTTTCCCCCAGACATAATCTACATCCACAATCTTGGAAATATCTACATTTAGATCATGCGCGTATTTTGTCTTTAGTTCTTCAGTTGTTGCATGATCGATGTATCGCACCTGTCCCATATCACGAGTAATAATGGGGTTCATTAACGGACCTACTTCAATTCCAATTTGTGTTCCGACATCAATGCAAGATAAGACTTTTTCTAATCGAGTCGCCATAATTCCCCTGTTCCCTGTATAAGTAAGCGATCGAAGTTCCCGTTGACAATAGTCTGGGCTTTAGGTTAGCTGTACCATTCTATATTCTGTATCTATTCAGAATCCTTAGCTGCCATCCCTAATGTTTTCTTCACCCCAAACCAACGCGATCGCAGTTTCCAGAACTTGCTCGTTTCCATCGCTGTAATTCTACCCTGTGCTTGCTCTAGTTCTTCTTTAGTACTATTGAGTCGATTACGAACTCGCTTTAGAGTATTTTGAGACTGTCGTAGTTGGGTGGCTAGTTCTAACTGAGCTTGAGTGCCTGAAGATTCTCGGAGTTCGTATGCCCGTGAATATTGGAGCGAGCAATTGGGATTGTAGCAAGGATCGTTTTCAATAAAAGTTGCCCAATGTTCGTGCATATAATCAATTTCTCGCTGAAACCGGGCTTGCTTTTCGGGTGTATTATCTTTGCCTCGGCTCTTGGATTCGTAATGATATAGAACTGCGTGAGGAAGATAAACATTCCGAAACCCTGCGGTAACAATCTTCAAACACAGATCAACGTCATTGAAAGCTACAGCTAAATATTCTTCATTAAAGCCTTCCACAGATTCAAATACGTCACGCCGACACATCAGACAAGCCCCTGTTAATGCCGAATGATTGTTAATGCTAATCACACGGTTAAAATATCCAGATGCGGTAGCCGGAAGCAAACTATGCTCATGTCCTGCAACACCCCCTAAACCCAATATCACACCAGCATGTTGAATGGTGTCATCAGGGTAGAGTAACAAAGCTCCAACTGCCCCAACGATCGGGCGCTGTGCCTGTTCTACCATTGCCTCGATCCAATCGGGCGCAATCACTTCGGTATCGTTATTGAGGAATAAAAGATATTTACCTTTGGCTTTACTAACTCCAAAGTTATTGAGCTTGGAGTAGTTAAAAGGAATGCCGTAGGTGTAGCACCGGAGTCGATGAGGTTCTTTGTTGAGCCAATCGGTAATCACTTTTTCCGCATAAGGCTCGGTACTGCCATTATCCACCAAAATAACTTCGTAATTAGGATAGGTGCTTTTCTCAAAGATCGATTCTAGGCACTGATTGAGTAACCGTCCTAGATCACGAGTCGGAATAATAATGCTGACTAAATCGTGTGTCTGAATATTGTAGCGAACAGTGTAATGACCTGGAAATTTAGGAACGCCAGACACGCGACCCGGTTCACCCCGTCGTTCAATGGCTTCCGCGATCGCCCGTTGCCCTGCCTCATAAGCGTAGGGCTTTGCCGCTGCTCCACTAGCCGCCGACTGATCGTGAATACGCCAGTGATAAAGAATCTTGGGAATATGGAAAATTTGGCTTGTTTTTTCAGTAAATCGCAGCACCAAATCATAATCTTGGCTGCCTTCAAACCCAACTCGAAAGCCGCCAATTTCAGTGATGAGCGATCGCCTGTAAACGCCCAAGTGACAGGTATACATCCGCGATAAAAACGAATCAGGACACCAATCCGGCTTAAAGAAAGGAAACTTACGCCGATTCTCCTCATCAATCTTGTCTTCATCTGAATAAATCATGTCGGCTTCTGGATGCTTGTTCAGCATCAGCGCCATTTCGTAGAGCGCTTCTGGCGCTAGCACATCATCATGATCTAATAGGGCAATGAATTCACCCGTTGCCACTTCTAGCGCTGAGTTTGAAGATCGGGAGATATGCCCATTCTCGTCACGGAATACCACTTTGATGCGCTCATCAGCTTGAGCATATTCCTCCAAGATCTCCCGAATCTGTGGATCAGGAGAAGCATCATCGGCAATACAAAGTTCCCAATAGGGATAAATCTGTGCCATGACTGATGCGATCGCCTCTCGCAAAAACTCAACCGGCGGATTATAGACAGGCATGATGATGCTAATGAGCGGCTTGTAGGCAAAAACCCGTCCCATTACCGTGAAGTCTCTCAAATCACTCTCTGTGGGCGTGTGACGCTTCATCCATAGCTCGTAAGCTATGTGTTCATTGTAGAGTGCAGGCTGCTCGGTTTGTGGCGGGATGAGCATCTGGGGACTAGTAGGGAGAGGGGCGATCGCAGAGAATTCAGGAAAAGGCTGTTCCCGTAATCCTAAAATGCCCTTGACTTTGAACCATGCAGAACGAAATTTCCAAAACTTACTGGTTTTCATCGCCACTACTTCATCGCGCGCATGTTGCAAAGCCGCCTGAGTATTAGTGAGCCGTTCTCTTACCCGTTCCACCTTAACGCGCAAATTTTCTACTCTTGCCTCTAATTCAGCACGTTCTGCATGGCTTTGTTCGAGTAATAATTGACGTTGCTCTAGCTCCATTGCTGTTTTCTGAGCTGTTTTCTGAGCTGTTTTCTGAGCCTCTTGCTGGGATTTCAGCGCTTCTTGCTGAGATTTCAGCGCTTCTTGCGTCAGGTTGAGCTGTCCCTCTAAGACAACTTGCGATTCTTGCGTTAGGTTAAGCTGCTCCTCTAGTTCAACTTGTGCTTGTTGATGGTGTGCGATTGACGCTTCCAAGTTTTGAATATGGACTTGGGAGTCTCTCAAACCCTGGCGTGTTTGATTTAAGGCACTGTCCAGTTCCCTAATGTGCGTTTGAGACTCCTGATAGGCTTTCAGCATCTCAAAGTATCTACTATTAAGTTGGGCATACTTCCCTTCTAAAGATGCAGGAGCAGCATAAGCTTCAGAGGCAAGTGGGAGAGGTTGCCCAGCGTCGTACAGCTCTTGGAGTTTTTGTGCTTCTTCGCTCTCAAAAGAAAGATGACCTGTCATGCGATCGCTGGGAGGAGGCACAGGACGCTTTTCAATCACGAGAATGCTGTCGTAGTAATTTATGGAGTAGGCATTTCTCGTGAAGTCTGTTACCGGAAAACTCTGTGGGTCTCTGGAGTGCCAAGCATTCAGACTATCAATAAAAGCTTTGCTGTACTCAATAAAATTTGTGGGACTACGAAACCCGCCCTGGTGATCCTGCCAATAGCTCGTGTGTAAATCTTCACAAAGGTAAACCCCGTTCTCACGCACATGGGGAAATAACTCTTCAAACGTCACAATTTGCTGGCGCATGGTGTGTCCACCATCGTCAATTAAAATATCGATGCGGGGATATTGAGAACGCACCTGGGCTAAGAACTCCCGGTCTTCTTGGCTGCCAATCAGGATCTCGATCCCTTCTTCTTCAAACTCTTTGCATCTTGGATCAATATCAATGCCTATAATTTTGGCATTAAGCCCAAAATAATCTCTCCACATTTGCAGAGAACCACCGTGGAAGATGCCAATTTCTAAAATATGAACGTCGGTATTGCGAAATCGGGAGAAATGGCGATCGTAAATATCAAAGTAATGAACCCATTTATGAATTAATCGCTTCTCATTAGATTCAAAATACCGCTGAAGATCATTCATGAGGATTAATCTGCTGTTTCAATGCTCAAATTTTCTCTATCAAGTATTGTAAAGGGAATTGGCACTTTTACTTAATATAAGCTTGCCCAATGTAGAGGCAGACCGCTTTTCGACGCAAGATAGACCTCTCCCCAAACGCCTCTCCTCATGTATTTGGGCATGATGGGGCGATCGCAATAGCGTTCTGCACTCAGCCTTATTCGTCAATTTTCTCAAGCTCAACCGTCATAAACATCCCCAAGTAGGAGTTCAGCGGTGCCAGCAACCTTTCCGCTAACCGTACCACCGGATACATAAACGAGGGCAACAACTGCCGCAAAGACAAGCCCCCACTAATCAAATACCGCAGCGGCGTATGTACCGTTACAGAACAGACCCGAAACTGCGGAAACTCTTGGGCAAATAACTGGGCATCTCGACCAAAAATAATCCAAGGAATCGCCATATTAGCACCCGAAAGCGGTCCCCCTTCCTCAAAACCCCACTCGCCACGAGTCTCAAACGGCTCATGGTGAAAGTTCTTGTAAATTACTCGTGACCAGGGCGTATTGGCAGGTTCAATCATGACGATCTTGCCGCCCAACTTCAGGCAGCGCAACGACTCCTTAAGAAACAGCCGCGAGTCTTTAATATGGTGCAACACGTCAACCATCAAGAAAGCGCTGACCGTGCGATCGCCCATCGGCATATCTAACCCCGAAAACACGCGATCGACTCCGCCATAAGGCAAAATATCCGACGTAATCACATGGGGAGCCAACTGCTGCAAAAAGCTAGCCCCACTCCCTAACTCAATCCATTCGCCATCGGCAGGCGCTGCCGCAGACTTCGCCAACAGCTCTTTATAAAAGCTCCTGTAGGTGTTGAGCAAAAATGGCTTACGCCAAATAATTTCTCGAATCACCAAAATATTATTGGGATCATCAAGATCAGAAGTTTGCAACGTGGGCGGCAGCTTCAGCGGCGCGAGTAAATCAGCAAGAGCCATAATCACCTAAACAAACTTCATCTAAACAAACTTTACTTGAACAAACACGCCTAAACAAACTTCAATTTCTGAGCAGCGTAAAGGCACATCTTCAACAACACCATTCCCTCTTTGACGTGCTGAATATTGGAACTCCCATACGTTCGAGGCATATAGCGCACCGGAATATCTGTAATGTGTAAGCCCAGCTTCGCCGAACCAAACAGCAAATCAAAATCGCCAAACGGATCAAAATCACCAAAGTAAGCCCGATTTGCCGCCAGCTTTTGATAATTTTCTCTCGACATAGCTTTTGTGCCACAGAGCGAATCTTTAATCTTAGTGTTAAGCAAATAAGACAGCAGCCAAGCAAAGAACCGATTCGCCATCCGGTTGAGCCAGGGCATCGTTTTCGCACTCACCGGATAAATTAACCGACAGCCATTGGCAAACTCGCACTTTCCAGAAGCGATCGCCTCAAAAAAGTACACTAAGTCCTCCGGTCGCACCGTCAAGTCCGAATCTAAAATCATCATCACATCGCCCGTCGCCATATTAAAACCCTGGCGCACCGCATCACCCTTCCCCTTCCCCGCCTGCTGGGCAATCTTAATATCCCACTGGTCACCATATTTTGCCTGCACCCGCTGAATCTCCTCCCAGGTGTTGTCTCTCGAATGACCTTCAATAAAAATCACCTCAGTATGCCGCCCCATGCGGGGCAGCCGCGCCACACAGTTTTCAATGTTGCCTGCCTCATTGCGCGCAGGCACAATCACCGAACAAGTCTTTTCACTGACAGCAGCGATCGCCTTCGCATCCGGACGCACCCTCGCCACCACATACTCAGTCAAACACAGCGCATTCAACCCCGGCAACGGAGCCAACACCCGATTAAAAAACCAGGACACCAACGGCAAATTTTTAGGAAACAACTGCCGTTTACCATGACTCACCACCTCAAACCCGGCTAAATCCAGCAGATTCTCTACATCCTCCAAGCTCAACCAATTTAGCGGCGGTAGTGGCATCCGCTGCCCGATCGCAGTGGCAAAATTAAGAATTGGTTCCCAGCCCGGATTATGAAACGTCAACACCATCCGCGTCGAGGAATTGCAGACCTGCCGAACATTTTGCAGCGTCTGTTGAATATTGCCTAAATAGCTCAGCGTATTGGCAAACAGGACATAATCAAAAGCCGTTTCAGACTGAAACTCCTCAGCGTTCCGCAACTGAAACTCTAACTTCGGAAACGTCTGCCGCGCCTCTTCTACCGCCACCGCATTTGTATCAATTCCTAATCCCTCTAATGCATCCACCGCATTCAGCAGGTATCCAGAGCCAGAGCCAACGTCCAAAACTTTAGAGCGCGACTGCACCAAAAATCGATACAGCTTCTCTAAGTCTCGATAATAGTAGAGATTGCGGTTTCTCCACTTTTCTAAGCTCCGATGGCTCTTAACCTGAACGGGCAAATCATGGGCAGAAGATACTGATTTCATCTATTTCTCAAAACAGAAGGACTTGTAGAGGTACATTTTGGGCGGCAAAAGTTAGGGAAATAGGGAAAGTGACACTTCTTGACTCGGCAAAAAATACGTTTAGAGGACAGCGTTAGTCTAGCTTCTCATGACGAGATTTGAGGAAGAGTCTCACTGGCAACACCTGCCGAAACGGGTAGGATGTCTCCGATAACTCCCTCAATGAATGATACACCTAGAGAAACATTCCGAAAAGCGCAGGGTTATTTGCTTTCTGCCATCTGCTTCAGTTCTTTAAGGAGATTCCCATCAATTAAAATCCCTTGGTGAGGCAGGCATCTTGCCTGGTCAACTAGGAATTAGACCACCGCTCAACGCTTGTACTAACTGCCCGCCCACAATAACATTTACTACTGACCAGCCAATACAGGTCATGGCATTGACAATCGCCATAACGCTTGCGCCCATCCAACCGAACGAAAAGCGCGTGATTGTCATTTGGCGTAAGCCGAGTTTGGGCCCTAATGTAGAAAAAAAGGCAACCGATGAAATGCCCAGAAAATTGAACACGACGATCGCCCCAACGCTGTCCCAAACGCCCAGCCCAAATACATTAATCGCTAACGTGCCTAACACGATCGTGGACAGCACTGTGTTCGCTGCCAGCCACAGGGTAAAGTTATCTAAAATTCGGACATGCGATCGCGCTGTCGGCAGAACGCGTTCGGTTCCTTGCGTCTCAATTCCCTGGTCTAAAAGAACATTTTCCGGTTGAACAACTTGATGCATTTTATGAGTTGTCCTAAATATTTTTAATCCCACTGGCTCAACTAAGTTCTCAACTAAGTTCTCAACTAAGTTCTCAATGCTAGCTCTTGCTTCAACTCTTTTAGCAACTGAGAGAACTGCTTTGCTAAGCACGTTTCCTGGCTCACCTTAGTTTCCAATAAGCATTCCATAGCCTGAGCAACCTCTGAAGCCTTGATACAGCCAAACGTTCCTAATCCGCCCGCAAGTTTATGCATTTCTTGGCGCACAGCCTTTCGTTTCTGCAAACTAAAATCGTCTGCTTGAAGCGATCGCTCTGTTGCTTCTAACTCGATAATTCGTTGCTCCAGTGTTTCCCAAAACCGCTCGGTAATCTGCTGAATCGCGGTCATTCCTCGCTGCTTACGAGCCTCCCAATCATCATCCCAATCTGGTAATAAACTAGGTTCCACAGTAAGTTTTTCCTCTTCTATAATCTTTACATCCTCGAACTCCTTTGCTCCGCCGCCTTTTGTAGGAGCTGTTTTTAGCCGATATCCCAATCCATAAACTGTCTCAATCAAATCAGCATCTATTTCAGTAGATTTTAATCGTTGTCTCAAGTCTTTAATTAAATTCGTCACAGAACCTTCCACAGGCGGTTCATCAATTGACCAGAGGTGATCAATAATGGCACTACGGTTGAAAATGCGTTGAGGGTGACGGAGAAATAATTCTAGTAAATTATATTCTTTTGGACGGAGGAGAATTATCTTCTGACTGTAGGTAACCTGAGCTGAAGCGGGATCAAGGCAAAGTAGCCCCCAAGTCAGCACTGGAGCCGAGGAAGCACTTCCACTGCGACGCAGAAGGGCGCGCACTCGTGCTAGTAATTGGGAGGAGTCACAGGACTTGGCGACATAATCATCGGCACCCGCGTCCAATCCGGCAATAATGTCTTCGTTTGAATCTTTCGTCGTTAGCATTAAAATTGGAGTCTGGCAGCCCTGGGCGCGGAGACGACGGCAAACTTCAATGCCATTTAACTTTGGTAGCAAAATGTCTAAAAGGATGACATCGTAGCTCCATTGAGCTGCCAAATCTAGCCCAGCTAAACCATCGGCGATCGCATCCACTGCATAGCGGTTGGCACAAAGCGTTGCTGAAAGTAAATCACTAGTATGTTGATCGTCTTCGATAATGAGAACTTTCATGATGCACTTTCCTCGGTAAACCTTGCTGTATACGAAAGGCGAGTTTATACAGAAACCGTTGCTGTTTTCTCTCCTTACCTAAAGAGCATCGAAGACCAAACTATAGATATCTCTTTATACAAAAAGGCTTATCCATGCGTGAGAGTGCATCTAGCTCCACGTCGAGTTACGTGTAACTAGAAGCATAATATATTTCGTTCAATATAAAAACTGCATCTACAAAGTAACAAAAAGCACAACACAAATAATCCCTAGCTGCGTCCCTGTCCAGATTTTACGAGTCGCTGAAGTTGCCGACTTTCGAGTTCTAAAATCCGTCGGGCAAAATCAGGATCATGGTCGAGCAAGTCATCAATGGCATCGATCGCAATTGCTAAAATGCGCGTTTTTTCGCTGTCTGCAATGATGGTATTTTCTGAGTTGCTGTGTGTTAAAACCTCTAGCTCATCCAATGTTTGTCCTGGATGAAAACGTTCCACTCGAACTTCATTGGCAACCTGATAGTGAATGTTGGCATCGCCTTCGATTAGTAGTAATAACTCCCGACAGGTATCACCCGCCCCGGTAATCACGTCGCCTGTTGAGTAAGTTTTGACAGAAGCGCGATCGCCCAGAGCAATCAAGGTTTTGGTTTGAATCCGATGAAAGAAATCGCTGTTAAATAAGTAGACCAACTTCTCCAGCGTTGAAAATTCCGTTAGAGGCGGTGAGAACGGTAAAGACAACAGTTGTTCTGCGGTTTCTTGCACGAGCGGAAGATGTGACCCTTGGCACAGTTCACGGGCGATCGCCTGAGTGCGTTCTGCATCAAGTTGGGCGATCGAATAAAGTGCAGCCGCTTGCACTAAAGGATTATAGTGCTCTAGCAGCATTTCCAAATGGCTTAAAGTATCTTGAGTAGAGGGTTCTACAAAATTAGGGATCAGGGTTGCTTCAGGTTGCATCAGAGAGTGAACAATTTCAGGATGCAGACGGGTTTGCCAATGTTGGCGAGTTAAAGACTCTGTTACAAGTTGAGGTGAAAGTTGTTTTACAGAATGGGCGATCGCGATCGCGTTTGAATTATTTTGCAGAGTAGTTAACGTTTCTAAAATTGATTGCACGAGCAGTTCTTTTTTACGGTATACACTGCTTTGCAATAGCGTTAAAACTACTTGATGATCTCGAAGAATGAAGTGATTTAAGGCGCGATCGCAATCGACCCATTCTGCTAATCGAGCCAGTAAAACCTCAGCTTTTTGAACACTACTTACATCAGGAGAAGATCCACTTAGAACCCAGTCTTCTTCTTGCGGCGTAATCGAATACTCGGAGCGCAAAGAGCGAATTGCGGCAGAATCTTGTGGCGATCGAGCGATCGTAGCCGTTTGATCCGTCGAAGCTGGCTGGCTTTGTTGCAATCTCAGTAGTCGCTCTAATGATTTTTGGTAACCGCTTAACCGAAGCTGATTCTCTAACGTTCGTTGGCGATTTGGGTCAAGCAACTCCGAGTCTTCAATGCCTAATTCTTCTAGCACTTCACGGTGTTCATCATCAGGAATACCCAATTCTTGACGCATTTGTTGCAACACTTCCAGGCTGCTAGAGTAATTGACGTAACCTTCTTCTAACGCATCCCGCACGACTCCTTTGTATACTTGATGTCGTTTCTCACGAGTGAATCCGGGAAGCACTTTTGCTAACACATATACTTCATTAGGCTGGAGATCATCTAAAGAACGACCATCGATATACTGCGAGAAGTCTAGCTGCATTTTCTCTAGCTGCTTGCGGAATCGACTTGCCAGATTCTCACGAGAATAGAGATCGGGATCTCGTCGCCAGGTTTTTTGTAACCAAAGAGTACTCAAAAACACCAGACTCACATCAAAAATATACTGCACCCACAGCGGCAGTAGTTGAATGAGCGGACGACCTGCAAAGAAGAAGAAAAAGTTGAAAATGCCGAACGTGCAAATCGCAAATATCCGATGCTGAATAACGTCAGAACTCAGTTTTGGATAATGCCGACGACCATAGGATTTTGTGCGTTTTGCAACGAATTTACCAACGCCATAGCCGATCGCCGTGAACCCGCCCAGCACCAACGGCACCGCAAACAATTTGGGAACATTAATGACCTGTCCAAACAGATAAAGTCCGGGATTCATCAGTGCCGCAAGTTGATTGGGATCACGATTCCAAACACCCGAAAAGTAATAGTCCCAATTGCCTGCATAGAGGTAGTAATAGAGAAAATAACCAACGACTAAACCCACATAACCATATCGAGTTAGCGATTCTTCAGGCTTATTTAAGCCATCCCAGTAGGTTCTCTCAGAGTCAATATCAATGCAAGGACTTTGGCAAGCCACACAAGCACTTTGCTCCTCACCATTTGGCTCCACCGTGCGACACATCGATTGAGTCACCCGTTGATCGCTCATGTGCGCCTTACTTCCCAACAAGCCCCTGGGTTCACTAAAAATTGTTTGAACAGGTGCCATTGGGCAAAAATACTGGCACCAGGACTTGCCTCCATAAAAATATCCAACTGCAATTGCGGCGGCGATCGTGAATAGTAACCAACTGCCTAAGACCAGGCGATCGGCATTGAAAAATAAAATCCGCCCACACAAGCCCACAAACAACCAGCCAAACTGCACGTAGGGATAATTCCTGCCCAGCCACGAATCGGATTTGACTTTTGCCAACTCGAAACGCACCTTTCCAGTTTTTTTATTTTCGCGTTTGAATTGTCGTTGCCAACCCAGAGCACGGGGAATTTGGGATAGAAACGATAAGGGACAAATTCGCCGCCAGAGTTCATGCCCAAACACTAGCAAAATGAAGATTGCCGATGGCACGATCGCCCCCCAAAATAGGGTAGCTCCCAAGGGCTGAGGCGTTTCAACCACACAGTTGCCCTGCACTTGTACACACGCACCAGAGAGCCGAAACGGACTCCAGGGATGATCTGGCTCGGTTAATGCCGCAGTCCAAGGATCATAAAACAGAGACGCAATTAACGGGAGCCATCCGATCGTCAGTATCCAACGAACCCAGTGCATTTGACGTTCTGGCAATTGTGCAACCATAGATAAAAATTTCTCTGGGGAGTTTCTACTTCATTATCTTAGTTCCTACTTCATCGTCTTAAGGGCGCTGTCGTATAAAATCTGCATTACTCTTGAACCTGGTTCGCTGAGTGCATCCCGCGCGATCGTCGCAACTTCGCCAGCCACACTCACAGTGTACTCAGCAACAACATCACCGAAGGAATTACGCTGGATCGCAACTTTCTGTCCCGGTGTTACTTGATCTTTTAGATCAACTAGTAATTCGAGGAAACCGCCAGTTGTGGAACGAATAGTTTCAAACGTGTCGCCAAAGAAAGTTCCAGCTTCCTTAGAAGTGTTGCCGATCGCACCGCTAATAACCTTGTAGTGCTTAAACACGTTCATGCTGCCTTCAACGGTCAGCGCAATCTTGCGCGCATCGAAGATTCGCGGACCGCCGATCTCGATGGTCATACAGGGGATGCCAGCCTCAACAAATGCCATTTCGAGCGAACCACCTTCGCCCGCATCATTCTTGATCTGTTCGACTGGAAACAACTCGGCAATCTGCCGAATCTCTGGCTTACGAAAGTCGGCAAAAATGAACATCGTAAAATCACCGCCCGTTGATGCCGTGTGATAGTCGAGTGCAATATCAACGTTGTTCTTAAACAACCGATTCCAGAGGATACCAGCGTGACGAGTCGGCGAATCTTCGCCTGCCTCATCGCCAGGAAACGAGCGGTTCAAGTCAACTAATGAACCGCCCTTTTGGGCAGTAGACCATTCGCTCTGCGTATACTCGTTGGCAGGACGGCAAATACTGTAGACGGCGATCGCCATCCCCGACATCTTCGCCGGATCTAGGCTAGCCATAATGCGCTGTACTGCATTGACTGGACTTAACTCATCACCATGCACACCCGCAGTTAACGTAATTCGCTTGCCATTCTGAACACCTTTTGCCACCACGACAGGAACGTACCAGTGCTGACCTGTGCCCATCTGCACACCCTGAAAGAAAAAGCGATGCTGCTTGCCAGGTTCGAGGGTGTTAACATTCAGTTGACTGATGACAGGAACACCCTGGATCGTGTCGCCCGTATAAACTGTGGCGGCTTGAGCGGAAATATCTACCGCATTATCAGAAAGAGCGATCGCCTCTGGCTGGGCATCTGTCTTGACATCTATCTGGGGAAAGTCTGATGTATTCATAATACTGCTACCATAACGCTCTAACGGTTTGAGAGGTGAAACGTAAAACGCCTGATCCTTGAGCAGTCTGATAAAAGATTTGTAACCCCTGATCATTCACTTCATACCGCTGAGCACCTTGTAATGCCCCTAGATACCTCGCTTCCTGATCCATAATAGGCGTTTCACACGCTTTAAATGTTGAGGCAAGAGGTTCAATGGTTAATTGATTATCCTGGGTTTTGAAGCCGCCCATAAAGCGATTGCAGCCGCCCGAACCAGAGAGGCGATCGCCCGAAAAGTCTGCCGTCAGATCCTCTGAGGGAAGCATCGGGGTTGGAGCAGCATCTTCTGACATATTTGCCAACCGCCAGCTTCCCTGAATTGAGGGAGATGTTTGAGCCATCTGAAGGAGCCGTGTTTCGTGAGGAAATTGCTGTGCCAGGACAGGGGTTGCTGCCACAATGCCGACGAATCCCACCGCCATTGCTATGTAACAGGAAAGTCGTTGATTAAATGAAGTTCTACAATTCATTGTGATATACCAAATTGATTATTTTTTTGTTAATTTGATTGTGCGTTGCTGAATACAAGTATGAATTACCCTCATCCCCAGCCCTTCTCCCTAGGGAGAAGGGAGCTAGATTTCATGTTCCCTCTCCTTCTGGGAGAGGGCTAGGGTGAGGGCAGATTTTAAGGTTAATCCAGAGCTAAAACATCACCGATTTACCTTACTAGAATTGTTCTAGACCAAGAAAGTGAGTTGAATTATCGGGGGGAAGAGTGTTGCAGTTAATTGAGTTCACTCGTGAGTCAAATACTTTAACCCGACAGGTTCCAGTAGCGTTGTTGAGCACTCGCAAGTTGTCGGAAGAGGTGGTAGTCCGGACGCGACCATCCAAGGTAAAGTTCGAGTTATCTCCTCGCTGACGAACGATCGCCCCCCGGTATTGCACTCGTGCCCTTCCTCGTGGCTCCACGAGTTCTAGGACAAAGTTATCTCTGTCAGTCGTTAGGAAAACATTCGCGGTTCGTCCTTTGGTAAAAGCAGCACCCTGGGCAACTCCTCTGCCCTCAAAATTAGTTTGAGCAACAGGACGGGTGGAATTACTGGGAGTTTGTGCTTGATTGGAGGGGCTAGCAATAGTTGCGACCCGGGTGGCATTGTCATAGCTACATCGGACATCGTAGGTTTCCCCGTTACGAGTCACGTTCATAATCAAGTCAGTACCAGTCATTTGCCCCCGGCTATCAAGGAGCGGGGTAGCTGAAGTAATAGGACCGTTAACGGTTAGTGACTGCTGCTGAGCCTGGTTGGTACAGGCTTCGCGGGCACGCCCCATTTGAAATTCTTCATCAGTGATTTGAGCAGTAGCACGCGGCAACAACGATAGACTCACTGCGGCTACAAGACCTGTAAATCCAACTAAAACCCGAATTTGTTTAAACATACGTCCTCACTAAATGATGGAAATAAACTGGCTTTGCACTTCTGATGATCCTAAAAATTGCTGAGTAGGCATTCCCGAAAGATGGGTTGAAAAGCGAAATAAATCTCCGGCATT
>JBBRCV010000107.1:0-18098 GCA_038204505.1 Elainellales cyanobacterium
CATCCTCTAGAGAACGGATTGGCTTTTTCCCAGAAATCTCAGCTTGCATTCCTACCGCCTGTTCTTCAAAAATCATTAAAACAAACTCACTACCACTTTAACTTAGAAAACTATCAGTGTGTCCAGGCTCTATCGAAGCCCCTACACCGATACTTACAGATAATTTCAGAACATGGGCGCTTGTTTGCAAATTATTCAAAAAATCATTATTTGTAATAAACATCTTTTTATCTGAGGCTGTCAGTTACGAATCGGAGAATTAGGAGAGCAGCGTTAAACCTATTGCCCTGAATCAGTAGCCAAAAGGAAGGATTTACGCCTCGCTGTCCCCATTCGACGGGTCAGCCTAAGTTTAACCAGAAAAATTGAGATATTTGTTTTTTGTTCCCATTTATATAAAGTCTTACTCTAAAAATTAATAATTAGCTTTTTTAAGCTTTGAGAAAAGATTTTGAGGACTCAGATACATTTGTGTAAGCCTGACTATCTTTAACACCATTTTTCGACCCAAGTCGTTCTTTTGCCCTCTTCCCTTCAAACCAAAGTTCGTTAATAATGCCTTCAGTGACCAGTCGTTAGGCGATCGACGGCGGTTCATTTCAGGCTTAACTCTGTTTCAGGCTTTATTAGGAGATACGAACATGAAACTCGCAGTCTACGGAAAAGGTGGCATTGGTAAGTCCACGACAAGCTGTAATATCTCGGTTGCTCTGGCAAAACGGGGCAAAAAAGTATTACAAATTGGTTGCGACCCCAAGCACGACAGCACCTTTACGCTGACGGGCTTCTTGATCCCCACCATTATCGACACGCTTCAAGAAAAGGATTATCACTACGAAGATGTTTGGCCCGAAGATGTGATCTACAAGGGCTATGGCGGCGTAGATTGCGTTGAGGCAGGTGGTCCTCCAGCGGGCGCAGGCTGCGGTGGCTATGTGGTGGGTGAAACCGTCAAGCTACTCAAAGAATTGAATGCGTTTGATGAGTACGACGTAATTTTGTTTGATGTATTAGGTGACGTGGTGTGTGGTGGCTTCGCTGCGCCCCTCAACTACGCCGATTACTGCATGATTGTGACTGATAACGGTTTTGACGCGCTGTTTGCCGCTAACCGCATCGCGGCATCGGTGCGCGAGAAGGCTCGGACTCACCCGCTACGCTTGGCAGGACTGATTGGCAACCGCACCAGCAATCGGGATTTGATTGATAAGTACATCGACTCTGTGCCTATGCCTGTGCTGGAAATTTTGCCCTTAATCGAAGATATTCGAGTGTCACGAGTCAAAGGCAAGACATTGTTTGAGATGGCGGAAAACGATCCCTCGCTCAACTATGTTTGTGACTACTACCTCAACATTGCTGACCAAATTTTGGCGCGCCCTGAAGGGGTAGTGCCCAACGATGTCCAAGATCGGGAATTGTTCAGCCTACTGTCGGACTTCTACCTCAACCCTGCGCCTGTTCAAGCCCGCTCCGAAGAAGCTGACTTGATGATGGTATAGAAAAGTTTTTTGAGGGGTGGATTTTGGGTTATGAGTAGTAGCTGCACAATTTATTCATCTCTCTAAAACCTGTGAATACCGAGCATCTTCGAGCATCGTTAAAAACACTGTGGCTCGATTACTACCGGAGTAATCGAGCTTGGATCAACCGTCTGGGCATTTGGGTGACTTGTGATGGCGATCGCCGTCCTTCATCAAGTTTTATCTTGGCAACGCTGGCAATCTTGGAACCGAAGCTGCACGAGATTCTGCCGTTGATCGTCGATCTCAGCAGTAACCCTGACCGGATTGTTTTGGCACTAGGGCTGAGCTTCAATCCAGACCTAGCTTTGAAGGAAATAACGGAGGCGGAAAATTCGGTCAAAATGCTGCCATCCAGTCCGGTAGCTTTACTTGAAAAGTCACCTGAGAAGGCACTGCCCGAAAAGTCATCCGAAAAGTCATCCGAAAAGTCGTCTGAGAAGCCACCCGAGAAGTCGTCTGAGAAGGCACTGTCCGAGAAGGCACTGCCCGAAAAGCCACTGACCGAGAAAAAGGCAAAAGCAGCAATTCCTGCCATTCCACCTAACACAGACAGCGCCTATCCCAAAAAACGCCGCTACCAACGCCGAGACTGAATCCCCGCGATCGCCCCTCCCACTATCCAGAATCCCCATCCAAATCCTAAGAGAGAGGAACCCAACTCATGACCCTGGCTAACACCGAAGCCCCAGCCCTTAACTTTGAATGCGAAACGGGCAACTACCATACCTTCTGCCCTATTAGCTGCGTTGCTTGGCTTTACCAAAAAATTGAAGATAGCTTCTTCTTAGTCATCGGCACCAAAACCTGCGGCTATTTCCTGCAAAACGCGATGGGCGTGATGATTTTCGCTGAACCCCGGTACGCGATGGCGGAGCTAGAAGAAGGCGATATTTCGGCGCAGTTAAATGATTACGCCGAGCTAAAGCGGCTGTGCGACCAAATTAAGCGCGATCGCAACCCCAGCGTTATCGTCTGGATTGGCACCTGCACCACCGAAATCATCAAAATGGACTTGGAAGGCTTAGCGCCCCGCCTCGAAGCTGAGATCGGCATTCCCATCGTCGTCGCCCGTGCCAACGGTCTAGACTACGCCTTTACCCAGGGTGAAGACACTGTGCTGGCAGCTATGGCGCACCGCTGCCCCGATAAGTCCCCGATCGCCGAATCGGAAAAAGAGGAACGCAATAGCCTAACGCGCCTCCTCAACTTTGGACGTAAACAAGAAGACGTTAAAGCCGAAGAATCGGAATACGTTAAACACCCGCCGCTAGTGCTGTTCGGCTCTCTGCCCGATCCCGTTGTGACGCAACTCACCTTAGAACTGAAGAAGCAAGGGATCAAGGTTTCCGGCTGGCTGCCTGCCCGTCGCTTCACCGAACTGCCTGTGATCGAAGAAGGCACTTACGTCATTGGCGTTAACCCTTTCCTTTCCCGCACTGCCACCACCCTAATGCGTCGTCGCAAGTGTAAACTCATCGGCGCACCGTTCCCTATTGGACCCGATGGCACTCGCGCCTGGATTGAGAAAATCTGCTCAGTGTTTGGCATCGAACCCAAGGGTTTGGACGATCGCGAACAGCAAATTTGGGACGGTATGGAAGACTACCTGCAACTGATTCGGGGTAAGTCGGTCTTCTTCATGGGCGATAACCTGCTGGAAATTTCCCTTGCCCGCTTCCTCATCCGGTGCGGCATGACGGTGCCTGAAATTGGCATTCCCTACATGGACAAGCGCTACCAGGGCGCAGAGTTGGAACTGCTGACCAAAACCTGTGTAGAAATGGGTGTACCGCTTCCCCGCATCGTAGAGAAGCCCGATAACTACAATCAACTTCAGCGGATTAATGACCTCCAGCCTGATTTGGTGATTACAGGCATGGCGCACGCGAACCCTCTGGAAGCTCGTGGGATTAATACCAAGTGGTCGGTAGAGTTTACCTTTGCCCAAATTCACGGGTTCACTAATGCTCGTGACATTTTGGAATTGGTGACTCGTCCGCTCCGCCGCAACAACTCGCTGAAAGATTTGGGTTGGGATAAGTTGGTGAAGGAAGAAGCGAAGATTTAGAGCCGCATATAGAAAGCGTAGAAGGGTGCATTTCGTCTTGGTTGATGGCGAGATGCATCTTTTTTTGGGGATGGGCGATCGCGCTAAACTTTGCTTTGTCCTGAACGTGACACAATAAAAGAGTTCCAATATCCCGATCGATTATGCTCCGATCACTGAACCTTGACGAAACCCTGATTCAGGAAGTGATGGCGATCGATAGTCACGCCAACTTAGAAACTATTGTTGAGATAGCCCTGCGCGAATATATCCAGCGTCACCAACGCCTCAAGATTCTGGATGCATTTGGAGCGATCGACTATGACGACACTTACAACTACAAAGCTCAACGTCAGACCCCATGAACGTGATCGTGGATACTTTCAAACCTGTTTACCGATCGCCCTTCTGAAATAGTGGGAACCTTATCAGCCTGCCGAAAAGCACGTCCATACTCTAGAGCCTCAAGAAAAGCTTCTTCATCAGAAATTGAACCTATGAGATTTTCTAACCAATTTTCAGAAGGTTTTCTCTCCACTGTAAGTTGGAGTTCAGCAACGGCTTGCTCAATCGTTACTAAGCGCTTCTCAAGAGTGGCTTCATCTAACATGACTCTCTCCTTAGACCGTAAATTATCTCCTAACTGCCTCGCTTTTTAATCTGGGAACGCCAATCCTGTCCTGGGGTCGCGGATGAATAAGCCGAGGGTAAGCGATCGCATCACGGCATCCCAAACGGGCGTAAATTGCTCCGCCTGATCCGCCCAAAAATCCATCGTGATCAAACACTGGACGTTTGAACCAATGCCAATGCAAGTCCGGGAATAAGCATCTCGCTCCTCTTCCTGGTCATCAATAAACTTAATTTCCATCCACACAATCCTCGCCGTTTGGCGCTTCACTGTGATAACTTCGCCCCACTCCGTCACGTTGCGCTCATCCTTCTCCATGATGTTTTTGAGGGTCGATTTGAGCGGAAACAGATCCCATTCTCCAGGCGGCAGGAGGTTGAAGGAAACCTCCAGGCGGCAATCGTCATCAGGTGGATCGGCGTTGAGGAAGCGGAAAGATTTTTCGTCGGGTTCAAAAATCCAGCCCTGGGGAACGTCCATGCGGACAGCGCCGCGACCCGCGACAAAAATTTGGTAACCAGGATTTGTCGCTTCCCAGCGATGATCGGGTTGGAGTTCGAGGGTTTCCTTAATCCACTTGAGGTTATTCTTCTTTTTCTTTGCCATCAGTCAAAGCCTCCTAGTTAACGACGAGATTAACGACGACGTTCTTGCAACTTTCGATAAACCGCTCGGATATCAACTTTGTGGTACGCCAGGGCGACCAGGGTGTGATAGAACAAATCGGCAACTTCCCCAGCGATCGCCTCTTCCTCATCATCTTTAAACGCCATCACCACTTCTGCCGACTCTTCGCCAATTTTTTTAAGGATTTTGTTGTCGCCTCCCGCCAATAGCTTGCAAGTATAGGACTCAGAATTAGGATGGTCACGGCGATCGCAAATCACCCCAAACACTTGCGACAACGTATCAGCAGGCGGCGCTTGCACAGTCCCTTCTACCTGATGAAAACAGCTTCGCTCCCCCGTGTGGCAGGCAATATCGCCAATTTGCTCCACCGTCACTAGGAGCGCATCGCTGTCGCAGTCATAGCGAAGGGACTTTACCTGTTGAAGGTGTCCTGACGTGGCTCCCTTGTTCCAGAACTCAGAGCGCGATCGGCTCCAGAACCAGGTTTGCCCCGTCTCCAGGGTCTTCGCCAGCGCTTCTCGGTTCATCCACGCCATCATCAGCACCGTACCATCCAAATAGTCTTGGATAATCGCGGGTACTAAGCCCTGCTCGTTATAGCGGATTTGTTCAACTGGAATTGCCGACTGAAAAGAAAGAGAAGCCATAGGAATGAAATTGCAGGTCAGTCTTCCATCCTACCGCCCCAGTCATCAAAGTTTGCCACCCTTGAAGGTATCGCATTGCTGAATGTCTCCCGTCTTCAGTCCGCGCGAAAACCAGTTGACCCGCTGCTCTGAAGAGCCATGGGTAAAAGATTCAGGCACCACATAGCCTCGTCCTTGCCGCTGGAGGTAATCGTCGCCAATTTGCGCTGCGGTATCGAGTGCCCCCTTAATTCCCTGTTCATCAATTAAGCCGCGCTGAGCCGTGGAGCTGCCCCAAACCCCAGCAAAACAATCGGCTTGTAGTTCCAGGCGGACTGAAAGATCATTGCGCGTTGCCTCACTAGAGCGACTTTGCAGTTGGCGCACCTGGTCAGAAACGCCCAGCAAAGTTTGGATATGATGACCGATTTCGTGGGCGATCGCATAAGACCGCGCAAAATCGGCATCTTCTCCCGCCGTCGCTTTCACCTGCTGAAAAAAGCTCATATCTAGATAAACTTTTTGGTTACGAGGACAGTAAAACGGACCTGTCGCCGCTTCTGCAAATCCACAAGCCGAGTCCACTGAACCATTGAACAGCACCAGCTTTGGGGGTTGATATTCTGCACCCACCTGCTTACGAAAAACTTGAGTCCAGACATCTTCCGTATCGCCCAATACCGCTTTCACAAACTCAGAGTCGCGATCGTTAATGGGTGCTTGTTTCACATCTGTGGGCGCTGAGGTGTTGCTGCCTTCTAGTTCACCTAGTATTGTGCTTGGATCAACGCCAAAAACTAAGCTGGCTAGAAGCGCCAACACCACTCCACCGATGCCCACACCACCCGCTGTACGAATGGGCGATCGCCCTCCACCCCGCACATCTTCCACATTAGAACTGCGTCGCATATTACGCCATTTCATCGCCCTTCTCTCCCTGTAAAAACCCTCTTCAGCATCATAAGGCGCAAAATTCCCTGACACAATCAAGAGATTTTGTCAGCGAAGACGGCTGTGGGGCTTGGAGAGAATTAGGATAAGGAGGTGGACCTGTGTTGAGTCTTGCCTCTACATCCGTAGAGGTTCATTGAAAGCGTTAGGAGAAGAGTGTTTTGGTTACTACTACCCTTAAAACTACGAAGTCAGAAGAAATTTTTGCAGCCGCTCAAAAGCTTATGCCAGGTGGCGTTAATTCCCCAGTCCGAGCCTTTAAGTCTGTGGGCGGACAGCCGATTGTGTTCGATCGCGTTAAAGGTTCCTACATCTGGGACGTAGACGGCAACCAGTACATTGACTACATTGGCACCTGGGGACCCGCCATCTGTGGACATGCACATCCCGAAGTTTTAGCCGCCCTGAGAGATGCCCTCGAAAAAGGAACCAGCTTTGGCGCACCCTGCTACTTAGAAAACGTCCTGGCTGAGATGGTGATTGATGCCGTCCCTAGCGTTGAAATGGTGCGTTTCGTCAACTCTGGCACCGAGGCTTGTATGGCGGTTTTGCGCCTGATGCGAGCCTATACCGGACGCGACAAAGTGATTAAGTTTGAAGGTTGCTACCACGGACACGCTGATATGTTCCTGGTTAAAGCAGGTTCTGGCGTGGCTACCCTGGGGTTGCCCGACTCCCCCGGTGTACCTAAATCCACGACTGCTGACACGCTAACTGCGCCCTATAACGACTTGGAAGCCGTCAAAGCTCTCTTTGCCGAAAACCCTGGTCAAATCTGCGGGGTCATCCTCGAACCTGTTGTGGGCAACGCCGGATTTATTCCTCCTGATGCCGGATTTTTAGAAGGGCTACGGGAATTAACCAAAGCTAATGGCGCGCTGCTGGTTTTTGATGAAGTTATGACGGGCTTCCGCATTGCCTACGGTGGAGCGCAGGAGAAATTTGGCGTTACGCCTGACCTGACCACGATGGGCAAGGTGATTGGCGGCGGTCTGCCCGTGGGCGCGTATGGCGGCAAGCGTGAAATCATGGCGATGGTGGCTCCGGCTGGTCCCATGTATCAGGCTGGAACGTTGTCGGGCAATCCCTTAGCGATGACTGCGGGTATCAAAACCTTAGAGCTATTGCAACGTCCTGGTAGCTACGAGCAGCTCGATCGCATCACAAAGAAATTGGCAACCGGGATGCTGCAAGTGGCGAAAGAAACAGGACACGCTGCCTGCGGTGGACAAATCAGCGGGATGTTCGGCTTCTTCTTTACTGAAGGCCCTGTCCACAACTACGAAGATGCTAAAAAATCTGACCTGGCGAAATTCGGGCGCTTCCATCGGGGCATGTTAGAGCATGGGGTTTATCTGGCTCCTTCGCAGTTTGAGGCAGGGTTTATGTCTTTGGCACATACCGACGAGGACATCGATCGCACCCTCGCTGCTGCCCGTGAGGTAATGGCTGAACTGTAGACCAATGGCTGGATTGTAGACCAATGGCTGGATTGTAGACCAATGGCTGAATTATAGAGAGAAGAGGCGCTTTCCACTCCCCTTTCCTACCTAAAGAAAGGGGAGCAGGATAAGATATATTGCATGAGAAAACGGATTTTGTCGGTTGGGTTGTTGCTGTTGCTGCCAGTTGTCCTGGCGATGGTCGGATTTATCCCTGCGGCTTCTGCTTTTACGGAAGAGCAACGGTTGCTGAGCGAGGTTTGGAAAATTGTCGATCGCTCCTATGTAGACGACAGTTTTAATCATCAAAATTGGTGGCTGGTGCGCCAGAAGTCTTTAGAAAAACCGCTGGATAGCCGCGATGATACTTACGGCGCGATTCAAAAAATGCTGGCGACGCTGGATGATCCCTTCACTCGGTTGCTGAAGCCAGATCAATATCGCAGTTTGCAAACCAATACGTCAGGAGAACTGACGGGCGTGGGGTTACAGATCACTCAGGACAACCCAACGGGAGAACTGCGGGTGATTTCGCCGATTGAAGGATCTCCGGCAGAGCGAGCAGGCATTAAGCCGCGCGATCGCATTCTCAAAATTAACGGTGTGCCTGCCGTCAAGCTCTCTTTAGATGAAGCAGCAGAACGAATGCGCGGTCCGGCGGGAAGTCAGGTCACATTGACGATCGCTAGTGAAAGGGACGCTAGCGAAAAAGAGGCTGAAGAAAAAGCAGAAGTAGAGAGTAAAGAGGTGATTTTGACGCGCGATCGCATCAGCCTTAACCCGGTTTATGCTGACCTGCGCCCTCAAGAGCAAGACCTTAACATTGGCTACATTCGTCTCAACCAGTTCAACGCCAACGCCACGACAGAACTCGCTAACGCTATCCGTCGCATGGAAGGCAAAGGAGCCAATGCTTACATTCTAGATTTGCGAAGTAATCCAGGCGGCTTACTGCAATCGGGAATTGAAATTGCGCGTTTGTGGTTAGCGAAAGGAACGGTTGTATATACAGTCAATCGCAACGGTATCCAAGACAGTTTCTCGGCATCTGGACAAGCGCTGACTGATGACCCATTAGTTCTGCTGGTGAATCAGGGAACGGCGAGTGCCAGCGAAATTTTGGCAGGGGCGCTGCAAGATAACGGTCGAGCCAAGCTTGTGGGTGAAAAAACCTTTGGTAAAGGATTAATTCAATCGCTGTTTAATTTATCGGATGGTTCTGGGTTAGCCGTGACGATCGCCAAGTATGAAACTCCAAAGCACCACGACATTAACAAACTGGGAATTGTCCCGGATGTGACGGTGGAGTTAGAGCCGATTACGCGAGATCAAATCAGCACGGGTGCCGATCGCCAGTATCAAGCGGCAGTGGAACTTTTGACCCACCAGGCGGCGGTTATAGCAGGAGTGACAGCAGGTGCAGCTTAATGCAGGGCGGACTTATCATGATCCGTTGCATGGGGCGATCGCGCTAGACGGCGACGATCGAACAGAAGCCCTGATGATTAAGCTCATTGATACACCCGCTTTTCAACGATTGCGCCGGGTTCGTCAATTAGGTGCGGCAAGTCTGACGTTTCATGGGGCTGAGTCGTCGCGGTTTACACATTCGCTGGGAGTGATGGCGATCGCGCGGCGGGCATTCGATCGCATTACCCAGCATTATCCCCAAATCCAAGTTCATCGTCCTACAGTGCTTTGCGCCGCGCTGCTGCATGATGTCGGGCATGGTCCCTTTAGCCACACCTGCGAGGAGGTATTTGGCAGTCATCATGAACATTGGACAGAGCGAGTTATTAAAGAGTCTGCTCCAGTGCGAGATCTATTGCACCAGTTTGATCCGGGGTTAATTGAGCAGATGGTATTGGTTTATCACAAGCGTCATCCAATTCCGTTGGTGTGGCAGTTAGTGACGAGTCAGTTAGATTGCGATCGCCTTGATTATTTAATGCGCGACAGTCACTCTACGGGTGCTTCCTACGGCAATCTAGATCTCGATCGCATTCTGATGGCGCTGGGCTACGATCCGGTTAGTCAGCAGCTTGTAGTTGCTGGGAAAGGATTGGCGGCGATCGAGCATTATTTGATCGTTCGGTACTTCATGTATGCCCAAATTTACAATCATCCCAAGAATGTGGCGGCGGCGTGGGGATTGCAACAGGCGTTTCAGCGGGCAAAAGATTTAATGGCGATCGGGAAGCTACAAGCTAGTGACGCTGATGAGACTATGACGGCTTGGCTTCAGCAAGACTGTGATCAAATTCCTTTAGCGCAATACCTCAATGCCGACGATGGCGTTTTTACCTATCATTTACAACGATGGCAACACCACAACGATCCAATTTTGGCAGATTTATGTCGGCGTTTTATTGATCGAGATTTATTAAAAGCCGCAGACATTACGCAGCTTGACAAAAATCAACAGCTACTGCTTCTGGAAACTGTAAAGCGAGATCTAGAGCAAATCGGCTTTTTGCCCCAGTACTACACGGGGTTGCGAACTGCGCTAAGTCGGGGTTATACGCTTTATCAGCGAGGCATTAAGCTTCAAACCGAACAGGGACTAAAGGAGATTAGTCAACTTTCTCCTTTAGTCAAAACCCTCACGGAGCCTTGGCAACGCACCTGGTTGTTGCATCCCCGTGAGGTTGATCCGCTACACTTGCCAACGAGTCAAGCTCCATTGAGTCTCTAATGGCTCAATTCCTGCCGCTATATAAAGTAGTTAGCAGCTCGGAGAGCACCCAAGCCTGAATCGCCTGGTTTGAGGCTGATGTTGGTCACGTCTACCAGGAAATCACGACCGGGAGAGAAGGGAGCTTTGTTGTCGTTGACCGAGATGTAGGTGCGGCTGCCTTTAGTAAACAACACGGCTTCGCCTGGTCTTAGCTTTTGCTTCCCGCCCTGTGTAAAGTTCTTATCAGAGTAGGCAGCTTTTACGGCTTTTTTCAGTGAACCTTTTTCCTTACCTGCGTTAAACATACGTTTGGGGAGGTTGGGAGTCAGTAGTTGGCTGTCAAAATCAAGCTGGATGCGATCGCCCTCCTTAAAGTTAAAGTCGGTGATGCGATCGCGCAACCTGAAGGTCGATTGGCTCAGGGCGGCAGCCCGCGTGGGACCTGAGTAGATGAAGCGATCGGCACCTCCACCGCCCGTTAGCGTATCAGCACCGTCGCCGCCAGTAAGATTATCGTTGCCCGCTCCACCTGTGAGAGTATCAGCACCGCCGCCGCCGTTAAGATTATCGTTGCCTGCTCCGCCTATGAGAGTATCAACGCTGTTACCCGTGCCTCCTCCCACAATTGGGTTTACCAAACTGCCTGGAAAGGGAACTCCATTTGAGTCTGTGGCTTTAATGTTGCCCACTTCATGAATATTGGTGGCATTTCCAGTAGCCCCTGCAAATCCGAAGCGTAGAGTGGTCGGTAGAACTCCACCATTAAGGTCTTTAATCGGTACATTCTGAAGCTTTGAATTGGTTTCACCTGCGTCGTTAAAGTCACCATCACCATTGAAATCAATCAACACTGATAGCAAGCCACTGGATGTTAAGTCAATTTTTGCCGATCGCTTAGCATTGTCTCGGTTGAGGTCAGTAGGGACAGGATTATCGATACTGAGAGGCACTCCATTACTATCTAAAAGCCCTCCAACACCTGTGAGATACTTATAGCTTTTTGAGGGGTCAATGTTAAAGCCGCCCCGAATGGCGATCGAATCTTTGCCCAGCCGAGTTTGGATTTCGCCACCATTGCGACCATCAGTTGCCTTGGAGTAATTACCAAATTCATCGAATCCAATTCCTACATATCCTCCCGCAATACCAGGGGTCGGAATAAGATTATCTACGCGGTTTGCATAGCCCAACGACCCACCAAAACCTCCTGCCGTTGTCACTGCACCCACTGCTCCATCTAGCACAAAGAAGCTAATACCATCTCCGCTAGTGCCACCATATGAGTAAAAATCAAAGGTAATTGAAAGCCCCTGAGCTGAATTCACTGAACTAGGAAAAAGCAAAAAGGATGACTCATTCGTCTTAGCGTCAGTCAATTTAAAAATGTTGTCAGTTGAAGATGCCATATGTTATGTATCCAAAAAATTAGCAATGAACGACAAAAAACCGAGAAGCCCCAATGGAAAACAACCAAAGTTGACACAACTGCTTTGACCGCAATAAAGCTGCGTTGTGCACATCTATACATTTGCTACCCAATGGAAGCCAGAGTGGTAATGAAAAAGCAAGGTCTGATTCAAGCTTCTACAGTGGAAACTGAAACCACTTTTACCTTTTTCATGAGATGTTAACGATTAGCTCAAACATTAGTGGTAGGTGCGCCCCAGGTTTTTGGTTGTAGGGACAAATTAAGCCGAGAACATCATGATTGCAGACTACACGTAAGGAACACTACGCACAGTTTCTGTTAAAGCTTTGTAGATTGGCATCCATTGCCCTGCAAATTTACTGAAGATTAACCGCAATCAAAGGCTGCGTAAATCCTTGATGAAGATCAATTAACCGAACACACAGATTTGTGATCCGTCTATATCAACAGCTCTTTTAAGCGCTTTTACACCGAAGCTTGTTGTCTCTGGTACAAAGACCAGTAAGCGCCTTTTTGTTGAATTAAATTATCGTGGGTGCCCCGCTCGACAATTACGCCCTTATCCATGACCAAAATCAGGTCAGCCCGCTTTAAAGGCGCAAAACGGTGGGCAATAAGGAACAGGGTGCGGTCTTTGGACACTCGCTTGAGGTTCTCTAAAACCTGCTGTTCTGATTCTGCATCAAGGTGGCTAGTAGCTTCATCCAAAATCAGGATGGGTGCCTCAGATAAGAACATCCGCGCCAGGGTGATCCGCTGTCGCTGACCGCCGGAGAGGGAAGTGCCACGTTCGCCAACATTGGTGTCATAACCGTTGTGTAAGTCGCAGACGAAATCGTGTGCCACGGCTAGACGCGATGCCTCCACGACCTTTTCGGCGCTTACCTCTGGGTTGCCCATAGTGATATTTTCGAGAATGGAGCCGTTGAACAAGAAGTCTTCTTGCAGCACCACCGAAATTTGGGGTCGTAAGGATGACAAGTCGGCGCTTTTAATATCAAAGCCGTCAATGAGAATGCGTCCGGCTTCGGCGTTGTAAAGTCGCTGGATTAGCTTAGAGAGCGTACTTTTGCCAGAACCGCTGCGCCCCACAATGCCGACAAACATACCGGGTTCCACATCAAAAGAAACACCCCGCAAGATAGGTTCCTGTTCTTCGATGTAACGGAAAAACACTTTGTCAAATTTAACTTCGCCGCGTAGGGGCGGCAGGGTTAAGCCTGTACCTGGTTCGGCTTCAGGAGGCGTGTTGAGAATGTCGCCAATGCGATCGACCGCCAGCAAAACTTCTTGGAGGTTCTGCCAAAGCTGAATCAGGCGCAGCAAGGGCCCTGTAACGCGACCCGACAGCATTTGAAAGGCGACAAGTTGACCAATGGTGAGTTGGTTATCAATCACCAATCGCGCCCCAAACCAGAGGATCAGTAGAGCAGAAACGTTGGTGAGGAAATCGCCAATGTGGTTGCTAATATTGGCAGTGGTATTGGCTTTGAACCCTGTGCGAATGAAGCGGGCATAAAGTCCTTCCCAGCGATCGCGCGAGGTTTTTTCTGCTGCGTGTGCCTTAACAGAGTGAATGCCTGTGATCGTTTCGACCAAGAACGATTGACTATCGGCGCTGCGGTTAAACGTCTCATTCAACCAGTTTCGCAAAATCGGCGTTGCCACTATGGTTAGAAGGGCAAACATGGGAATGACCGCCAGTGCTACTGCGGTCATGGGCAGGCTGTAATAAGCCATCATCAACAGATAGACGACCGAGAAGATGCTATCCAGCACCACTGTCAAGGCGGTACTGGTGAGGAACTGCCGAATTTCTTCGAGTTCCTGCACCCGCGCCACGGTGTCGCCCACTCGACGGGCTTCAAAGTAAGACAGGGGCAGGCGGAGAAGATGACGGAAAAGCTGTGCTGATAGGGCTAAGTCGAGGCGGTTAGTAGTATGGGTAAAAATGAACATCCGCAAACCGCCCAAGAATGCCTCGAAAATGGCAATGCCGAGAAGGGCGATCGCCATCACATCCAGGGTCGAGAGGCTCTGCTGCACCATCACTTTGTCGATGACAACTTGAGTGATAATCGGAGCGCCCAAGCCTAACAGTTGCAAAGTAAACGAAGCCAGCAAGACCTCAGCCAACAGGTTGCGGAACTTCCAGACCGCAGGCAAGAACCAGGTGAGGTTAAATTTTTCTTGTTTTTGAATCAGTTCTGCTTGCCAAAGCTGCCCATCCCAGGATTCTTCGACCAAAGGACGAGGCATACTTTCACAGGTTTTATCAGGGTTCATCGGGTCGCCAATGACTAGGCGATTGCCCCGTACCCCATACGCCACAACCCAGTGATCTTCCTGCTTCCAGCGCAAGAGTGCCGGAAAGTTGGTCTGGCGTAAATCATTCCAATCGCCAATGAGCAACCGCCGTAGCTGAAAGCCTGCTTTTTCGCTAGCATTTACTACCTGCTTCGGGCGCTGTCCCCGTAGCTGCCGCTGCATCCAATCCATCTGCACAGGCGTATCAAGATGCTGAGAAAGCATGGTTAAACACGCGGCTGCGGTGTTCATGCCGGAGATAAAAGGGTATCCGGTAACAGGTTGCGGCGCGGTGGAATGGTTGGGCTGATAGCGCGATCGCACCGACACCCAAAACTGGTTAATCTCATCGGAATTCAGTGATTCCCAATCTTCAACCGACCATGACATTACCACCACATCTTTGCTGGCTGCCCGCGCCTTCCACTCATCCGACAGTCCCAGCAAATCGCCAAACCATTCCCCCGCCTTTAGCACGGTGGACTTGCCTTCTAGGGGCACTAGCCGCACATTGCCCGACAGCAGCAAAAACTGGCTTCCCGGCTTGTCGGTAGACCAGACCACCTCGCCCATAGAAAGCTTGCTGGACTGCGCCTGACTGTTCAGTTTCCACTGTTGCTCAGGATTAAGCCAGCAAAGGGGAGGGCTTTCCCACGCTGTCTTGGTAAGGGGGTCATTGGTCAGCATTAAGTCACCTGTAGCTTAATCGGGAGTTGTTGAATTTTTTCGCCTAACCACTGCTCAAACAGTTCATCTTGCAAACTTTGATTGAGCTGTGGATCGTCGAGCGTGGCAGGGATGAACTCTTCAACCCGAAATAAACCCCACCGATCTTCCAAGCCCAAAGGTCCGACCACATCACCCGATTTTGCCAGGTCGATCGCCGCTCGTAAAGTGTCAGGCATTGTGCCGCGACTGACAGGTCCCACCATCCCATTCATGACGCGATCGTCGGTGAGGGAGAATTCGCGGGCTAATTGCTCAAATTTAGCGCCTTCTTGAAGTTGACTGTGTAGTTCTTCTGCCAGTTCCTGCTCTGCCACAATAATTCTAGAAAGCACCACGCGATCGAGAAACACTTTGCGATCGATGAAATACTCTTGCAGTTTCGGGGCGATCGCCTCTTCCTTCAGCTTTTTCAGCTTAAAGCTCATGCCGATTTGGGCATGGAATGCTTCATAGTTCAGCCCATTAGCCGCCAGCCACTCTTGAAACTGTTGGGGATCAAGCAACTGCTGCTGCACCCGAAAGTCAATGACCGCCTGCTCAACTAACACCGAGCTAACGCCTAAGTCAGTGTGTGCTTGCAGCTCGCGTTCAATGACGAACTGACGCACAATTTCGCCAATAAACCCATCTAGCTTGCGATTGGCTTGTAAGTATCGAATGACCTGCCCAATCGAAATGGGTTGTTCATCAATCGTCAGAAAAGATTCGGATGTCATGCCTCAGCCACTCAAAATTCCAGCAAAACCATTATGCCCAATCTCTTCAGTGCTTTGTGCAAAATTTATGAAGTCTCTCAGTGAGATTACGAAGTTCTGTCCTAACGCCCATCAGGTCTAGGGATTGAATCGCCTTTGTTCAAGAAACTTAACCTTAATATCGATCCCTACGTCCCTTAAAATGATGGGATCGCTCAATTCACATCGCCCGCCCCGTCCAGGAGAAAAATTATGTCCGATCGCCCCATTGTCCTTGGTATTGTTGGCGATAGCGCTGCGGGTAAAACTACGCTTACGAAAGGAATTGCTCAAGTTTTAGGTGAAGAGAACGTCACCACCATCTGCACCGATGACTATCACCGCTACGATCGCACCCAACGCGCCGAGATGGGCATTTCTGCTCTCCACCCCGACTGCAATTACTTAGATATTATTCAACAGCATTTAGCCTTATTGCGGACTGGGCAACCCATTCTTAAGCCCATCTACAATCACACATCAGGCGGCTTTGATGCTCCCGAATACATTAAGCCTGGCAAGTTTGTCATTGTTGAAGGGCTGTTGGGATACTCGACGCGGGGAATGCGGGACAGTTACGACGTAAAGGTTTATCTGGCACCGCCCGAATCTTTACGTACTTCCTGGAAGGTGAAGCGAGACACGCGCAAACGGGGCTATACCGAAGCCGAAGTGCTGGAGCAAATGCGGAAGCGGGAGCATGACTCAGAAGCATACATTCGTCCGCAGCGGCAATGGGCAGACATGGTAGCGACTTTCTATCCGTCCTCTGACAACGCCCAGCAGACTGATTTGATGCTCAACGTAAATCTGGTGCTACGCCCTACTTTGCCTCACCCCGAACTGAGCAGAATTCTGCCTCAAGGGAATAATTCGAGTTCATCGGTGCGGTTGGAGCTACAGCGGGATATGGGTAGACCTGTAGATGTGCTGGCGATCGATGGTCATGCAACGGCTGACGAAGTAAAAGAGATGGAGCGGATGTTGTGCAGCGAAGTTCCTTATTTAGGTAAGTTCTGTAGCTTGGAGGGAAATCAGGAAATTGGCAAGGTGGTTGGAACAACGGGGGAAATACTGCAAAGTTATCCGCTGGCAATTACGCAGCTTTTGATTACGTATCACATGCTCAAGGCTTTGCACCCAGACTAAGAGCTAGTTCAACTGCTCAGAGTCTCGGCCATTTCAACAATGTCGGGATTTTTGGTCAAGAGGCTAGGGGCGATCGAACAAAGCCACTTGAGAAGTTTCATTTCACGAGAATTGTTACTCTATATGAATATGGAATCTGGAGATCTAAGGACTCATGCTTAAAGACTCCTCAATGATTAGCGTATCTCCAGAGATCATGGGTGGAACTCCAGTTTTTGCTGGAACTAGAGTTCCCATTCAAACGCTTCTGGATTATCTCAAGGCAGGTGAATCGATTGATGACTTTTTAGACGGATTTCCAACTGTGACGAGGGAGCAAGTCGTTGGCTTTCTTGAAGAAGCTGGAAAGCAGCTTGTTGGCATAGCATGAAGCTCCTATTGGATGAGTGTATCGATCGCAAATTTGCGAAGGAGCTTGTTGGGCATGAGGTTAAAACAGTTCCACAAATGGGATGGGCAGGAGTTAAGAATGGGAAACTTCTTGCCCAGGCAGAGGCAGAGTTTGATGTGTTCATTACAGTCGATCGCAACTTGTCGTTTCAACAAAATTTGCCACAGTTCAATATTGCAGTGATCGTTTTGCAAGCGCCATCCAATCGGTTAGCGGATCTAAAGCCACTAGCACCAAAGGTTTTAGCTATTTTAGCCAAAGTGACCCAAGGAGAGGTTATTGTAGTCAGCGCGTAAAAATGGATGATGACCACCCTACTGGTTGCTGGCTATATCTTACTTTTCGCCGTTCGCCATCACAAGACAAGCTATTTCCTCTTCATCAGTAGCTTACCCAAATTTTGAAGTTTTACAGGGGTGCATCTCACGTTTGCAGATTTCCAAACCGCCCTCATCTCTTCTCACTTTTGAGCAGAGGGATTGAGGGTTAGGGCACGAAACTAGGATGCACCCCTACTGCTTATCGCACCAAGACGCTCATGTACTTGCCATGGGCAAACGGGGCGGGAATAATCGGTGTGAAATTAATGCGATCGCTAGCTATCTTTTTAACGTAGAACTCGTTGATCAAGTGCAGCACCTGATCCCGCGATCCGACAATCTACACCTGCGCTTTATCGCCATGGGTCACTGGCAGCAGTCCGTTGAACTCTGTAGTCATCACTATTTCCCTCGCTAATGTGGGGTTGAGAAGAAAAGCTTAAGGCGTGGTATTCCTAAATCACTTGATACCATTAGCGAGGTGAAACGATAAGATCGTCACAGCCTAG
>JBBRCV010000108.1:0-18067 GCA_038204505.1 Elainellales cyanobacterium
AGAAACCATCGATCAGTCTCAAGAAACGACTATTCTGGAGAGCTTTCTAGAATCGGTGAAATCGCCTTATGGAGATTTTGCTGCCATTGGTAAGCTTTCCCATGTTCTGAATGATCCGGCTACGCTCCAAAAAATTGTGGCATTTCTCAGTTTGACCCCCCAAGGCAAACAAGCTTTTGTAGACCGCCCTTTGCTGGGAGAAATCGATTTACAGCAACTGCATCAATTACCGAACCATACGCTGGGTCATTTATATGCTGATCACATGATCAGAAATGGATTTACTCCACAGCCTGTTAAAGAAATTGCAAACGATCCGTCTGTATTTTTGGGTGCTCACATTGGTGAAACTCATGACATTTGGCACGTCGTTACAGGGTGTGATACTGATAAACCGGGGGAGGTTCAACTAGAAGCTTTTTATACTGCACAGCTTGATCCAGACCGTTTATTTCTAGCCCTGCTTGCTAAGAATTTACTCAAAACCGCAATGTACGAAGTTGAGCTTTGTGAGCAGATTATGGATGGGTTAACGCAAGGTTGGATGATGGGAAAACGGGCAAAACCACTGTTTGGCATTCAATGGAACAGACTATGGGCAATACCTTTAGAAGAAGTACAGACATCTTTGAATATTGCATCGATTTAAGCGCAATCGCCTACAATGCTGGGGGTGAAAGTGCGATCGGGAGTCAGCAGGTTTAGTCAGCAAAAAATGGGTTCGCTAAAAGCATGTCCTCGCCGTGTTATGCATCGCACCGAAGTTGCGATGCATAACACGGCGTTGCAACGGGTGGAACCAAGTTTCTATGGTTCATTTTGCAGCTTCTGCCGCCGCTGAACTTGCCGTTAGCCTGCCGTTGGTCATAGGGAACAATAAGCGAGTAAGCATATTTAGTTTCTCCTTATGGATATCCTTCAGGAGTACGGTATTGAGTACCTGTACCACATGACCTATATAAATAACCTTGCCTCTATCATTGCGAATGGATTACTGTCACCTAATGAGAGGTCGAGCCAAGATCCGTGTCATTTAATACCACGGAACTTGGAAACGATTGCTGTACATACATTTTAGACATTGAAACCTCTGCTATCTAGAATCCTGATTAGCTGCGGAGCATGGCAACTACGCTGACAGTTTCACACTACTCCAGATATTATTGGAAACGAGGAATCAAGGGTTTCAGACTATAACTTAATGGCGATATAGTCCAAATCTATGCTAGTGCTTTGCTGATAGTTGGAAAAATGCTCTGCTACGACATAGCCCCCGATCTAGCTGAAAACCATATTTGGCAAGGGTTTTATCCGTTACGCTTGCTATAGATCTGCTAAAATTGGAGGCTATAATCCCTATCCTGCAAGGCTTTCGAGCTTAGCGTTGTTTTTTGTTCCGTTGATAAATGAAGGCGATGTTGCTCATTTACGGTGACGAAAAGGCAGGGACTCAGAGCGAGCGAGAGGACTGCTACGAGGAGTCTTCACAGCTAGTCCAGCAACTCAAAGCGAGTGGTCAATATTTAAGCTCTGCACCGCTCCATTCTGTGGAAACAGCAACTAGTGTATAGATGCGCGATGGGAAAAAGCTGGTGACCGATGGACCATTTGCGGAAACCCGCGAGCAACTTGGTGGTTACTACTTGATTAACGCAGAGCATCTGGATGCAGCGACCCTTGCGGTATCTGCGAAGCAGCACGCCATTGCTGAGCGCATTCCCGCCGCTCGTAAAGGCACGCCGAAATTCGCCCGATCGTAGAATTGCCTGGTCTGTCGTCAGAAAAGTAGTTGAGATTGCCATTTCAGCACTTTTCTAAAAAAATCTGCCCAACCTGTCGATCGCGCGCACCTCCATTCGACTATTAGGTAGAGGATTTAAATTAAACACCTAAATCCATTGCGAAGATCGCAATCACAATTAATCCAATTGGAGAAACATCATGGCAACCCTTCAAAGGATAGCTCCCTGCTTATGGTTCGACGATCGCGCTGAAGAGGCAGCAGAGTTCTACATTGGAATTTTCTCAAATTCAAAAATCGTCAATATCTCTCGCTATGGAGAAGCGGGAAAAGAGATTCATGGCAAGCCAGCAGGATCAGTTCTGATGGTATCCTTCGAGCTAGATGGGCAAAAGTTTACTACCCTCAACGGCGGTCCGGATTTCAAATTTAATGAGGCCATCTCGTTCCAAGTCGATTGCAAAGATCAAACCGAAGTGGATTATTTCTGGGAGAAGCTATCGATGGGCGGAGATAAAACGGCGCAGCAGTGTGGCTGGCTCAAAGACAAATACGGCGTTTCTTGGCAAATTGTCCCCAGAGTTATGATCGAGATGCTCAATGATGCCGATGCAGAAAAATCGCAAAGAGCCATGACCGCCATGCTGAAAATGAAGAAGCTTGACATTGATGAACTGAAGCGGGCATATGCTGGATAGCTTTTTACAAACAATCAACAACAGGAGATTCAACAATGAAAGTGATCGTAATGGTCAAAGCCACCCAAGAATCCGAAGCGGGTGTGATGCCGAGCGAACAACTGCTCACTGACATGGGAAACTACAACGAAGAGTTGGTCAAAGCCGGAATTTTGCTCGCTGCCGATGGGCTACATCCCAGCTCGAAAGGAGCGCGAGTCAGGTTTTCTGGGGCAAATCGAACTGTGACGGACGGACCGTTCACTGAGACCAAGGAGCTGGTGGCAGGCTTCTGGATCTGGCAAGTGCAGTCGATGGAAGAGGCGACCCTTGCGGTATCTGCGAAGCAGCGCGCCTGGGTCAAACGTTGCCCCAATCCCATGCCGGGAGAATCCGAGATCGAGATTCGACCAATTTTTGACGCATCAGACTTTGGAGATGAATTCACTCCCGAACTCAGAGCGCAAGAAGAACAGATCAGGGCGGCGGCTGAAAAACTAAAGAATTCGTGAGGTGTGCAGCTAGGAAACTCAAGTGCGATCGCACAGCGCTGAATTCCTAATCGGCACTTAAAACTTTTCTAGAAAAGGATTGTTCAACCTGTCGATCGCACGCACCTTTACTCGACTATCTAGTAGAGCAATCATGTAGTTGCAAACTGACACCATCCCTGCAAAATCAAACAGGAGATACATTATGAAACCTAATCCCATTATTTGGTGTGAGATTTACGCCCAGGACATGGATCGTGCAAAACGTTTTTACGAGTCTGTGTTCCAGGTGAAGCTGGAAAAGCTTGAAAGTCCTGGAATCGACATGTGGGCGTTTCCGATGGCTATGGATAGGGTTGGGGCTTCTGGTGCATTGGTCAAGAGGGACGGGGTTGAGTCTGGCGGAAGTGGCACGATACCTTACTTTCATTGCGATGAGGTCGCTGTAGAATCAGAGCGCGTTGTCAACGCGAGTGGGCAAATCCACAAACCCAAAATGTCAATCGGTCAGTACGGTTTCATGGCTTTGGTTCTCGATACAGAAGGCAATATGATCGGACTTCATATGCCCCCAAATGCGGCGGAGTGAGGGCAGATCTAATTGCAGTGATAGTGCTCAAGCACTTGCCATCTCCCTTGTTTATCAAGCTATCCAGACTGGCAAAAGGTGGTCAAAATCTTGTTTATCAAGATATTCAGATTGGCAAGAGAAGACCAAAGGAGAAACATATGCAGCTATATGAATTCGCTCCCACGTGCTCGATTCGAGTGCGATGGATACTCCAAGAACTAGGAGTAGACTTTGAGCCTGTAACCATCAACCTCATGGCGGGTGAACACCACCACCCGGAGTTTCTCAAAATTAATCCGGCTGGCAAGATTCCAGTACTCGTTGACGACGGCCTGGTTCTTACCGAGTCGGTTGCAATTGGACTCTACCTGGCGGAGAAGTATCCTCATGAAGGGTTGGTTCCTACAGACATTAAACAGCGATCGCAAGTCTACCGTTGGCTTCTGTTTGTGACTACAGAGTTGGAACAACCGTTATGGCGGATCTCGCGTCACACGATGCTGTATCCAGAACACCTGCGCCTGCCTGCCGAGGTTTCCCTCGCCCGCCAGGATTTCACGGAGATGGTAGCTGTGATGGAGGATCAGATGCAGGGTCGTCAGTTCATCGTGGGCGACATGGTGACGATCGCCGATTTCGTGTGTGCCTATACCCTCGACTGGGCAAACGAGGTTGGGTTGCTCGATGGCTGTCCGCAACTCCTTCAGTATCTGGAGCGGATGTATGCTCGACCGAATGCCCCACTCCGCATTGCCGCAGCTCTTGCCAACCTCAACACATAATCGGAGTTTGTGAGAGCGATCGACAAGTGAGCGAGATCAAATTCTCAGTTCCTGAGCATTACCCATCAGCACAAGTCCGTTAGTCATCAGCGCGATACAGAGCAAATTGGATCATTTCTTGCTACCTTTTCTCGTTCTAGCGATAATCCCTTTCTCAACTAGGCATACGACAACGATTCCTTCATTTTGGGGTCATAAGCCCGCAATCCTGGAGCTAGAGATACTTTCATAACTAGAACCCCTAATTGATGTACCACGAAATTCAACTTGTAAAAAGAATTTGGTACTGAGATCTGGTAGACGAGTTTTTTGGTATACAAAAGGCTGCACCAACGGTTGAAAATCAACGTTCGAGGAAGCGTAAGCAACTGTACCAAAGAAAAGGTCGTTTCTTTGGCAGCCTTATAGTTACCGTGAGATGGACTCTGGAGAGTTCATCTGCTGGTTTGTTAGGGATGCCAATCGACTCTTATGACCCCAAAATGAAGGAATCGTTGTCGTATCCCATTTTGGCATAACCTCTGAAAGCACCACTGTACGATTCATTTTGCGATCGGCTGAGGCTTTTTTCCGCCCTGCTACTGTGAGTTGCAATCCTTTATTCGATCGACAACGTAACATTATGAAAGATGGACTTCAAAGCATTAAAACTCATGCCTAAAATATTGTTGATTGGACTCACTACTCTCGGTCTTGGCTTTATAGCTCCGATCGTTGCTCAAGCCCAAACAGGTTTACCAGCAGGCTATACTCGCACTCAAACTGTCATTCCAGGGCAACACTGCTATCGTTCAGGGGGTCAGGTCTACTTCTATTGCTACCCTCGTGCCATCGGCACCTACGCTCCAAGCGGTTCAATGATGCAATCTAGCCCTCATCCTTCTGACACCATGATGGCTCCAGGCGGCTCGATGATGCAGCCTTCACCGCGTCCTAGCTCATCTCCAGGTGGCTCAATGATGCAACCCAGTCCAAGCCCAAGTCGGTAAAATCCTGCTTTGAGTTGAACTCGGATGCAATACCCTTGCCTGACTCAGATATTCAGGCAAGGGTTACTTTTGGCTACAGGTCAATCGCCCTTTCCACTGCGGTTCAGGAATTGAACTCCTCGCTCAATACGCTTCCTACCTGGAGTAATACACTATTCTTTGAACCATAGCTCGGATTAACTCGCTTTGACTTCACTGAATCATTTCGACATTGCTGTTGAGCTTCATGAATCCTGTAATATTTTGCGGTACACAATGCATGATACCTGCCACTCCAGCATTAGTTGCCACTATTGCATTCTGAATTTTTCTAAACTTAAATACATTGCTGGATGGAGTGATAGTAGTAGGATTGGGGGCTAGCGTAGAGCGATAACTCAAATCAGGGACATTTCCATTTGTGCATTTGATGTCATAAGAAATGGCAGCATTCTGGAAGTCGACGTAGTTGAGTGGGAGGGCACACTGCAACTGACTCCTAAAAAATGCACCCAACTTCTCTTTTGTAGTCAGTAGGCTAGAGGACTGCGTCCAGTAGTTGAACCTGGTAACCATACCGATCCAAGTGATGTTGTTGTTCGCTGCATTTCTGATATGTGCCATGATAAGTTTCATATCATCCACTGAGTCCATGACTGTTCTTGAGGGAGCAGAATTGTCTGGAGATTATCCCAACAGAATGGGCAGCAAGACTCCTAGCCCTAACGAGAAGAGCCACAGCGCGGGAGCAGGTGTTCCGACGGGGCGACGACGGTGAGCTTCGCGGGCGGCAATGCGGGGATCGAGCAACAGCCAACTGGCATGGCGACGTTCTAAGAAGAGAAAGGCGATCGCCGTTGCTGCACCGTAGATTAAGTGTCCAATCAGAGCAGGCAGCAGCGCGTCAGCCGCCTCAACTGTCCATGTGACAGAACCGCTGAGTAGAAGGGGCATCAACGTTAGTGGACCAATAAACCACCAGATTAGACCGTAGACTAATCCCCAAGCGATACCCGACCCAAAATTTGGGGCTTCCCGCTGAAACAAAAGCCCGTAGCTCATGCCCACCAGCGTACTGATCATCATGTGAACAATGAAGCCAAGTACCGAGGATGTGCCACCGACTAGAGTCGCCATCATGGGTAAGATACCGATCGCCAGCATCACCAGGCTAAACAGCAAGCCACCGGCTAGACTAGCAACTGCTCCCCATCCTAGCGAGTATAAGGTGCGAGAACCTGGTCCTTCGGGTTCGCGGTTAATGGGGTCAGATTCCGTAAAGAAGCTAACCCAAAGTCGATCGACAACCGCATAGATCAAACCGACAATTAGACCGTAAATAATATGACCCACTAGCGAACTAAATAGGATTCTGCCTTGCTGGTATGACCAATCTAATGGTTGTCCTAACCAAAGGGGCAGAAGGGTTAGCGGTCCTAAAAACCACCACAGCATACCGTAGACTAATCCCCAACCGAGACTAGAGCCATAGCCACGAATATCGCGCTGGAACAGAACGCCAAAACTGACTCCAATCACCATGGCAATCAGGAAATGCAAGGTCACACCCACTATGCGGAACTGGGAGTTGACGAGTCCAGCAACGAGCGAGAAAAAGTTAACCTGCTCCATCCATTTACCAAATGCCCAACCGCCTAAGATGCCAGCCAGCCCTCCGCCCACGATCGCTCGTGGCAGATTAAAGGGTATCAGTCCTGGCTGAGGCTGAAAACGACCCCAGATTCCTAGCCCTAAGCCCAGCGGTAGCCCAAAGCAGAGGATAGAGGCAACGAGTTCGGGAAAGCGATCGCGGGCGGTATCCAGCATTCCCATCTCTGGTGCGCCTGCGACCATCACTGACAGGATGCCAACTGGCAGTGCCAACCAGAGCAGGAAAGCGTAGCCTAGACCCCAAACTAAACCTGCGCCTGGAGTAATGGCACGGGGTGCAGCGAGTAGAGCAAAAAACAAACCATATAGTCCACCCAGCAGCACACCTGCGGTGATGGACACGGGCATGAGCGCCCCGTACTGGGCACCCCCCAACGCACCAACCAGAACGGATAAAGCGATCGCCGTCAGCAGTTGAGAACGTCTGACCTGCGGTTGTGCAGAGAAGTCATTAGCCATTTGTTATACCGCCCTGCTAGTTGAGATCGATCGTCTGGACAATGTCACGCGGGAAGAAAAGCTCAATGATCCAATCGGTTAGCACTCGGATTTTGCGCTCCAGACCTGGAAGCTTAGATAGATAAAGTCCGCGCCACATCAGCCAGGCAATTAAACCGGAGAAACGCACCGATCGATCTCTGGCAAACGGCAGCGTTACCTCAGCACAGGCGGTATGATGACCCACCAAGCACAGTGTGCCTAATGAGTCAAAGTGGAAAGACTTGAGCGGTTTTCCCTTGAGGCTGGCGTACAGGTTATGCGCCAATATCTCACCCTCACGCAGAGCAAATTGGGCGGTCGGGGGGCAGGGTTTGCCCGTCTTTGCATCCATGATTGAAGCGCAATCTCCCACTGCCCAGACACCAGGATGACCCAGAACAGACAGCGTACTGTCTACAACGATCGCACCGCGCGCGTCTAGCTCGATCGGCAGCGTCTTCAGCAGTGGATTGGGCGTTGTCCCGGCTGTCCAGACCAGCGTTTGAGCAGGAATTTCTTCCCCCGATTTTAAGACAACCATTCCTGGTCGAGCGTCTGCTAGACGCTGATTCAATTTGAACATAACGCCTCGTGCCGTCATGCGCTGAAGGGCATAAGCGGCTAAAGGTTCGCTCAACTCTGGCAGGATGCGATCGCGCGAGTGAACCACAATAATTTGGAGTTCTTCAGTCTGTAGATTGGGGTAATCAACCAAAATTCCACGAGCAAAATCATTCAAAGACCCGGCTAATTCCACACCTGCGAAGCCGCCTCCAGCAATTACAAACGTCAACATTTCGCGGCGTTTAATCGGGTCTAACTCGCGATCGGCATGTTCAAATCGGTCAATCACACGGTTACGAATGCGAATGGCATCCAGCAAGGTCTTGAAGTCAAACGCGAGTTTCTGAACGTTCTCCATGCCTAGATAGTTAGTCACCGCACCTAAGGCTAAAACTAAGTGATCGTAGGTCAGCTCTAGAGCCGTAGAAGCCGCCTCGGCATTGGAGCGATCGTCCATGGCTAGAATGACGCGACGCGCTGCCAGGTCAATTTGAGCGACACGCCCTCGCACCACTCGCGTTCGACGCAGGCTGCTCCGTAACGGAGTGCTGATGTGGGTTGGTTCTAAACTACTGCCCGCAACCTCTGACAGCATCGGCGTGAACAAAAGAGCGTTTGTATCGCTCACAAGCGTGAAGGCGATCGCCCGATCGGCACCAAACAAACGCTCTAAAGCTGCCGCTGTGGTCACACCTGCAAAGCCACCTCCCAAAATTAGAATCTGTGTTGGGTTTTCGCCAGGCGGTTGAACTAACGTGAATTCTGCTCCCAATCGCCAAAACGCTAAATCACTCAAAGCTTGAGTCACCAACCCCAGACTTGCGCCATACAACACCCAGCCCACTAGTTCAGGAAACAGCATTCGCATTCCTACTGCTGTCCACTGGGGTAGTTGCCCCATCAGCAGCGGAAACACAATTATGCTAAGCAATCCCCAGAGCGGAATTCCCAGTGCTGCTGCGGTCATCAAGCTGTCGATGTAGGCAAGGGGAGTAGAAGCAAAGCCGATCGCATACCCTAGTCCTATCAGCATTCCTAACCCAATGCTGAGACCGCCACTGCCAATCGTTGTGACTAGGGCAACGCTGCTCACTAGTCCAGCCAACAAACCAATTAAACCGCGTCGTCGATATTTGTTCATGCAGCTTCCCATTCAGATCATTTTCGGACGTCTGCTGATTGCGGTGCAGGCGATCGGTGGTTGTGAACTGTTTGCCTCCAAATCAGCAATTTGGAGAGCAAACAGTTGACTCGTTCGCTGAAGGTGATTCTTTAAAGTGGATCGATACGTCGGTTGCCGTTGCCATTCCGACGACCATACATCGCTTGCAAAGATTCCCCTAACGACCACAGCCCTCCTCCCAAAATCAGGACGTCTTTCAGTAGAAACTGTCCCGGAATTGGAGACAAAGCCGGAAATCCTATAGTGGGTTCCCAGCCAGGGGTCGAAAAGATAAAGCTCAGCGTTAGCAGAGAGGTGATGACTGCCATCGCACTGCCAAGGGTACAGGCGATCGGCGACCAGGGGCGTACTGCAATTAAGAAGGCAGTGATCAGTTCAATGATGCCGATCGCGTTTGAGGTTCCTTGAACTCTAAATGCACCCAGCATCCAACTCATAAATGGACTGTGAGCCACCAGTGGCTCAATGGCTTTGGCTTCAAAGGGCAGGAATTTCAGCAGTCCAATCCAGAGAAAGATCAGCACCAGTCCATACCGAATGATCAGCAGTCCTGCATTCTCAAATTTCCGACCTAACGCGATTCTGTCTTGTGTCGTAGTTGTCATCAGTCTTCCTCTTAGTTAGTTGAGTTGGTCATGGTCTTGATGTAAAACATCAATATTTGCCTACGCATTGCTGCGTCGCTATTTCATTCGCTCCTGCAAGTGATCTCCGACTCGCAGCGCGTTGGCAATAATGGTCAGCGTTGGATTCACGCCTGAATTAGATGGAAAGAAACTGCCATCCACGACATAGAGATTGTCTACATCGTGAGTACGACAATTCAGATCCAGCACTGATGTCATTGGATCTTCGCCAAAGCGACAGGTGCCGCACTGATGCCCTACAGCTTGTAAGGGAATGCTGTTGCGGGGATAAATACCCATTGGGATGACGTAAGGCTGCATTGAGTGGTCGATCGCTTTCAATATCGTCATCCAACGTTGAGTGAGGCGATCGTGGGGTTTGGTATTGTTCGGTTTGTACTCCAGACACACCTTGTCGCCCATTAAACGCACGCGATTATCTGAATGAGGCAAATCCTCGGATTGCAACCACCAACCCGTTGAATGGCTGGCAAGCCGCTCAAGCCCAAAACCGGGAACCAGCTTGGCGAGAGGCGCGAGTGCTGGGGGAGCTTCAGCCGGAATCATGTCTCCTAAAATATTGCCAGTATTTTGGATATGTCCCATTGGATAGGGAAAGCCTGACTCACCCCAATAGAAATCGTTGACCGCGATCGTTTTTTGATAAACGGCTGGATTTGGCTTGGAATTGATTGCCAGGATTGCCGTTGCCAGATGCTTCATAAAGTTGCGCCCGACCTGACCGGAGCGATTGGCTAAGCCGCTGGGATGCTGATCATTGGCAGAGCGCAACAGCAGCAGTGCAGAGTTAATCGCGCCACATGCCACCACCACTACATCGCTTGTGAAAAGTTGCGATCGCCCTTCAATTTCCGCCTCTACTCCGGTAACTTCCCGTCCTGATGGACTGGTGTGTAAGCGCACAACTTTTGCTTTTGTCACTAACGTGACATTCGTGTGTTGTTGAGCCGGACGCACCGCATTCACATCTGCATCAGCTTTGGCATGAATTAGACAGGGAAAGCCATCACATGTGTTGCAGCGAATACAGGGACTGAGATCTGGATTTACCTCATCCAGCTTAATTCCCAGCGGCAGGTGAAACGGACGCAATCCTCGATGTTGAAAGCCGTCACAAATGTCTTGCATGCGCGGTTCATGACTAACCGGAGGATGGGGATAACCCTGACTCATCGGTGGCTCGATCGGGTCTTCACCCTGCAACCCATGAACGTTGTAGAGTTTTTCTGCTTCCGTATAGTACGGCTCGAAATCCTGATATTTCAGAGACCAATCGGGGGAAATGCCTTCATAGTGCGTGACGGCATCAAAGTCCTGCTCTCGCATTCGCAGGAGTGCTGCCCCGTAAACCTTGGTGTTGCCCCCAACCCAATACCCCGTGCCTGGACGAAAGGGTTTACCCTCGACGTTGTACCACATCTCATCCGTGTGATAGCGCTCCTTCTGGTAAACCTCTTTGGCACTCCAATTTTCTTTTTCACGCGGCAAAAAACTCCCGCGCTCCAAAATTAGAATCTTCTTACCTGTAGGAGCAAGCTGATGGGCTAAAGTGCCTCCACCTGCACCTGTACCAATAATGATGACATCGTAATGTTGTGTGGTCATAGATGAATTCCTTAGAAATAAACTCTATTGCAACAGCCGATCGCTCAAATCAAGCGCACTATTTCGTTTGTAATTGCAGCGGAAAATACAGCGTTTGTGATTATCGTGGTTGAGTTTGGCACAATTAACAGCTTGCCGACCAAACAGGAACTGGTACAGTTCGGCGGCTGAAAACATGCCAATCACAGGAGCAAGCACATACGGCGGGAATGCCGTCCAATTTTGTGCAGGAAAAGCGGAGGCAAAACTCCGGGCAGGATTCATACCAAATCCAGAGAGCGGTGCTTCCAGGAAGACATAGAGCATCACCAAACAGCCAGCAAACAATCCCGTGTAACGACTGAGTTTTTTGTTGTTGCTGGTTAGCAAAACTATCGTCATCATAATAAAGGCAACGACTAATTCACCTAGCAAAGCAGCAATCCAGCCAAACGTTCCTGGTACGGTGACGATATAGTTTATGGGAGGTTGAGTGAATGTATTCCGCAACAGTAGTATGACTAAATAAACGCCCGCCAATCCTCCTAAGCATTGAAACAGAATGTAGAACAGGGCATCCTGACGTTTAACTTTGCCAAGACGGTAGAACGTGAGGGTAATTGCAGGGTTTGGGTGTGCGCCAGATTGTTTGCCCCAGGGAGAATAGATTAGGGCGATCGCTGTCAATCCTATTGCCATCCCAATTAAAAGTCGGCGTAGATCCCCACTAGAAATCGCTTGATGAACAGGCGAGTTAGGATATTCAAACAAACAGGTAAACACGCCCGCCGAAATCATGAATATTCCCAGTTCTGCGGCTTCCATCAGATATTCTGGCAAATGCTGTTTAAGCTCCATCTTGACCTCCCTGTGATCGGTGTTCGACATTCTGAAGAATCATCGCGGCGACTAATCCCGTCCACCCAGTTTGATGACTGGCTCCTAAACCCATTCCGTTGTCTCCATGAAAATATTCATGAAATAGAATGTAGTTGCGCCAGTGCGGATCAGACTGAAACATCTCTAATCCGCCATACACCGGACGGCGACCTTCACCATCCTGCTCAAAGACAGCCGATAAACGGTGAGATAGGGCGATCGCCACTTCTCGCAAGGTCATTTCTTGCCCAGAACCTGTCGGACATTCCACCTTGAACTCATCCCCAAAGTATTGATGAAACTGATAGAGGGACTCAATAATCAGGTAATTCACGGGGAACCAGATTGGACCGCGCCAGTTAGAATTGCCGCCGAACAAACCTGTGGTTGATTCAGCGGGTTCATAGTGGACGTAGTAGCTGTCACCAGGACATTGCAGAATGTAGGGATGCTCTTGATGGTACTTGGAGAGTGCTCGGATGCCGTGAGGACTAAAGAACTCATTCTCATCCAGCATTCGTTGCAAGATCCGTCGCAATTTCCCTCCATAAACGATCGCTAACAACCGTCTAGCTCCCATGCCGGGTGTTTCCATGCAAGCCACATTTTTCTTCAGTTCAGGACGATTGTGAATGAACCACTCCATTCGCCGCTTGAACCCCGGAAAGCGTTGCAGCGTCTCTAATTCCAGGACTGTGACGGCAAATAGGGGAATTAACCCGACCATCGAGCGCACCTTCAGGGGCAACTGCCGACCATCTGGCATTCGCAGCGCGTCATAGTAGAATCCATCTTCGTTATCCCACAGGGCAATATCGGCATCGCCAATGCCATCGATCGCGTCAGCAATATACAGAAAATGTTCAAAAAATTTACTGGCAATATCTTCGTAAGAGTCATCTTCTTTTGCCAGCTCCAGCGCGATCGCCAGCATGTTCAAGCAATACATTCCCATCCAGCTTGTGCCATCTGCCTGATTTAGATAGCCGCCTGTGGGAAGTTCTTGGCTGCGATCGAACACTCCAATGTTATCCAGCCCCAAAAAGCCACCTTGAAAGACATTCCTACCTTCCATATCTTTGCGATTGACCCACCAGGTAAAGTTGAGCAGCAGTTTGTGAAACACCCGCTGCAAAAACTGGCGATCGCTGCGTCCATAAAACTTTTGCTCGATCTGATAAACGCGCAAAGCTGCCCACGCTTGTACCGGGGGATTGACATCACTAAATGCCCATTCGTAGGCAGGTAGTTGACCATTTGGCTGCATATACCATTCGCGGGTCAGGCGATCGAGTTGCAGTTTAGCAAAATCTGGATCAATCACTACCAGCGGGATCAGGTGAAATGCCAGATCCCAGGCAGCAAACCAGGGATACTCCCATTTGTCGGGCATCGAAAGAATGTCTTCGCTAAATAAATGACTCCACTCGCGGTTACGTCCGGTTTTCCGTTCGGGCGGTGGTGTCGGCTGTCCGGGATCACCCTTCAACCAATTCTCTACAACATAGTGGTAGTACTGCTTACTCCACAACAATCCGGCAAACGCCTGTCGCTGAATGTTGCGTTCGTCTGTTGACATTGGCAAGGGGCAAATCCGCTGATAAAACTCGTCTGCTTCCTGCTTGCGAGTCTGAAAGAGGCGATCGAATTCTGCACTAAACGGTTCAGCAATGGTTGGGGCATCGCTCAAGCGCAGGCGAATGGTTTTAGTTTCTCCAGGCGCAAACGACAATTGATAATGAGCCGAAAATTTTGTACCTACGCGATCGGGATTGATGCTATCCTGCTGTCCCTGCACCACGTAATCATTGATCCCGTCTTTGACGTAAGGTGATTCATTGCTGGTGCCAAACAGCCGCTTGTAGTTTGTTTCGTTATTAGTAAAAAGAAGTTCTGAACCGCTTTCACAGTAGAGCCAACGTGTTCCCAATGTTGCATGAGCCGCTTCAATCACACTGAAATTCGCATCATCAATAACTTTGATAAACGGTTTCTCAATTTCATCATTCCAATCCCAAATGTTACGAAACCAGAGGGTTGGCAGTAGATGAAGCGTGTGAGATTCTGATCCTCGATTGGCGATCGTCACCTGAATTAAAACATCTTCTGGTGATGCCTTAGCGTATTCCACAAACACATCAAAGTAGCGATTTTCAGCGAAAACTCCGGTATCAAGTAGCTCAAATTCTGGTTCAGATTTGCTTCTACGGCGATTTTCCTCTGCTAGTTGCGTGTAAGGAAAGGCTTGCTGAGGATACTTGTATAAGCATTTCATGTAGGAATGGGTGGGAGTGCTGTCGAGATAGAAATAATACTCTTTAACATCCTCACCGTGATTGCCTTCTGTTCCAGTTAAGCCAAATAATCGCTCTTTCAGAATGGGATCATTACCGTTCCAAAGTGCGATCGCAAAACACAACCGCTGACGACTGTCCGAGATCCCAGCAATACCGTCTTCGCCCCAACGATAGGTACGCGATCGTGCCTGATCGTGAGAAAAATAATCCCAGGCAGAGCCATAGGGACTGTAATCTTCTCGAACCGTACCCCATTGGCGCTCGCTCAGATACGGTCCCCAGCGCTTCCAGTAAGCAATACGTTCACGATCCTGCTGTAATCGAAGTTCTTCTGAAGTCATGATGCTCTGAAATAACTACTCTGAACAACCTGTCGAGAAAATCCTAACAGTCTTTAGAAATCGAAGAATGAGAATGGGATTAGCGATCGATGAGTGTTCGGAAAGTTATTTCTTGCTCCTGTTGTGGATAGTCCTAGAGTAAACCACCATCGATAAAGAAAGTTATGCTCGTTATATAATCTGACTCAGCCTGGAAATGAGTTGCAGCTACCTTCCACTGAAATAGAGCATTACTATATCTGAATCAATTGAAGATAAGATTCAGTTGAGAAAAAGGTAAGAAGTTTCTCGCTGAAATATCATCACTTTAGGCTAAATCTTTTAGAAGCTAATCATCTTTCGATCGCTATCTTCAGCAAAAATCAAATTAGATTAAGGTCTGATGTGCGCCAGCAACACGCAGGCAGAGAGGTTTCAACCATGATATTGAAAGATTGGATTGTGTTTGGTACGTCAATCAAGAGCACCGGGTTAATAACAACAAATCACAAGTTACTTAGCTAACAACGCAAAAACAACTTTTATAGGAGGAATAGTCATGAAACTTGCAGGTAAAGTTGCTCTAGTGACAGGCAGTAGCCAGGGAATTGGGCAGGGAATTGTTCTACGCCTAGCTGAAGAAGGGGCAGATGTCGTGATTAACTATCGCTCTCATCCAGAGGGGGCTGAAGAAACTCTGGAAAAAGTGAAAGCGATCGGAGGAAAGTGTCATCTAGCAGAGTGCTCAAACTCTCGTGGTCATACTGTCCAGGCAGACTTGGGCAATGTGGAGATGGTGCGTGAGCTGATTGCTGAGAGCATTGAGCACTTTGGCAAGCTGGATATTTTAGTCAACAATGCCGGAATTGAAAAACATGCACCGTTTTGGGAAGTGACTGAAGCGGATTACGATGCGGTGCTAAACATCAACTTAAAGGGTGTTTTCTTTGCGACGCAAGCGTTTGTACAACATCTGCTAGAAACGAAGCGTCCTGGAAAGGTGATCAATATCAGTTCAGTGCATGAGGATTTGCCTTTTCCCAACTTCACGGCATATTGCGTCAGTAAAGGCGGAATGAAGATGTTGACTCGCAACCTGGCGATCGAGCTAGGCGCACTGGGGATCACAATTAATAATGTGGCACCGGGGGCGATCGAAACTCCCATTAACACCCAGCTATTAAACAATCCAGAAAAGCTAGGGGCACTACTCAAAAACATCCCGCTCGGTCGTTTGGGTCAACCGCAGGATGTTGCGTCCCTGGTCGCATTTCTATCATCTTCTGATGCTGACTACATCACGGGCAGTACATTCTTTGTTGATGGTGGGCTACTTTGGAACTATCAGGAACAGTGAGGTGACTCCTTGCCTTCTCTAACTTTATTCACAATTCCCCAATTTTAGGAGGAATTGTGAATAACCTGGTGATCAAGCCATCAAATACTTACAGATGGTGGCGTTTTTACGAGTCTCCGCGCCTTAGATAAGGGAGTGCATCAATTCTACGGGCTTGTGCAAAATTGCGATCGCTCTGTCGTTTCCTACCAAGAACCTGTGGAATTCAGAAAAGGCGATAACTCTGGATCTGACCAGCGCAAAGGGAGGCTGCCGTCTACCCGATATCCCTGATGCAGGCGGAATTGAAATAATCGCTCCGCTCCTTTATATGCGTTAATTTCAGCGCCTTGCCAAATGACTTCGGCGCTGCCTGTGAGGTAGAGCAAATTGCCTTGAGCAAAATCCACAAACAGCAGTCCTGCGCGAGGATTCAACTCCAGATTGCCAAAAGTATTAAAGTGACCATTGCCAGAGAAATCAGGAATGGTCAAGGTCTGGTGATTATCAATGTGTACAAAGCCAGGTTTGCCACCACGATGAGAGACATCTACGCCCCTTGGTGCACCTGCCGCATCGTCTTGATAGGCTGTTGTAATGAAGAATGTATCCGCCGTTATAATCATGGCTTCTTCCACTGTTCCTAACGTAGTAATCTGATGAACCGATTTGGGGAGAGATCGTTCATCTTGACCTAGTTCAAACCTGCGTGCCTGAATGTATTGAGGACAGTTGCCAAAGCTTTGTCTTACCTGTACTTCAAAGCCGTCTGCATGAGTTTCTGTAACAGTCCCATTGAGGCGATCGCGACAGCGAGTATGCAGTTCTATGTCGAGTAAACCGATAGATACCATTAGCAAGAGTGGTTGCTAGAGGATCTCCAAACAGAGGTTTAGCAACGGCTTGTAAGGTGCGATCGCTGGGCGCAGAGAGAAAGCCTGGTTCCCCAACTAGAATGGAAGCCCAGGGACTTCCGATCGCATCCACGGTGCCCACAATCACATAGGGTAGTTGAGCGAAGAACTGCTGCAACTGATCGGGGAGATAGTCCCGAATCATTCGTCGCCCTTGCTTATCCATTCGCTCCTGAATGCCGAGGCGGGACTGAATTGCCAGTTCGCCCCGGTGAAAAGGTGATTCGATTCCTGACCAACCTGAATTTACCATCTTGCTTTCCCTCCTTTCAACGAGTGTGGGTTTGCTTATAGTCCTGCCATAGGGACGTAACCAGAGAGTTGTTTAACACGATCGATCCAGGTCAACACATGGGGATAAGGGTTCAGGTCAATTTTGCCATCTCGTGCCAGGGCGATGTAGGGGAAGACAGCAATATCGGCGATCGTGGGATGCCCCAACTCCAACCAGGGGCGATCGCTTAAGTGGTGATTCAGTTGTGTCAGGATGTATTCTGCTTTCTGGTGTGCCCGTTCAATATTGATGTTCGTTGCGCTAAACAAATAGTAAAGTCGTGCCTGTTCAGGACCTTGACGCACTTCTCCGGATGCAATAGATAACCAGCGAACCACCTGTGCCAATGGTAGTGCCTCTAATGGAAGCCACTGGTCGTCGCCATATTGCCGTGCCAGATAGACCAAAATAGCTTGAGCATCCGCTAGTTTGGTATCGCCATCAACCAACAAGGGAATTTGTCCGAATGGATTAAGTGCCAGGTATTCTGGCGACTTCTGTTCACCTTTCAGCACGTCCACTTTGATCCACTCATACTCAGCAATTCCAAATTCAAAAAAGCTAAGAGGAGTCAGCAGGCTGGGGGATTGGAGAGCCGTAGAGCATAAAGTCAATCAATGCTTGCCAGCTCTCAAAGCGGAAATATTGCGTCAGGCTCACAATATCTTGGAAAAATCCTTTGCGCGTC
>JBBRCV010000109.1:0-17969 GCA_038204505.1 Elainellales cyanobacterium
CCTATGTTGATCCAGGCATCAATGCTTTTGAACAGCAGCATCGTGAACGAGTGGTCAAAAATCTCCAGAAAAAGGCGCAGGCGATTGGATTTGACCTTGTCCCTCATCCTGTTGCTCCGGAGTGTGTTTCTTAGGAGTTAACACATTAAATGTCCGTTAATTTGAAGGAAAAACCTTAAGAGCCTTTGCAGAAAGCAACGGTCAATTGGCGTTTCAAAACGACGGATGCACGAGTCAAATTACAGCGACTTTATCCTCCTATCGAACCCTGCAAAGTTGATTTGGCAGACCACTAGTGGGTCATTTGCCTCAGATATAGCCGTTACTCGATCGCTGCATTGGATATCCCTGAGGCAATCAACTTTTTAAAGAATGGCACTATTCATGGCAAGTGACCCACTAGTGGGTCACTTGCCATGAATAGTGCCATTTTCAAAAGAGTGATCAGACTAATTAAGTTAGCTTTTAGTGATATTGCAATGGCTATATCCGAGGCAAATGACCCACTAGGTTAGCTTGCCGGGCACAGTCTGCACGTCGAAGCTTAGCCCGTGGCCTTGCAGATCTGAAGCCGTATAGACGGCTGTCACATGCAGTTCCTGGTCGCTGACGATTTCTAGAAACCCAACCGCCAGCGGCATGACCGATTTTGGAACACCGCCATAAAGCAACTCGGCGATACGACAGCAATCGTCCATGGTGGCTGTGCCAGACGGTAGGACGATCTTTTCAGTAGCGCGGGCGATCGCGATGGCGGGCTCACGGCCCGTGACCGCTCCGGCGAACACCAACGGAACAAAGCGCTTGACGACGCTGGCTTCCTTGCACTTCGGATTGAGTATGTTGATCTCAGTCGCGTAGGTGCCCGGGCGCACCGGACCACACTCGCAGCCGCAGTCGGCTTGTGTGCCGCAGACGAACTTGACCGCGTAAGTATACTTACATGCTGGCACAGTGATGCGCGTCGGCTTTGCTGCCACAACGCTGCCATCCACAACCACGTCGATCGCACCGTTGAACATCCTATCTCGGGTGGCGCAGTCTTCCACATCCCCGCTGAACGTGACGTCGAATTTCAGAACGTTGAGCTGGTCTCCTGGCAGGGGGCCGTAGCTTGGTGGGGTGATCGAGGTTACAAAGGGAGCGATGGCACCGACCGGCTGGAGGTGGACGTTGTTGATCGTCAACAGGGCCTTCAATTGAGCGATGATGGTCGCAACGATAGCGGACGGATCCACGCTGTTGACCACAATGCCGCCCGTCGCGGCAGCGATTCTAGTTGCCTGTCCTGGCGTTCCTCCCGGCGCACCGCAGGCCGTGTAGGCTGCATTAATAGGCCCCCCAATTAGATTCGTCGGGTCGTCATTGAGTCCGTTGGGATATCCTGACCCTCCTGGACCATCGTTCAAGCTTAGGGCCAGGAGGGTAATCCCGCTGGCCACCAGTTTCGATGTCACCGATGCCTCAGTGATATCATACCCAAGCCCACTGGCTGCTTTGCAGATTGAGTCGTGCCCTGGAGCATCACCAAACCAAACCACGATGCGCTTGACGCCTGGTCGCCAACTGATCGTCGGTGAATCGGCCACCTGATCGAGAGCGTAGAGCTGGGCCTCAGGGCCGTCACCACCACCGGAAGCAGTCCATGTGTTCAGAGCCGCAGTTACGGCAGCCTGGTTATTGGTGACGGCTTGACGGTTCTGAAAGGCGAGCGACGTATCGCCAGCGTTTTCGAAATCCTGGTATTCGCCGACACCGAATTGCAGTCCTGACAACCCGTTCAAGGCTGCGAAAATATTGCTAGCCCCGACCTGGACTGCACTAATAGCAGGACCCATGCTGCCGGTGTTGTCCGCCAGGAAGTAGATGTCGGCGGGGGCAACGGCTGCAGAAGGTGGAATCGTAACAGTAATGGTCTCACTAAACGTGTCGCACTCGCTGAGCCGCAGGTTGTTGACGTCTGGCTGGATGGTGACCGTCACAGCATCGGTAATGTGAGGCGGGACGGAATCCACGTGCGGAATGAACAGACTTTTGCGCTCATTCGGCAACTCGACGGTACGACCCTCATCATCCAGAATCAGTTCGACCGGCGCGGCATTGCCACCCTCAGATCTCACTGCTATGAAGAGGTGGATCGGATGTCCTTCTTTCGGGTGCCTGTCGCTCTCCGTTCTGACGATACTGTGTGCTTGCTTTCCGAAATGCTGCTCGAAATATTTCCGCGCGGCATCGACCGCATTCTGTGATGCTGACATAACGTTATCTCCTATTCTGTTAAGAAACTGTTTGAAAAGTCTGACGTGAGTCAAACTAAGTCTAGTAGGCATAAAACGGCAGCTCTTCAAAGCGGCTTGGTTATATGCAGGCTTCCAACCCTTGGACTGTAGAGAACGTCCATGAAACGCTTGGATTTACGGTGAGGTCAAAGCTGTTTGTAAGGTAGGAAAAGTATCGCTGTGTAGGTTTTCAAAGCCAATCTAGCTTTAAAGCACTCACTCCGACAGTACCCTGATGGGTTATCTGAGATCTTGCACCATTCTCAATAAGGTTGCCAAGCGAGCCAAAATCTGAAAGAAAGGGCGTAGTAAAAAAATCAGAAGACGGTCATGGAAACCATTCTTCAACACGCCCAAGGGCTAGTGTATAGTCTCCTCTGCTTGATGCCTAGTGTCTATCAAAAAGCCAGCCTCAAAGCTCTGCTGGGGCTGTTTTCAGACGCTCAAGGTCATGCCTTACCGGCTCATACCGGTTGTGTCGCAAAAAACCCACCTTTTGTAGAACGCTTACTCTGTCAGGATTACAGAGATGGAGACAGCCGCAAATGACTCGATTAACCCTTGCTCGGCATCTCATCGATCTCAGCAAGTTCCTTGACCCAGTTGAGTCTAAAATATCGGTAAGTCCCAACAACAGAGGGTTACAAAAGTTTGAACTTCTACTTGAGCCATCGGTGCCAAAATGCTATTTTGTCTTTTTCTGCCAAGTATCCCTCTCTCTGAAAGGTCAAACCCCAGACCTAGCAAGGTTTTTCAAAAAAGTGGGTTTTTTGCGACACAACCAATTACTTTGATAACACCTTTGGGGAAAATCCTCCACGGACACCTCAAGCGGTCTATGATGCCGTTAAGGCCACTGCAGATCAGGTTCCAGTCAACAGTCTCTTTGCCAAGGTAGGTGGGGCAACCGCGCCTGATTTGTCAAAGAATCGTCAGATCTCTCCAGTCCCTTTCGATATAACGCTTCCAGACGATGGCTTGTTTGAAGGATTGCCGGGAGGAACGATCATCCCGACTTCAGTGTCGGATGGATACTGGGTCATGCTCGATTCTCTGCCAGCCCGAACCGAGCCATATGTCATCAATTTTGGCGGATTCGAGCCTGTGACTGGTTCCTCGTTGAATATCACCTATATTATTTCGACCTATAACCAAGTCATCGGTGGCAACGGCAAAGAGAAACTTGTCGGGACTGCCCTCAACGATGAAATCTATGGGAAAAATGGCAGCGATGTCCTGACGGGTCTAGCCGCTAGCGATGCGCTCGATGGTGGCAATGGCGCAGATACGCTGATTGGCGTAAACTGCAAACTTGCTAGCCCTGGACTCAACGAAATAGACGCGCTGACGGGTGGCAATGGCTCCGATCGCTTTGTATTAGGCGATCGCAATACGAGTTACTACAACGATAGGAAGCCTAGTACCCAAGGTCTGAGGGACTACGCGCTGATTACTGATTTTAAGAGCAGCAATACTATTCAGCTGCGGGGATCGGCGAGTGACTATGTTCTCGTTAATAACTTTACATTAGGCATTACCACTGGCACAGCCATCTTCCTCAAGGATACGGTCAATGAATTGGTTGGAATTGCGGAAGGAGTGTCAGGGTTAACCCTGAATAGCCAAGCATTCAGCTTTGTCTAATACCAATTCGATTTTAGGGTGCATAGAATAGGAGAAATTACAAACTGACCCTTTGGAACTGCTTGACTGACAAAACTATAAGAAGCTGGGACAAAGACTAGGCGGGAAGCAAAGCCTGGTTTAAGCTGAAAAATTACCATACCAATCGGCAAAAACTATGACCGTCACTTCTCGCCTTTATGATGTCAATGAATACTTTCCGGTTGTGTCGCAAAAATAGTAGAGTGAGGAAGCTGATTTTCTCTGGCCTCAATCTAAATGGCAGTTTACTCTGTTTAAATGGTGGCACTTTCTGCCAGACATCATCCTGCTGAATGTGCGATGGTATTGCCGTTATGCCTTAAGCTACCGGGGTTTGGAAGAGATGATGGCAGAGCGAGGCGTTGAGGTTGGATCCCCCGTTGGATTTTGAGTTATGCCCCGGAGTTGGACAAACGCGTTTGACCGCACCTGAGTCTGACGAATGATTCATGGCGAGTCGATGAGACTGATATCAAGGTCAAAGGAGTCTGGAAATATCTCTATCGTGCAGTCGATTCAGCGGGTAATCCGCTGGACTTATGGCACGAGTGCGCTCGCGAGATAGCAAGGCTGCCACTCGGTTTTTTCGTAAAGTTCTGAAAGCACAACACACTCAAAACCCGCGAGCCATCACGGTGGACAAGAATGCGGCTGATCTGATGGCGATCGCAGCCTTGAAAGTTGATGAAACCTTAGAAGCAACGACTAAACTGCAGCAGAATAAGTACTTGAATAACGTGATTGAGCAGGATCACAGAAACATTAAGCGACTAACCAAACCACTGATGGGTTCAGCTCATTTAACACTGCGAGACGAACCTTGAGCGGGATTGAAGCCATGAGTATGATTCGCAAGGGACAAGTAATGGAATTAGCCAAGGGGACAATGTGTCTCAAGCGAAGTTTATTGAAGAACTCTTCGGAATCAGTGCTTAAGGAACGCAAACAAGATAGCTCGTTTGTCCCTAAAAAATATTTGCGACACAACCATTTTCCTTACCTCCGTTTTGTTCTTCACCGTAGCGTTTCTTCTGTCTGTACCTGCCTATGAGCAACGCATTAGAGGAGGCATCATCACAGTTACTGTCGAGTATCAAATTATTTTTCCTTTTGTATCAAATTATTTTTCCGACTCAAAATGCTAAAACGGCTACTGTGCTTGAGTTTGAGAGTTAAGTAGTACAGATTAAGGTGGGGATTGCTCGGTGTCGAGTATCAAATTATTTTTCCTTTCGTATCAAATTATTTTTCCGATTCAAAATGCTAAAACGGTTACTGTGCTTGAGTTTGAGAGTTAAGTAGTACAGGTTGAGGTGGGGATTGATCGGGTCTCAGATTATTTTTCATAAATTTTTGAGAGAAGGATCTCAAATTAAGTTTCCTAATATACGAAACATTACGAGTGGCGAAATCGTGTAAAGCGGGAGCGGAAGGGGGGTTGAACGGGTGTAAAGTAAGAGCGACAAATCTCAGAATAAATTTCTCAAGGCATTGGAGGCTGACGGATGAGGAAGGAGGAGTCGGTAGCCGGGGAAGTTGCAGACAGTGCGAGGAGTTGGGTGCGGTCGGCGGGTTTAACGAAGGTGGAGGAGGAGCGGGTGAGGGCGATGGAGCGGTTGGGGAATGCCCCGGATCGGGCAACCTACCTGGCGCTCCAGCAAGAGATAGCGGAGCAATTGAAGATGACAGTGCGAAATGTGCGTCATTTGATGCGAGGGTGGCAAGCCGAAGGAGTCAGTGGAGTAATTCGGCAAGGGCGATCGGATCGTGGGGAGCCGCGACTGGATGAAGATTGGAGGGATTACATTTTGCAAACGTATCGAGCGGGGAATCGGGGAGGACGAAGAATGAGCCGAGCGCAGGTAGCGGTGCGAGTGGCGGCAAGGGCGGCGGAGGTTGGGGAGAGCAAGCCACCGAGCCGGATGACAGTGTATCGGGTATTAGGAAGAGAAATCGAGGCTCAGCAACAACGACAAAGAAGTCGCTCAATCGGTTGGCAAGGAGAGAGTTTAATCCTGAAAACCCGTGAGGAGTTGGAAGTCGAAGTGCGGGAAAGTAATCAAGTGTGGCAATGTGATCACACGCGAGTGGATTTGTTGGTGGTGGATCAAGCGGGGGAGGTGTTAGGGCGACCGTGGCTGACGACGGTGGTGGATACGTATTCGCGGTGCATTGTGGGGCTGCACTTAGGGATGGAATCGCCGAGTGCAGTCGTGGTGTGTTTAGCGTTGCGCCACGCGATCTTGCCGACAACTGGTTGCGGGTTTTCCCATCTGGGTAATTTTGTCTGAAAGCCTTTAAGGAGAAGCCATTCCATCGACTCAAACAAAAAAGACTTTAGTCTAATTAGTTCGACAGTCGGTAGGAGTAATAATGGCTCAATCTCAATTCAGACAAGGGATTCCAACGAATTTGACCTTAGAACAGTTTAAGGAATTTTTCTTGCCCCATCTGCACATCGGGAGTCGCGGCCCTCAGCCGAAGCTCTCTTTGCACGCGATCTTCAACTACATTTTGAAGCTGTTGTACCTCGGCTGTCAGTGGAAAGAACTGCCCATCGAAAATAACAAAGATGGGCAACCGGAAATTCACCACACCAGGATTTATTCTGCCTTTCGGCGCTATGAAGCCCATGGATGCTTCGATGCCATTTTCGAGGGATCCGTTTTGCATCTTCACCAGAAGGAGTACCTCGATATCGGCGTCATCCACGGTGATGGTACGACAACAGTGGCGAAGAAAGGGGGAGACAACCTTGGATTCAGCGGGCACAAACACCTCAAAGGCGACAAAGTGATTCCCTTCTGTGATCGCAACTGCAATGTGATTGCCCCTTTTGTAGCAGCACCTGGCAACCGAAACGAATCACCGCTGTTGAAGGAAGCACTGCCCCAAGTGACCCGTATCGCTAAGAAGGTCGGACTAGACCTGAACAAGACCATCGTGAGCTTGGATGGAATCTACGATAGTCGTTCAAACCGCAAAGCCATTTTCAATCGTGGGATGATTCCGAATATTCCTGCAAATCCGCGAGGTAGAAAGACGCCCAAGCGTGGACGCAAACCTATTTTCGATCTGGCAATATTTCAGGAGAGGTTTTACACCATTGAGCGAGTCTTCGCTTGGGAAGACAAGTTTCGGCGCTTATTGATGCGCTTCGAGCGGATCAGTAAACTGCACTACGCCTTGAAAACCCTGGCGTACACGATGATCAGTCTCCGACACTTCTGCAAAGGCTAAAGACTTCGCCGTCTAATCCCTTTAAGGTCTCAGCAAGAGGCCCAGAATTGTCGTGCTTAGAAAACGGGAATAATGGCAAAAATGGCAGGGAAACCATCAAAACCCCATCCTCTCAACTCACTGAGTGCACAATTGGATCCCACCTTTGAAAATTTCGCATCAAAATAGAACAAAACCCGCAACCAATTGTAACACCTTCTCTTTTACCCGACCTCTTTTTATTGTTCTCTAAAATCAAGGAGCGAGCCATTGAATAATTTTTTCAATCTACTATTAGCTGGCCTACTGAGTGGGTCAGTTGTATCTGGAATTTTGGCTCTAATCTTTAATAGGCGAACCACAAGAATTAAAGAGGAAATTCGTGTAGAGTTCGAGCGCGGGCTTCAAGTCTTTCGGTCGGGCCGAGAGTGGAAAGAAGAATCAGTTTCGGAACTGTTGGGCCCCATGTACATGCAATTTGAGCGCACTAAGCGTGCATTTGATCGCTGGGAAGATAAGAACCTGTACCTTGAAGGAGAAATCATACGCAAAGGTAACACTGAGATTCGTGACCTCCTTCTTCAGAAAGCACACCTTGTTCCCCCAAAGTTGCTTAATCATGCTGGTGTTCTTGTCGAGCATTATGATCTCTGGCTCGAAGAATTCTACAGGCAACGAACTGAGGCAAAGGGAGACGACGATGCAGTCTTCGTCTTTGTGTATACTTTTCCTAGAGAGTCGGAGAAGCTGTTTCGGAATGCATTTCTCCAGTATCGGAATGATTTATACCCCGATGATTAACAACTCATTCAACTGGACTCGCAATTAGCAAGTCCTTAACATCGACGTTGATTGCTCGCCGGTTAACTCGGGCGTTGGGTTTCTTTCTTCCTATGTGAGGGAATTCAACGTAGGAGGTCTACTCCTTTGTTTATCAACAGATGTTGTTGGCGAATGTGCTACAAGCAGAATTACAAGAATATAACAACTGCTGAAGCACTTGATCTTTCGTTGCCTATCACTCTTTGTAGTGCAATTGTAATACATTCGCCAACAACATCAGCAACAGATCTTAAAACGACGCTAAGCTCGAAAGCACGGTTATAACTGAGTTCTAAAAATAGATTAGTTGCCAAACCTCGCAACTAATCTAACCATTCTAGGGAACCTGAGCGATCGCCTTCAACGAAACAATCAGGGTTTCAGACCATAAATTTTGAGTAATATAGTCCAATTAAGATTGGCGTCACAATTTCACCAATATCTCGGCTCGACCCCATTATGTGTCCAATAATGCTTGTTTACACACCCGTAAAAATCAGCGTAATATACGGAAAGATTCTTACGCTCCACCTAATCTAGGTGGAAATGTAGCAAACTTCTCTCTTAAAAGAAGTGAGGCGGGCAGACATTTACACAACTGAGGGACAGGCATGGGCTTTACTCTGATTAAGGGCACATTCCACTTGAATGCGGGTGTTCCCGATGGAGATTCCGTTCGATTTATGGCAGATGACGACCGCCTGTTCGATGAGTTGCGGGGTCGCCGGGTGGAGTTCAAGGCCGACGGCACAGTCCAACTTCGGTATGAGGGAATCGATACAATCGAGAAAGCGGCCACGCAACCACTCGCCGGAGACTCACGCGACAAGAACTTCGAACTGTTGCGTGAACGCGCTGACTCGTTCGCGGAGACCCCGCGCGGGTTCATCCTCACTCGACAGACAGACGCAAATCGGCGACCAGTGAGTTTCGCGTTTTCCGGCGATCTAGACGAACCGGACGGTGCGGATGTCTTCCTCAACGCCTTGCTGACACGCCGGAGTGTGAACTACAAGATGGTAGAAAGTGGCTTCGCTTACACAATGTTCTATGAGACCCTATTTATGGAGATACGCCAAGAGTTAGCGGCGGCGTTCGTCGCTGCACGAACAGCAGGGCAGGTGCTGCACCAAAACGATGCCACGATGGTCGGCGTGCAGATTCAGAGCCGCAGCGACCTAGCCACGATTCCACCCATTTTTCCCAAGCTCTGGAGACGCCTCGAGGAGTACCTGCGGAACCACAACAGCCTCATCGATTTCAAGAACTGGCTTCAGACCCGCGACTCGGAAAAGCTCTCCACGCTCTCTGATCAGCGCACGTTGATCTCTTTCGACAACGTGATCGATGTGCAAGGCAACACTGTTAAAATGCTCTACTCTGCTGAGAACATGGTATTCCGACCAGCATAGGTGCTTGGCTAGGTGCTGCACCTGACTCAACCCACGATGTCGGTGGGGCAGTTGTTGCCTTCAGCACAGCGGGCCTGATCATGTTAGAGGGCCGTGAGGACATAGCAATCCTGTGGGACGTCCGTGTTTTGTCAGAGGCTCAGAGTCAAGGTGTTGGCTTCGAGCTCTCCCGTACGGCGGAGTCATGGACCAGAGCAAAGGGCTGTCGGCAGCTAAAGGTGGAGACCTAGAATATCAATGTTGCGGGGTGCAGGTTTTACGTACGGCAGGGGGGTATGGTCAGAGCAGTCAATCACATGGCATACGCCGAGTTTCCTGACGAGGTTCAGTTACTCTGGTACAAGGATCTATCTGATAACCAGCCGTCCGGCTAACAAACGCATGCAACAGAGTCCGCGAAGCGAGTTTCGCCTATATCCATCAGCATCACGTGTGGCTCCGCTGATACGAATCGCTAGCCTGTCTAAAAGATGGATAAAAAAATGTACTTATACTTACTAATTGTGTATGGTATCTAAAGCTTCTGGAGAAGATATTCGGACGGAATATGTATCTCTATGCTCATCTATAAACCAATTTGCTTCTCTAAGATTCACCTTGGTTGGCTTATATGTTACTGGAGTTGGTGTTCTTGCAGTTGCAGATAAGATTGTCTACACCAAATTTATTCTCATTATGGCTCTCACAGTATGTCTCTGGGTTGTTGATCTAAGAACGCGGGAACTTCTAGAAAACCTAATTCGTAGAGGGTCACAAATCGAAGTTGATGAGTGGGGATATACTGACGCCAATGGGCAACCCAAACCTTTCATTACTAGCTTGAGAACTCGGAACGCTAAAAACATTGATTTCTTATTCTGGCGTATATCAGCGCCAGTAACTCATTCATTAGGACTTGACCTATTATTCAGTAGTATTTTTATTTACTCTTCAGTTCAACTATTGACATCTGGTTAAGACAGTAGTTCAAGTAAAGCACCACGAAGATTTTGATTGTGAGTTTCGTAGTTGGGGGCACCTCAGAATTCGAAAAGAATTGTACGTTAAGACACCTTTAAGTAGTAACGGAACATTAGACTTGTTGCTTAATAAAACCTTTTAGCAGTCAGGCATAGATTGCTTCGCCATGCTTCATCTTCATTAAGCAGCATCCAAGTAGAAGTTCCATAGCCCAGCGGCCGTCACCATCAATCGGTCATCGAAATCGGACACACGATTTCGATAAATGTCTGATACTGCGTTGTAGCGCTTGATGCCAGCAAAGGCATGTTCACACTTGACTCGTTCACTGCTAAATTCTTTATTCTCCTGCTTTTTCTCTTCGCTTAGTTCTTTCCCCCTCGGTTTTTTATGCGGTAAGAAGATGTTGACAAACTCGTTCTGTAATCCCTGAAAACCTAAATCTCCTGCAACTGCAACCTGATCTGGAATATTGCTCACTAAGTTCGCTTCATCAAGCTGCTGTTTGTCATGGATTCGTCCCCCTCTGGCGATGGTGAGCACTAGAACTCGTTTCTGACAGGTTGTTGCGGCAATGTGCTTACGGGTGTGCCGTTTCTTTTTGCCAGAGTAGTTTTCCTTCTGCTTTTCAGCATCTTTAGGGCGCTGCACCGGACGTTCCGTGCCATCTAGGAGTACCTTCTCTACCTCTGGAAACCGCTCAATAAATTGTTGAAGGCTCTCGATCTTGCGCTCTGGTAATACCATTTTCTGTCCTAAGGCAATTTCTAAAATGGCTTGGAGCCGATGCACCCAACGATTTGCCCGACCCCGGTCGAGATCGAATAATAACCCTAGAACATCGAAGGTCGCATAGCATTTGAAGTAGAGCAAAATGAAAAATAGTTTGGCGGTCGGACTTTGTAGTCGGGCTTTTCTGCCCCCACCCCTGGCGCGTTTTCGGGGCTGAGCAGTAGCTTGCAGCCTCTCCTGGTAAACCTCGCCAAAAACTTGGCACAGTTCATTGAAGGCTTTTCGATTTAGTCCTGTCATGGCCCTGAGCAATCGGTCATTATTCAGTGCCCGCTCAACATTCAGCATGGCTCAACCCCGCCTCTGTCATTAAGGTCTAATCTACCTTATTTGGCAACAGGTCTATTAAACAACGCTTGTATTTTAGAAGGAGTATGGTAGACCAGAACGGGGTCGAGCCGAGATACGGATACCGTTGGCGAATCAATGAGAGAAAAATCGGCAATCTCAAAAACTTAGTCCTATTAAGGGTTGTTTAAGTAGATACCTCGGATACTGAGCTAACCCGAGAATAAAGGTTTCAGGGGATTCTTTTTTTCTTTTTTGGATTCGCCAACGCTATCGAATCATTGCCATACCCGTAATTGATTGCGAAAAGAACGAGTGCGATCGCTAGCCCCACGCCCACGCCTTCCAGAAAACCAACGGTAGCAGTAACGACCAAAATCAGAATGACGATGAAGTAATCAGTTTTGGGCAGCTTGAACCAAGCGTCATAGACCCATTCCACTAAAAAATCTAATCCCAAAAATAAAGCAACGCCGCCAAGAACAGGCTTGGGAAAGAGAGAAATAACTGATGCACCCGCCAAGAGGATAGCAACGATACTTACTGCGTTCAGTATGCCTACAATGCGGCTTCTCGCTCCAATTTTGGCATAAGTCAAGGTCGAAGAACCCATACTATGAAAGCCAATGATTCCTCCACCTAAGCCAGCAATGAGGTTCGCAATTCCAGTCGCTCGTAGCTCACGGTTAAGATCTAAGTCCCGGCCGATTGCCAATTCGATCCCTATGGCATTCAGTAGTAGATTCAAAACTGTAATTAATATAATCGCGGTCATCTGGCCAGTTTGTGCAAAGATGATCTGCCAGTTTGCCTGAAATAACGTTGAAAGCTGTATGGGTTGCCATAAACCTCCTTCAGGAAAAGGGCCTAGTAGTAGACCATCGGTTTGTGCTTTAGGAATTGAGGTTTGTGTCATGAACAGGGCAAGATAAAACAGGGCGATCGCTCCTACTACCAATCCTGGCATCAGCAGAACATGACTGTAGCGACGTAACACCATAACTAGAAGGATGCCGAAGCAAGAACCTGGTACCCATTGCCAGATTACCTGCGGCTGCAATAGCTGAGGCAGTTGATTAAGACTCGGAGAGAAACCTGTCATTAACAAGAACGCTCCCATCGATAGAAGCCAACCTGTGCCTGCTAAAAAACCTCCTACTACTGGATAAGGAACAAAGCGGATAAGTTCGCCCAGTTTGAGCTTACCTAGGAGAAAGCAGCAGATGCCTGTAAGTAAAGTAGTAAAGGCAAGGGCAACAATAACAGTCGGCAGGATTTCATCTGTGGAAGCAGTCATCTGAGCAGCGATCGCTGCTGCCATCACTCCCATAAGGGCGACAGGTGCCTCTTGTACATGAGAGACCATGCCTGGGGAAGAACTCATCAGAGCAATAACCAGGCTTTGTACCATTGCAGCAAACAGCGCCAACCCAATTCCTTTAGAAATATATGGAGCTAAATCTCCCGAAAAAATTAGGGCCACAAAGGAAAGCGCATAAATTATCGTAACCACTCCTGTGATTAGTGCCGCCGTCAAGCTAGGAATCAACCGACTAGGGTGAAATTCTTGTTGTAATAAGGCGATTAGAGCAGATCGATTGACTTGAGTGAAAGGAGGAGGCATCTGTTTCTCCGAATTGCTAAGCCATTAAGTAGTTCAACTTAAATAAGTTAGGACTTACGCATTGATAAGAATGCAGAAGTGTAGCGAGTTTAGATGAATCCCCTCATCAGTATCCGGTTGTGAGAGAGCAGTCAAAGCCCTCAATATCTCAATGTAATTGCCATCTTTACACTTTGTTTCTCTTGACGGAATCCAAATATGTCGGTTGTGTACGTTTGTCTAAGATTCTTGAAGAACTGAGTCACGATAGCGTCAACCGCTTCCTACTACGAGAGCAATACACCCCTAAAGACCTGTTCGATGAAGTCAAAAGGGAACTGAACTTGACCGGAGGAACCATGAGGGGCGATGACAGTGTAGTGGATCAGCCCTAACGATATCCGAGTAACTCAGAATTAGTTAGATATTTTTGGTTTATCAAGCACAAGCGAACGGTCTAGGGCATCAATTCCATCAGTTTATATTACACCGATATCTCAGGCAATTCTTACCCGGTTAACTTTCGTCTTTCTGACAAATAAGAACAGAAAATAAAGAACGATTATTTCATGAAGATGCTTCAAGAGATTAAAAGCTGGGGTGTCAGGCCTAGCTAGGTAACAGGCGATAGTTGGTACTCCAGTGTGGCGAACCTGAAGTTGCTTAGATTGGCACAAAACACCATTGAAGGTGCCTCTTTTCGGCGATGTCTTGTCACGTCTTGCAGTTGATCGAGCAACTTTTTTGGGCATAGTTCTTTAATTCTATTGAGCCACAGCAATAGACTATGCGGCTGACGATACTCGTTCAAATAACTGCACAAATCTGAAAATATTTGCAAAGATTCTTGCGATCTATTCAAATCAGCGTAATATACGGAAAGATTCTTGCGATCTACCTAATTTAGGTGAACATGCAGAAAAATTCTACCTAAGAAGAAGTTAGCTTCCAACAAGATGTCTACGTCTAATCAAAACAACGTTGAGGATACTGCTGATGTAGCTACTTGTTGCTAATCGTGAACTGTCCCATACTGCCATTACGTCTTTCTTCCATTAGCAGAGGATGCTCTAATGCGGTTTAAGTCGATTCAGATTGGTGGTTATCAAGTCTTTGCTGTTACAGGTACAAACTCAGTCTCTTTTGCTATCGACTTTATCAAAGCCGAAACACAGGGGTTGCTAGGATTTGCGGTTGAACGTCACCACCCCAGCGAGGATGAACGGTATTTCTTGTATGGGTTTAAAGTTTTCAAATCTGTCTTGGCTGTACCAACTCCAGATATCGTTGTTTCAACAAGAGATCATCCAGTGCAAAGTTTCGTCTACGATGATTTCACGGCAAAGCCTGGGCGAACTTATACCTATTATTTCTATCCGCTCAAAGGAAAGCCCAAAAATCTGGATCGTTCTGCTGAGCCTATCCCAATCACCATTAAGACAGAACGCGTATTCTCTGAGCTTGAACACGACATCTTCTTTAATCGGGGTGTAGCCAGCAGTCAGGCATATCAGCGTCGATTTGGTAATCAAAGTCCAGAACAACTTAGAAAAGCAGGGGAAGCACAGAAAGCTAAAGAAGCTTTTGCATGGCTCAGCCGTGACCTTGATGATGCCATTCTACGTTTTATCGATCAAGCAGAAACAGGCGATACCTTGTTAGGTTGCTTTTACGAGTTCCGGTATGAACCTGTTATTGAAGCACTGAAGCGTGCCGCTGTGGAACGGAATGTTACTTTAAAGATCATCGTTGACGCCAAGGAAAACCAAACATCTACTAAGGAGGCATTTCCTCGAGAAGAGAATCTCCGACAGATTGAACATGCTGGTCTAGAGATTGGCACTCAAGTGCTGTTGCGGGAAGCTCGCAAGAATGAGATCCAACACAATAAATTCATGGTGTTACTGAAAGGATCAGGTGAAGATCCTAGTGCAGTCTGGACGGGTTCTACCAATCTGTCTGTTGGTAGCATTCACGGTCAAACGAATGTCGGACACTGGATCCGCAATGCTGATGTCGCCACCAAATTCAAATCCTACTGGGAATTACTGTCTGATGATCCGGGTGGCAGAAAAGGGGATGTTTCAACTGAAACCCGTCGCCAGAACAGCCAGTTACGGCAGGCAGTGGCGGCAATTGATAACGCTGCTTCTGAGTGGCGGGAATTTCCGACGGGGATTACACCGATTTTCAGCCCACGACCTGGTCTGAAGGTTTTAGAAATGTATGCGGACTTACTCGATGAAGCCGAAGACTTGGCCTGTATTACTTTAGCTTTTGGTGTCAACAAGTTGTTCAAAGAGCGGTTGGTTGATAATACGCCACGTAGTGCTCTCACGTTTTTCTTGCTTGAACGGGAAGACAAGCCCGACAAGGACAGCCCAGACACGTTTATTCGCTTATCAGCCCAAAATAACACTTATATGGCTTTTGGCTCATATCTAAAAGAGCCAATCCACCAATGGGCTAGAGAAACAAGCGCGATGATATTACGTCTGAATCAGCACGTCAGCTTCATCCACTCAAAATTCTTGTTGAAAGATCCACTTGGTGCCGATCCAATTGTGGTTACGGGTTCAGCAAATTTTTCGACAGCTTCTATCAATGACAACGATGAAAATATGGTGGTGATTCGAGGAAATCAACGGGTTGCAGATATTTATTTTACCGAATTCAATCGGCTATTTTCCCACTACTATTTCCGCTCTATTCAATCTCGGCTTAACCAAGTTGGTCGCATTAATAACGCTCCCAGTCTCTTCTTGGAAGAGAACGCTCAATGGCTAGATAAGTACTCTGTGGGGAGTCTTAAGCGAAAACGAGTTGAGGTGTTCGTAAAGATGGCAGATGCACAAATATTGGGCGTGTAGTGGGGGTAACAAGTCAATCAGTGTCTAGTGTTATATTTTTTACTTTTGAAATCATTACAAAGGGAGTCAGATATGGATATTTATCAGGAAATCTGGGATGCCGACCAAACTGGTAGCGGCGTTAAACCGATCCTTGATAGTCAAGATGGCGATTTAGAACAAGGCTATGTCAAGGTAGCAGCAGTGGCTACAGGTGAATTAGAATTTAAGGTGTTACCAGAGGTCCGCATCCCGGAGTCAAAAATGCGGACTTACAATCTTGTCCGGGCGTTGTTTGATAACTATGCACTCGACGAAAGTGATGTTGAGGTTGAGACACCTCAAGAGCGCGAGGAAGTACACAGTCTTTTGTCTGCAATCGTCGACTCGGCACCAATGCAAGTTGCCCGTCGATATGTGGAAGAATCCACAAACACTGTCGTATCAAGTGAACGTTGGTATTCGACGTTACTAGAACTTTGGTTCCGGCGTTTCTCTCAAGGTGGTGATCCTGAATTGTCAGGGTTTGAGCATGTCTTTGTCGGTGAACAAGAAGGTTCTAAGGTACAAGGTTATCACTTTTGGTATAAGTACTATCTAGACGATGGTCTTGCCTCAACCGTAGACCGTAGCCGATTCCCTGGCTTCAAAGACGACCGCATCGCTTACCTACGCGGTCAATATGGTAATGGTCAGGAAAACTTCCCAGAGTCAGTCACAATTTCATTTAAATGGGATGCCCCTGATTATGACCGTGGAGCCACTCGTCCTCTGACTAAGCCCATAGGCGGTTTTTTTGTCGGATGCAGCGTTGAAGGACTCATGGCTATTGGTGCAGTCCGCGCTCACGTTGGGGCCCGCGCACCCAAAGAGGCTGTTATTAATGGTGCTAGATATGATCTGAAGGTGTTCCGAAGTGAGAACAACCAAAATATTCGGACATTTTACCCTGTATATTTAGGGCCAGGAGGAGACGATTCAAGTTCCTCATCCGAGGGTACAACACGCCCAGATGTTGAACAGCCAGCCACTCAAGCTACTGTAGACAGCCCGGTGAGGATTATCGCGGCGCTGGTCAATCCTCTGGGAGACGATCCAGGGAAAGAGACGGTGACGTTGATCAACACTGGACCGGCTAGCGTTTCACTTGAGGGCTGGTTTTTGCTAGATGCCATGAACAATCGATATGTATTGTCAGACCAATCCAATGTAATGGCTACTGCTGCTACAACTACCATCACCTTGCCTAAAAATTCAATTCAATTATCAAACAAGGGCGGTGAAATTCGTTTGCTAAATCGTGATGGCAAAGTAGTGCATAGAGTCAGCTACACCAAAGGACAAGCTCAAGAACAAGGACGTACTCTTATTTTCTAAAGAGGGTTTAAGGGAGCTAGGTTCACGCTTAATATGACGCGATGTACAACTGATTCCTCAAAGGGGTTCTTTGCACGTGCGCCGAGCAAAGCTCGGCTTTGTTAGCTAGGTGCAAGTCCTAGTCCTGGAAGCCGTGGTCAGGCACCAGGTACTGAGTGTTGCGTTGACAGCGGTAACGGTGTCAGCGAAGCGTACACAAGGAGGTGATGGGCTGCAATGCGCCAGCGTGAAGGGATAGAGCCCCGAAATAACCGACATGTGGATGCCGACGTGGTGTGCAACACGGAAGGCAACACCGCCGGAGCCAAAGACCAAGGCTCTGTAGGGTCCACCGGGGTCTGAGACCGTGGCACGTCACCAAAGCAAAGTCGGGAACTCGGGAGATCCCATCGATGCCTCTGTCACCGGGGTAGGGCAGCACAACCAGACAACTGGAAGGAAGCCCAACAGCGGGTATGGCAACGATTCGTGCGAAAAGGTATCACGACAGGCTTAAAACCTATACTTACCAGTACTTTCAAAAAATTGCTTTTCAAAGGGGATGAACCGTTTTTCTGTCCGAATCCCCAGAACCCTTACAGGGACTGAGATGAGGGAGATATGAAATAGTGTATCAATTTTTACTGGACTAAATTTGACCTATATCACCCAAAAGTTATGGTCTGAAACCCTTATTCTTTCGTTGAAGGCGATCGCCCAAATG
>JBBRCV010000110.1:0-17935 GCA_038204505.1 Elainellales cyanobacterium
TTGAGCTTCTTTGCGGTGTTCTTATACAACGTCTTGAGCACTTCACTCAGAGCAATCGCGGGTTTTGGTGGCATCAGATTACCTGCTATCTCAATGTCCCCAGTATCTCAGGATCATCTATTTTTGGGAACACTCTAAGTGGAAACAAACCCATAAAGGTTAGCAAAACCGCTAGGTTTGATCTTTGATTTGAGGTGCATGACCATCAGCGAGAGTAACAAAGAGCGACCTTGGAGTGAGAGGGAATCTGCGTCGGTCATTTTGCACAAAAAAGATTTGGGTGTAGCGCGATCTGGAGCAAGCACTGATCTCCGCTTCAGCAGGCTCACGCAGAACCAGCACAATCTGACATTTACTCCCTCTACAGTTCGAGGGAATCTGAAGCAATTGCAATAGACAAAAGTCGTAGCCATAGGTAGAGGTCATTTCTGAACAGACTCAATACTTTGGAAAGCAGTATAAAGTTTGGCAATAAATTGCAACATTGCAACAATAGATAGGCAAAGCCATACTGAAGTGATCCACCGATCGCTAAACGCACAGCAATTCAAAAATGAACGTTTGGAGAATAACCATGACTGAGCAATTGAAGAAGGGTGATCACGTTGAGTGGAATACTTCTCAGGGCAAAATTGAAGGTACTCTTGAGAAGAAATTGACCGAGCCTACTGAAATTAAAAAACATCAGGTTGCTGCCTCCCAAGCCAACCCAGAATATCTCGTCAAAAGCGACAAGACTGGAAAAGAAGCCGCTCACAAGCCTGAATCTCTAAAAAAAGCGGAGGGTTAAAAGTGACAGAGCATAAAATCGACGAGCGCAAAACGATCATTGCTAAGTTTCAAGAAGCGGTGAATATGTCGCCCAAGGAACTGGAGTCCTGGCTAAAAACAGAGGAGTCTCAGGAAGTAGGGCAGAAGAAAGCAGGAGATGAGTCGATCGGTCATCAATCAGGACAGCAAATTATAGAGATTTTGCAGAAGAAGCAATCCGACTATACCGGGGATGACCTATCGCAAATGCAGCGCGTTATTAGCTATGTGCATCGCCATTCGGCTCAGCGTCCTGATGGCGACATTGAACACACGCGCTGGCGCTACTCGCTCAAAAATTGGGGGCATGACCCCCTCAAAGCAAGTAATACTGGAATGAATTTCTGATGGCACACTACCAGACGAAGAACTGATTCAATATCCTGGTGTGAGTATTGTGGAAATCAAACAGGATAAAGTTCAGCAATTTCGCACTGATTACGATTTGGCAGCATTTTTGCAAGAGGGAGCAAAGCAGGCAGCGTGATGAATAGTAGGTCAGGTGAGATGAGCTTACCCAAGTTAGGGTTAGTCTGCGTTACCGCTTCGGACAAAGTGCGATACAAGACGACAACCCGCAAGCGGTTGCTAACCATAGAGCCATCCGAGCAAAAGCGAGTGCCTTGAGTTCTCTATATCGAGAACTCAAGGCGATTGAGTGGCGCAATTGATTTTTGTCAGGCTCATGGCATTTGGCTCTACCGTTTGCCATCGAACACCTTTCCATTTGCAGATGATGTAATCGGTGAGGATGTATTGACAGAGCTTGCTGAAGGGTTGCGGCAAGTGGGTCGTCGGGCTAACGCTCTCGGTATCCGACTCGTTCTGCATCCCGATCAGTTTGTTGTGCTTAACTCCGATCGCCCTGATGTCATCGAGAATAGCATCAAAGTTCTAGCAACTCATGCGAGGGTTTTTGATCTGATGGGGTTGCCGCGCTCAACTTGGGCACTGATGAACATTCATGGTGGCAAAGGCAACCGAGCAGAGCGGCTAATTAGCGTCATTCTAGATCTGCCTGACCCGATTCGATCGCGCCTGACGCTAGAGAATGATGAGTATACCTATAGCGCAGCAAAACTACTGGAGGTTTGTCGTGACGCTGAAGTGCCGATGGTGTTTGACGCTCATCATCACGTGGTTCACGAGAAGCTAGAGAGCTATGAAGATCCCAGCGTCGCAAAGATGCTCACTGCTGCTCAAACGACTTGGACAATTCCTGAATGGCAGCTTGTGCACATTTCGAATGGACAAGATTCTTTCCAGGATCAGAAGCACAGCGGTTTGATTTTCAATATGCCCAGTGCTTACAAAAATGCACCGTGGATCGAGATTGAAGCAAAGTTAAAAGAAGAGGCGATCGCTAGAGTTCAGCAAGCATGGCTGCCAACGCTCCTTCAAGCCTAAGTTTTGCCCCAAGATTAGAGTCTGCCACTAGACACCCCTACGCCTGTTGCACCTGCGGCTCACGCCTGCTACTGCAATCATCCTCTAGAAGGCAGGAGAACTAACATCAATGTTTCATTCTTACCTCACCAGTCTAAGCTGTTCTGGTTCAATTGATGAAGGTACGCATCGGGTTGTGCCACAATGTTTTCAGCCAGAGCGACCCCTTGCGGGTATCTCGAAGAGCGCGCCTCTTCTAGTTGTGCCTCGCTCAATTGTCTGTAAGCGGCTTCTCCAGTTCGGCTTAACACCTTGTACCAGCAGCGTCCAAACAAATTATCCAAAATGATTCGCTGAAAGCAATGATTATGACGAACCGAAAAATGGCGAGCAGTCGTCAAATTGAGCAAAACCCGATTCGTTAGCTTACAGTACTGGTGACGGAGCTGAATTAGACGACTCATAGGGGCAAAACCTAATCCTTGGCACCATGCAGCTCGTTCTCTAAGTTTTCTCCCACTCCCTAAGTCAAACTGAGGGGCAGGGTGGTTTCATAGTCATCAGAGGAAAACTGAAACCCTACTATTTCCGTCAGCCGTTGGTAGATCTAAATCAGCCTATTGACGAAAGAATGGGCTTTGTAGATTTTCTTCCTCAACAACGAAACCACCCTGCCTAGGTCAAACTGAGGGGGAGATCAAGACAGAGAGAAAACGATCGCTCTTGATTTTACCAAGCCCTAGAACGATAGATTTTTCCTCCCTTGCAAGGCAGTACCTCTGCTTCAGATTATCTTTCAAAAGCAGCATCAGAGTATAGCTCAAACAACGACTGGCTTAGTCCCATGACTTCTCAGCCGGAGTGATAAGTAGCGTTTAGGCATACGCCCCAACCTTGTCACACTCCATGCCTCTTTCCTGTTTCCATGTTGCCTGACCATACAGATAGTCTTTTAGCTGTGACTCCTGATGAACAGCAAATGGCAATCAGTACGGGTGACACCATCAATATCCTTCAGTAGTCCAGAATCTAGACAAGGGTGCAACCGCATTTCTACTGCGCTGTTCCGTGACTAACAGTTCCTAAGCCGATGTGCCACCAACGTGTAGCGGTGCTGATCCCTAACTTGTTTGACGGCTAGGGCAATCGCCTTCTCTTCTCCTACCAGCACTACCAGCTTCCTCGCCCGCGTCAACCCGGTATAGATCAAGTTCCGAGACAGCATCATGTAGTGCTGCATGAAAACAGGCAGGATTACCACCGAATACTCGCTGCCTTGAGCTTTGTGGATGGTTGTAGCAAACGCCAGGGTAATTTCATTTAGATCCGCATAGTCATAGGTCACCTCTCGATCGCCAAACTGTGCACTCACCTTTTGCTCTTCTCGGTCGATCGCCGTAATTACCCCCAAGTCCCCGTTGAACACCTCTCGGTTATGGTCATTCTTCTGTTGCATGATGCGATCGCCCACTCGTAAGACCATCCCCCCTTGAGCTATCTCCGTTTTGCGCGAACTTGGTGGATTGATTAGCTGCTGCAACACTTGATTGAGCGACCCTTGCGGTATCTGCGAAGCAGCACGTGTTCCTACCGTTCCCCGCGTCATCGGGCATAGCACCTGCACATCTTTGGCAGGGTCAAAGCCGAGTTGGGGAATCAAGTGAGTTACAATATCTCGAATGCCTTGAACTCCTTGGTCAAGATCTGCCGCCTTGAACCACAGGCAATCAGACTGGGGAGATTTGGTGATGTGTTCAAGCTGGGGCAGCAAGCCTTGGTTGATTCGATGGGCATTAGTAATGATGGCGGATTCTTGGGCTTGTCGGAACACTTGGGTGAGGCGGATGACTGGGATTTGCTCAGACTGGATCAGGTCTTGCAGAATCGCACCGGGTCCGACGCTAGGCAGTTGGTCGGTGTCGCCTACCAATAGCAGATGGGTGTTAGGGGCGATCGCTTTGAACAACGAGTTTGCTAGAAATAGATCTAGCATCGATGCTTCATCTACCACGATCGCCTCTGCTGCGATCGGGCTATCTTGATCTCGCTTAAACTTCATGTTCTTCGGGTCAAACTCCAGCAGTCGATGAATTGTCTTCGCCTCTTGTCCGGTCATTTCGCTCAGCCGCTGAGCTGCTCGCCCGGTCGGAGAGGCAAGGGCAATCGTCTTTCCCATCGCTTTCCAGAGCGCCACGATCGTGCGGTAAGTGAACGACTTCCCCACACCAGGTCCACCCGTCAAAATCAACACCTGATGGGAAGCAGCCATCACTACTGCTTGTCGCTGCTGGGCGGACAGTTGAAGTCCTGTTTGAGTCATGAAGCGATCGATCCATTGCTCGACGCGGGAGATATCGACGCGGATAGGTTGACTAAGGAGTTGCCGCACTCGGCGAGTCAGTCCTTGCTCAGAATGGAAGAAGGGGGGCGCATAGCAAAGGAACTGTCCTTGCAATTCTCCATTACCGCCTTGCATTATAAGTTCTTCATCCAAGGACATATCGGTCGTCAAGGACAAGATGTCGTCTGGCTCGATATGATGGTCAGGCAATGCTAGACGCTGGACGACGCGATCAACCAATTCAGCTTGCGGTAGAAAACAGTGCCCGTCTTCAGAGGCTTCGCCTAACACATGCAGAATCCCGGCACGGTAGCGGAACTCTGAGGTTGGTTGGATGCCCAAGTGACGGGCGATCGCATCGGCAGTCACAAAACCAATCCCGTAAACATCGGTGGCTAAGCGATAGGGGTTGGCAGTGACGGTGGCGATTGCTTCCTCTCCATACTGCTTATAAATCTTGACGGCGTAGGTGGTGGAAACTCCATGCCCTTGGAGAAAGAGCATCACGTCTTTAATCGATTTCTGCGACTGCCAAGCGGCTTGGACCAGCTTGACTCGCTTTTTGGCGATGCCGGAAACTTCGATGAGGCGCTCGATCTGTTGCTCAATGATATCGAGTGTCTCGAATTGGAAGTGTGCCACGATGCGTTTAGCTGTCACCGGACCGACTCCTTTGATCAGCCCACTGCCGAGATATTTCTCAATGCCTGTGATGGTAGCGGGCTTAGTTTCACGGTATTGGTTGACTTGGAACTGTGAGCCGTACTTGGGATGCTCTTTCCAGCTTCCCTGCATTTGCAAGGTTTGTCCGGCTTGAATGTTGGCGAAGTTGCCGACGATCATCACCAGTTCACTGACGCGCGGGGCTTTAAGACGGGCGATCGTATATCCAGACTCCTCTGAGTGGTGGGTTATGCGCTCCACCACGCCTTGAAGTGGTTCAGTAGTAGGTTGGGAATCGCTTCCAGATTGTTGCATGATACAAAACGATCTATCTCTTATGCTGCATTCCTACTGTTTACGCCATATACCATTTTAGAGAGAGGCTCTAGCTAAAGCGGCTTCATTTATCCAGTTGACTCTAAGAACGTGCACAAGGCATATCTATTGTTGTAGTAAAAGGAGGAAACCAGCAGGACAAATGTTTGAGCAAGGAGAGAGGACTGGGAAAACCTAAGGGCAGGATCATTTCAGAATACGTCCTAGATCCACAATCGTATAGAGAATCGACTAACTGACCAGCATTTTCTAAGAATCAATGTTCGGGTAGAGGACGAGACTCTCACGAACTTGCTAGGGTGGATTCAATCTCTGCTAGCTTTTGCTGTAATAGTGTTTTTAACGCTACTAACTGTTCTGTATCAGTATTGGCAAGAACCGATTTTCCTAACCTCTCTACGCTCCGTGCTACAGCGGTCACCTCTCTAGAACTAGAAGTTTCCGGCTTCAAGTATTTAGACTTAATTTGAGTAACCAGCTCACGGGTTTTTGAGACAGTTAAGGACTCTTCTATAACTTGCTGAGTTGCTTTAATTCGTTCTTTCGCCGCTTGATTCTCTGGAATCTTTAAGGTTTTAGCAGACAGAATAGCTAAAGCTAGGGCATGAGCACCCCGCAATCCGCGTTTTCGGATCGACTCCTTTAAATCTGAGGGCAAGGATAACATTGGCATTAAATTAGCTTTCATCGAAGCTGGGTTTAACGCTAGGTCTAGAAAAGAGAGGAGAAGTTTTTCCTCTCTTTCACCAACCTCCAAGGCTTTGACTCCTTGAAGCTGAAGTTTTGGATGAGCTGTCACAAGGTTAGTTAACTGATGTATTTGCTGCTGTCGTTCTAATCGACGTAAAACTGTTGAGAGCATCGTTGAGATTTCCTCAAAGCCCAGTCCTGTTAAAGCCGATACTTCTTTGACGATCGCCTCTGCTTTATCTAGTGGATTGAGGTCTTCATGATGGATAAACGTGAGCAGCGATTGCCGATGTAAGTTCTCTGGCATAGGTGCCGTTACCGCACGCAAAGTCTTCCATCCCAATTTCTTTGCAGCTTCCCAGCGCCTCTGTCCATCCCACAAAACATACTCCGACCCTTGCTGAACAATGATAAGGGGAGAAATTTGCCCATCTTGCTCAAGACTTCGGGCAATTGTTTGAATGCTCTCTTGCGTAATCGTTTGTCGGGGCTGATGAGGATTAGGGTTTAATAAAGTGATATCTACTTCTAGTTCCCCAGATTGCGCAATGAGCTGCCCCCGTAATACTTCAAGTTGCTCCTCTAGATCAGGAGATTGAGTCGATCGCAATTGTTCAATCTCAGACTGTAGCTCAGCAATGCGTTGCGCTTGGTCATTGGCTTGAATAGCGCCTGTAAATCGCTGACCAATCGTTGGCAGTTTTCCCATCAGATTTTTCCTTCTTTCACAAGTTTGACTAAATCATCCGCAATAGTAACGAAGTCCTTACAAGCAGGATGAGCAGGGCGATATTTTTGAAGTGGTAGCCCATTAACACTGGCATTCTTGAACTCAGAGGAGTCTCGGATTTGAGGATATAACTTAATCCTTAGTTGACTCGCTACTTCTGGTAACTGTTGGAGATACTGTCGGTGAATCGCTCGGGTATGGTCATAGAGGCTAGGCACCAATCCTAGGATGGGCGGACGCGGTTCTAAATCGAGTTCATCTGCAATCGCAATCGCCCATTGGACTAGATCGGCTGCACCTGAGACTGATTTCATCTCTAGCTGAATCGGCACTAACAGTCCGGTACTTGCAGCAATCGCATTTTCACAAATCATTCCTAATGTAGCAGGGCAGTCTAGAATCACTACGTCATGAGAAAGCGGATAGTTTTTCATCCGATCTGCAAGAGTATATTCTCCTCGTCTACGAATCACCAGATCATCAGCTATTTTCGACATGCTTGGGTGACCCTGGCAGACCTCTACTTTAGAATTTTCCCAAGCTGATACAAATGGCCAATTTCCTCGGAAATCCTTTGACAGGACTTGAGCTATCGAGAATTCGGCTGCGGCAGAAGGCAACCCGCAAAATACATCTAGCGCTCGTTGTGGATCGAGATCAATTAAGCCAACAGAGAAGTTTCGCTTACCTAGCTCATACGCTAGATGCACTGCAAGCGTTGTTTTCCCAACTCCACCAGCGTTTGCCAGAATTGCGATAACGGCTTTATGTTTCGCCATAGTGATAGTTGATGCAATACTCAATTTGTCGTATTTCAATATACGACGCTTTCCGAAAAGTAACACTGTGGTATTTTGAAATACCACACTTTGATATATATTCTTCTAGCAAGAATAGTGTCGGATTTTGAAATACCACATTTACACTGCAATTCATGTATCAGCAGCAATCTCTTAGCAACCTAGCGATCGCCGTCGTCATGAAACCTACTGCTCAGTTTCTCTTTCAATCTCTTCAACAACACTGGTAAGTTCCATTTCTAATTGTTCAATGCTTGGAAGTTTATCCCTGAGCGCAAGCGGAAGTTGGGATTGAAATTGATAGGTTGATACACCAATTGGCTGTTGGCTTCCTTGCAGCGCATACTCTACAGTTGTCTTATCTTTCGATTTACAAAGAATGATTCCGATTGTGGGTTCGTGGCGATCGCTACGAAGCTGGTTATCAACTGCTGCCACATAAAAGCTCATTTGCCCTGAGTGCTGAGGTTCAAACTCCCCCATCTTGAGGTCGATTACTACGTAGCAATGCAAATGAACATGATAGAAGAGAAGATCAAGCCGATATTCTTTTCCACTCACAACCAGAGGATACTGGCTTCCTAGAAATGCAAAGCCTAATCCCAGCTCCATGAGAAAGTCTCGGATATGGTGAACTAATGCACGTTCTAGATCCCGCTCTTGAGCATCCTGTGTCAAAGTCAAGAAGTCAAAGTGATAGGGATCTTTGATCAACTGCTGAGCTAAATCAGACTGTGGAGATGGAAGTGATCGCTCGAAGTTTGTAATGGCACCACCCTGCCGCTGGTACAGATCGCTTTCAATCTGCATGACCAGAATATTGCGACTCCACCCATTTTCAATCGTTTGCTGAACGTACCACAATCGAGCATCTGGATCTTTTACCATCTCCAAGATCCGGATGTTGTGCCCCCATGGAATTTGGTCAACAAGCTGTTGACCAAATTGAGCATCTGGATAAGCTTCTGCAAATGCTCTCATATACTTCAGATTTGAACGAGAGAACCCCGTCATCTCTGGAAATTCTTCCTTCAAGTCTTTTGAAAGGCGATCGATAACTTTCGTCCCCCAGCCTTCGACTTTCTGCTTTAACAAAATTTCATGACCAATTTGCCAGTACAGAAGGACAAGTTCACGATTAATGGCTAAAGCAGCTTTAATCTGAGCTGAGCGGATACACTGCTTCAACCCATCTAGGAAGGTAACGTAGGTACTGTTGGAAAAAAGGGAGTTCTGTCGAGGCATAGCACGACTATATCAAGTCATTGATCAGTAGTCTAGCTGATTCTAAAGCTCAGAATGCTCAGTGGCTATAGGGTGATTCTCAGCCAACTTCTCCTTCTCTTAGAGTAAAGGAGGTTACATAAGAGCTTTGAGCAAATTAGATTTCTGTTCTTTAAAGAACAATAACTATAATATGGTGTATATATTTAAGCCAGCTGCGCAGACCTGCTTAGTAGAGGTTTGGTCATAATAGGGCAAGACAATGGAACTTGATAGACATCCATCAATTGACAGACAAACGCTTCTAGCCTCCATCCCACAAGACTGGGAAAATAAAGGCATCACTCTTACTAGAACGACCAAGACGCAGCACCCTGACTCGCTTCGCTCGTGGGCACAGGCTAGATAATGGAAATGAGCGATCGCCCTCAGTTCTAACAAAAAGCCCCACGGATGCGAGACGGCTGAGATATTCAATGTTCTGGGGGAGACTATGCCGCCATTTCTAAGGCAACTTCTCTACTTGCTCAGTGCCATTAGCAGCATAGATTTTATGATGGAGACTATGCCGCCATTTCTAAGGCAACTTCTCTACACCACCCTAGATGAATCGCAGTATAAGAAGCTTCATTATTTGTAGGGAGGTAGGCTTGAATGCGATCAACTTCCCAGGGTTGTGGTTCTGAACTCATACAGGTTCCTTGACCTGTAGGGACGTAATGCTGGAGCCGGAACCCAACCGCTTCGGGTGTTCCGTCCATGCTCATCTGACAAGTTAGAACTGCCCTAGAAGGCGAAGCATAAATCCCTAACGTCACGTTAGGCAACAAATCCCTTCTTCGGTGCGATCGCCATTGGTCAGGCACCACTAAATCTGCTCGGTTCACCATTGCCACATAAACCGCATCATTGCCCAGTTAGTAAGTTTCAACCCGCACTACCCGCCAATGGCGATCGCTGCCTATCAATACCTCGTCGTCTACCAGCGGCGGACGTTGCCATAGCACCAGTTCGCCCTGCTCTCCCGCCTGGCGGTCGAGTTGGGACTCTTGGATAGCTTCATAAAAAATCAAACTCATCTAATTGCCTTCTTCTTCGGCATCAGGTTTTTCATAGCGGCGATCGCGGTAGTACTCAGCTTCGGCATCTACACCTCCAAAGATACAACGCACAGGCAGTTTACCTGTACCAAATTCGGCGTTGCTGAATGAAGATATGATTTATTGAGGGACTGGCACATCGCCGAATTTGAGGTAGTGCAGTAACAATCGGATAGAGTATGCCAGCATTTGTACGGATTTGGAATAACACAATGTCTGGCGATGCAGACGTGCCAGATAATGTCGTAACCGAGTGTTTTCACCTTCCACTCGGGTCATGTAGGTCTTGCTAATAATTTGGTCTTCCTCTAGAATAAATCTTGGACAAACTGACCAACCATCGGTGACATAGAAATAGCATTTCCATGTTGCCACAACCGTCCACAATGGCTGAAATGTCTCGGCACTATGATCCCCTAACACCCAACCTGAAATCTCTTTTTTGAAGTGGTCAACCGCTGTCCACAGCCAGATTTTGTTTTTTTAGAGCCGACAAAGGTTTGCAATTCGTCGAGTTCGCCGACTTCAGGAATCATCTCAGGTTCATAAGCATCGGGCAGGAGTTTAGCGACTTGTTTAACCCAGGTAATGACCGTTGTATGATGCACGCCTTTGACTCGTTCAATGCCTCGAAACCCTATGCCGTTGACATGCATTTTGAGGCATTCACGTTTGAACTCGTCGGAGTACCCGACTGGGGGAGCATAATCATCGATAAACTGGCGCCTGCATTCCTTACAGATGTAATCTTGTTTACCTTTTTGCTTGCCGTTCTTACTGATACTGGTGGCGCTACATTCGGGGCACTGCATTATGTTTTATCTCCTTTCATGGCTCCATTATGCAACGCCCAAAAACCTTGTGTCCTGGCGGCTTTAATGTTGGGTTCAGCCAAAGATGTCTTTCAACAGCGCGTACAAACTCTTCTACAATTATGGATTGAGGCGATCGCCACACTTTTGGTCGAAGCGGGGATGGAGTAGGCGATCGCCCGTGAACGGGGAGAGGATGGTGTGATTGCCATTCAAGGTGCCTTGATCCTATCCCAAGGCTTGAACAACCCAACTCCCTTTCAGCGAGTAATGCAGCAGTTGCCTCAAATCTTATGCCGCAATTTGCCTAAACAGAAGACTAGGGCGAAGAAAATAAGGTAGAGTACTGCTGTTTCATGGAGATGCTGCATTTTCACCCGTTTCGATAAGTCTTGATTCTGGGTTCTGCCGCATTCCTTCAAATGTTTTTAGGGTACAGTTAATGCCTAAAAATCCTTAAAATAACCATTTAAGTGTACCCTAAAAACTCTAGCTTTCGACCTCCTTCTACCCGACTAAGGTAGACGCTCTTATGAGATTTACCAAACCAGTAGCGGAGAGACCAATCAGAACCATAGTCCTTAATCACCTTGTCCTCAAAACTGCCCCGACCGCCGCGCAGCCCGCCGCGATTTAGTGCCACCTCCTTCAAGCAATCACGCTCCTTCTGCGCCAACAGCAGCTCATCTTCCGCCTCCTATAACTTGGAGAAAGGCGATTAACTCCATCCGGTCACGTTAAGAGAGCTTGACTGTAAGAGAGGCGATCGCTACCAAGCCCGTAGAGTTAGAAATAGAAGAATGGCAACGTCAGGTATAATCTATAATTAAGCCCAACGGGTAAAGTTTTTTAGGGTACACATAAAGTCAAGCTGGTTAAGCTTTGTCAGGAAATGGGAATTGAACTGTACCCTAAAAATCAGAACTTTCTCTTTCCCCTCACTCATCCATTCCTGAAACCTCGACTCCGATAAAGCGCCAAGGATTGTCCAAGAGAACCAAGAGTAACTCTTGCATTGGATTAATCTCTGATTAGGTGAGCGCCGGATGTGATTGGGATGAAGTCAGTCCGCAAATCAAAGCTCAGATCTCAAACCTGATGCACAATGTCGGATGCCAGCCGCTACCACTCTTCGGGGAACCTCAACCTCTGGAACGATAGCTAAGCCCCAATGGACTGATTAAAAGCGAGTATCTCAGCATTGCTTAGTAGGCAAGGGAGGTCTGCAAGTGAATGACTCAACAGAACTTGGATAGCACTGATAATTGAAGCTACTTTTGGTGGTGCAATCCGAAACTTCAGTGCGACAACAGAACGAACCATACCCAAACCTGAGCGCCACCCATAGCTAACTAGCTAGAGAGTCAATCCCTTTGAGCTTGGCGAATTTGTTCATCCGTTGCTAATTCCATCGGGTTAAGATCTTCATTGAGCACAAAGATACCTTCTTTCAGTTTAACTAAATCACTGGGTAGAAAGGAACAATCCAGTTCAAGCGCAGGGTGCATTATCATCCAAGCATCGTGATCAGCTAGTTGATCGCCATTTGGCATCCAGACTTCATGAATCATGCTTCTCCCTTGAGATTCTGAACTTTTACCAGGAAAAATAATAGCAAAAGTTCTAGCAACTTTGTATATTGTTTTCGCTAGAACTTTTCCTTATCTGCCACGTTCCACTCAATCAGGTTCGACGGTTGTCTCTGCAAGGGCGATCGCTTCGGCAATGGCAGCTTGAGCCATTTGCAGTTGCGATCGAATAGCCATGAGTCTGGACATCCGCGTCAGCCCTTTTCGGGCTTCCAAGTTGCGAAGATCATCGTCACTAGAAAGGTGGATCACACGGGTATGCTCTCGCTGATCCTGCTCCACAGCCAGAAATATGGCATTGTCCGCCATTAATTTATTGTAGGGATACCTGGCATACCCACGATTGACCCAGTATCGATGTGCCACACACCCTTCCGGCGGAATATAGGTGCCATCAAGACTCGCAAGCTGCTCCTGCAACTGAGCGATCGCGCCCCTCAACTGCTCAAAGGTGTCAGCAGAAACGTATTGCTGAACCGTTTGGGGACAACCGCGTCGCATCAGCAGTTCGAGGGCAATTTCTCGACGTGTAGAAAACTGATAGTCACAAAATCTTAGCTAAACACGCTTAAGTTGAAGGTTTGAGCCAATTGTTTGAGCAAATATAATCCCGCAACTGAGTTTCCTGCCTGATCCAGGGGAGGACTATAACAAGCGATCGCCCCTGCTGCGGGAATAATTGCCAGTAATCCTCCACTCACCCCGGATTTAATCGGGAGTCCAATTTGAACAGCATATATGCCCGATTCCTCATAAAGTCCGCAGGTCATCATCAGGGCATTCACCATTCGCTGATGGATCGGTTCAAGGTGGATTTGAGGTTTTGCCAGCAGCAGACCTAACTTCGTTAGATTCTCAACCGTACCGGATAGACAGCAAATCTGCTGATAAGTATCCAGTGCGGTTTCGACCGAATCTACATAGCCTGCTTGACTCAATACACGAGCGATCGCCTGATTAACGGGGTTGGGAAGCGATCGCACTGATGCCCACATCTCCTGCTCTAGGGTAAGTTGGCTCTCTGCATATTGGTTCAGCCACTGACAGAGATTCTGACAGCGGCAAGATGCCGTTTCACCCGGCAATAACGCAGCCAGGGCGATCGCACCGCTATTAATCATGGGGTTACGAGGCTTAGAGTAGTCTATTTCTAACTGAGCCAAAGAGTTGAAGGAATGCTCAGACGGTTTCATATCCACGTAATGAAGCACCCTCTGATGACCTGACTGTTGCAACACATACAGCAGCACAAACGGTTTGATTAGACTCATGAGGGGAAAACGATATTCTGCCGCTCCCCCAGAAAAAACTTGCCCCTCAACTCGACGTACCTGAACAGCAAACTCATCATAGCGATCTGGATTTGCCAGTAAAGGAATATGCTCTGGTAGCCGCCCATTATGAACAGTTAGTTGAGCTTGGGTGAGGCAGCGATCGAGTTGAGCTTGAGTTAATGCTGCAAGTTTAGACATCTGCCTCTACAGAACCCCTGAGATATCTTTTCCTATCACCGTAAGCTGAGGGCCCTGTTACCTTTATTGAGCATAGTCACAAGAAACAATGATAAGGCTGAAAGCTTTGCAGTATAGGGACTATAGCCTCGAATTTTAGCAGATCTACAGCAATCGTGATGGATGCAACTACAATGTTGGTCGAAGCGGGCATGGCTGATGCGACCCCTTGCAGGTATCTCGAAGAGCACGCCCTTGAATGGGGAGAGGATGGTGTCGTTGCGATTCAGGGTGCCTTGATCCTATCCCAGGGATTGAACGATCTGGCTCCTTTTCAGCGACTAAGGCGGCAGTCGACCCAAAGGCTGTGCCACGATTTGCCTGAGCAGAAAACCAGAGCGAAGAAAACGTGGTAGACTACTGCTGTTTCCTTGAGATGGTGCACTTGGACCCGTTTTGAGAAGTCTTGATTCTAGCTTCTGCCGCATCCCTTCAAATGTTTTTAGGGTACAGTTAATGTAGCAAAATCCACAAAATAAGTATTTAAGTGTACCCTAAAAAACTTATCTTTCGACCTCATTCCACCCGACCGAGGTAGACACTTTTATGGGTTTTACCAAACCAGTAGCGAAGATAGCGATAAGGACCACAGCCATTAATAATTTTGTCCTCAAAACTGCCCTGACCGCCACGCACTCCTCTACGATTCAGTGCTACCTCCTTGAGGCGATCGCGTTCCCGCCCCTCCAACAGCGGTCTATTTTCCGCTTCTTGTAGAGCTTGGAGAATAGCGATCAACTCCATTCGCTCAGGTTGGGAAAGCTTCACCGCACGAGAGGCGATCGCCTTCAAGTCAGCAGAATCAGAATTTGGAGGCTTGCGACGTCTAGGCATAATCAAACCCAGTGGATAAAGCTTTTTAGGGTACACATAAAGTCAGGCTGGCTACACTACGTCGGGAAATGGGAGTCGAACTGTACCCTAAAGGTCAGAACTTCCCTCGCTCTCACTCATCTATCCCTCAACCTTCGCCTTCAATGGAGAGCTAATCGTTGCCAAAGATTTTCGGGAGAGTATTGAGATTGTCCAGATCAGTTTTTTTCTCAACTCACCTAGTCAGTAGGCTGTTCATGGAGACTAACAGACGACGTTGACGATCCATGCTTAGGCGATTGCCCGCTCTAACACAACCCTCGGAATAAATCCTCGTAATGCCTCTCGTTGCTCGACATCACCCTCTGCTGCACTCCACATCAATCGTATATCTGCCAACGTTTCGGTTGTTAGCCACCGATCAATCGCTTGATCGTTATCAATCGGATCACCCGTCTGGTTTAATTCTTTTATAAAACTCACGGGTGATCCATTTCCTTCTTCAATCTCCGTCTTGACAACGCTTTCACGTTCTGCCTGTCGTTGCTCGATGACAGTACTCAGCATTCTCCAGCGTTCTTCATTCAAGTGATAAATGCGATGCTTCCCCTTTCCTGAACCACTCCACCGGAAAGCAACTTTAATCCCCATCTGACTCAAGAGCTGATGAACAATCTGTACATCTGACATGAGGGGTTTCCCATCCTCTTGGCATCCTTTGGGAATGGTAAAGTTCAAGATTTTCTTGATATGGATTGCATTCGCTCTAGCTTTAGAGGCGATCGCCTCTAAGTCTTCCGCTACCCATTCTCGCTCTACATCAAAATACTGATCTAGTTCCAACTTATGACGCAGTTCTCGCCGCAATGCCATGCCTGAAATATCCCAAGGACAAAGCCCCTGATTCCAGGTCATCTGTCGTTCCAAAGCTTTGACCGAGCGATCCACCGCAACCGTTGAAAATAACTGTGCCTCTAGGTTCAAGATTTCTCCCCGCCCTCGTCCATCGCGGTCTTCTAAAACCTGCTCAATCGTTAGACTCTCGGGTGGAATGCAATAGAATAGACAGAGGTAAAACCGGGCGATCGCCCTCGTCTCCTCTGGACTATGGGCTTCCTTCTGCTCTAACGCTAAAAACTGCACGGCGTTCAAAACAGGAGCTGCAACCAAGGACGCGGCATCTTGACGATTAATCTCTTCTTTCACCTGCTTTAAAACCGCAAGAATCGCTTTGTCAGTTGGAGCATTCCAAATCGTCACCTGTTTCCCTTCATAGCGCAGCCGCATCAGCAAGGCTATTCTTAATCGGCTCATCGATTGGTTTTGATTTGCGCTCATAGCTGCCCACAAATTGACATGGGGGTCAGTCCGCCAATCGTAATTGGCGATCGCCCCCAGCGTATCAGCCCGCAAACTAGAACGAATAATTTGAGCCGTGGCGATCGTCTGCTCTAGCAAGTCCTGCTTCATTTGAATTGAGTTCGTTGCCCGACTGACAGAGGAATAGTTAGATCCAAATTCTGCACACCATACTACACGCGGCACAGGTTCTCGGACTCGGTCTAGCGCTTGCGCCATATCCGCATCCGTGGCACTACAGCCGTTAAACACGCCATAGACTTCCGCGATCGCCCCTTGCGCCTCGATACTGACTCCTGTTGCCATTGAAGGCGACGCAATGACTACGTCGTATTCTCCCCGTGCCAGTACTGCATCCGGTGTTGTAATAAATTCCCGCTCTGCCTCACAGCTACTCGTTTCTGAGTTAATCACTAAGACTCGCAGATGAGCATACTGCTTTTGGATTTGAGCTGCAATTAACTTGCTGGCTTTTTTCGTATCGGTGACCACGAGTACCACTTTTCCAAGCTGCAATTTGCTCACTGAAAGCAGGAGCTTTTTGACAATCACCGATCGCGTGGGGCACTCAATGAACTCTACCGGATAACCAGTGACTTGATAGTCATTCGCAATCAGAAACATAGGCGCTTTGATGCCTGATTCACTCTCCCCTCGCAGATCTTGCAAATAGCGCAATGAAGCATTATCCAAATCCGCATCGGCAAAAATCACCCGTCGAACGGAGCGCACTAAGTCTTGAAATCGAGCTAACAAAGCTGGACGCTTGCCATCTTTGGCACAAGTGCTAGAGGTCAGTAAATGGCGCAACACCTGCACCACTTCATCGATAACCAGGTCACAACCCCTAAACTGTTCGGGTTCAATGGCTAACAGGGAGTCGACACAGAAGCCAATCCGTAAGGTGTAACCTGCTCCCGTAATAAAGCGTCCATTAGTTTTGTCTAAGTCCCCCCGGTAATCGAGACGGAGACGATTGCAGAGGTTCCGCATTAGTGCGACGCGATGTCCTGCACTCAAGACGTTTTCAGTGGAGGCGATCGCCTGTGCAATGAACTTAGTCTTGCCTGTGCCCTTACCAGAAGCGATCGCCAAGATCCCTTCATTGGGGAAATCCCGAAGATTGAGCGTGGACAAATCATGAGTCGTCACGCGCAAATCAACCGGATAAGTCAGCCTGTTGGCAAGGTACTGCCAAATCAACCAATGGTCTAAGGGTAAAGCTGCGGCTCTTGCCTGCTGCCAGGCGATCGGACCCTGATTCACAATCAGATCATCAACGCCCTTTCCTTGATGCCCATCCCAGAACGTAATTAAAGTCGGCTGCTGTGCCGCACTTTGAAGTAACTGAGAAAACCGCTGAGTAGCAATATTCACTCTTCGCCGAGTTGTTTCACTGTCATCTTGGTCAAAAGCTAGAACGTTAACTCGACCAGGAACCGCAAACCGAGCCACGTCAGGAGCTAGATAAGGCGTAACAGGATTTCCCAATGCATCCTTCGCTAGATAGCCGCCATTGACCCCATAGAGAGCGATCGCCACTTCGCCTTGGCTCAGTAAACAAAGTGCCTTCTTGCCGCCCTCTGTCCACACAATCGGAATCTCAGGATGTGCGGCAATCCACTCCCAGAAGGCAGGGCTGATTCATTGAAAGAAGGAAAATAGCTTCCTGACATCATGCGCCAAGAATCGCAGTCCTTTAGTGATGGAATCAAACCCATTCAGCCGAAAAAGATTGAGTCCAAAAGTGCGGACAATGCCAAAATTGACC
>JBBRCV010000111.1:0-17875 GCA_038204505.1 Elainellales cyanobacterium
CGCAATCGCACCACTGTCAAATCGGTCTTCACTGTCAGGGCATTATCTCCACTATAAAACAATTAGGCACCCTCAATCGGTGTGTTTCTTTCATCCCAAACGAACGCTACTCCGTTCCTTAAATGCTGAGATCTTGCACCAATGTCAGGAGCCTATTTTATTGAGAACGACAGCGCCTCAAACCCACGTTTTTGGTTGGGGAAATCGGGATTTTTCAGCTTATTGCAACTGGTGCAAGATCTGAGTTAACCCTGCGCGTCGCCGCATTTGTTCTGCTTGCACCATTGGCAGGCGCGATCGCGGATCGCTTTGACCGTAAACGCATTCTGGTTGTCACCCACTTGGCACGAATGTTACTGGTCAGCCTGCTACCCTTTGTCACCCAGGTCTGGCAAATCTATGTCTTGGTACTTTCCCTTAACGTTTTTTATGCTTTCTTCACACCGACTTATCAGGCAACCATCCCTTTGGTGACGGGTCAGAATGAATATCCTCACGCGATCGCCCTTTCCAGCGCTACGTTTCAGCTATTAGGAGTTTTAGGTCCTGGCATTGCAGGTGCAGTTGCGGCATTTGTGGGGGCAAGGCAAGTATTTTTTCTCGATGCTTTGACGTTCCTCATCGCAGCAATTCTAATCGTCACGTTACCCGGTCAATTGAGAGTAGAACAGACCACATCTCAAACCCGTACCACTGGCAGAACCTGGCGAGACATCAAAGATGGGACGACGCGCCTGTTTGCGGATGCTCCCCTCCGGCATGCTCTAGCCATGCAATTGGTTGCCTCTATTACAGGAGCGCAAATTTTAGTTAATACGATCGGCTATGTTCAAGGCACCCTGAAACTCGGCAGTGTGCAATATGGCTGGGTAATGGGGGCTTTTGGCACTGGAGCCACGATCTCAGCAGTTTTAGTAGGTTCTCTAAAGCAACATTGGGCAAGAACAACCCTGATTCTAATTGGCTCTGCACTAATCACCGTAGCTCTGTTGCCTGCGAACTATGGAGGTTTGGGGCTACTGATGGTGCTGTGGTTGATTGCCGGAGCAGGGCAAACTTGTGTGAATGTATCTGCTCAAACGTTGATTGCTGACCGCACCCCAACCGATGCTCAAGGACGAGTGTATGGGGCACAGTTTGCTTGGAGTCACTTGTGGTGGGTCTTCTCGTATCCGCTAGCAGGCTGGCTGGGAACCCATTTTAGAAACGCTGAATTTCTTTATGGCGGATTGATCGGCTTGGTACTGTTGGCGATCGTCCAGATGCTATTTTCGCCAAGGGGACAGGAGCCGAAGCCTGAAAGTGTTTGGCATGACCATGAGCATATCCATGATGGGCATCACCCGCACAGCCATCATCCAGGGACTTTAGTCGGTGAACCTCACATCCACCCGCATCAACACACGGCTAGTTCTTCTACTGGTAATTCTTTACTGTGATTGGCGTTGTTGCATGAATGGAGATTGCGAACGGAGGACGTGATAAATTTGAAATACCACCTACAAACCCTCACAGCAATGAGCGATCGCATCCGCAACTGGTCAGAGGATAACAAGCCGTTTGAAGGTAGAAAATCGATCCCAATTAAAATACTACGCGGATACAATCTTTGAGCATCGGTATAAGACGTTAAAAAAATAGCAAGTCTCAATCCAATTCAAATAATAGTATTGGAATTATTCAAACGAGGTTTGCATAATCAGAAAACGGGCTGATTAAATCGAGAATTCTTCCACTGAAAACAGGGAAATGCTACTTAGCTAAAGCACTACTGTAAATACCTGCCTGGAATACCTCAAGACGAGGAACTTGTTGAATTGCACCTTGGGCTTCCATAAAGTTGGCTGAGTCTCTTAGCACGCTGGCAAAGGTTCCGAGCTTTTTGCAGAAACCAGATACCTCCCGTTAGCTTGCTCTGCTGAATTAAGTCAAACCAATTGGTTCATGACCTGAAGGCTTTCGGCAGTGCAACGCCAAAATCGTTGCTATGATTTAAGCCTGATTAGTACCTTAAATTTAAGATTGATCATGCCAACTATTACAGCTCAAGGTAAGACTTTTACATGCGATCGCAGTGCCAATCTGCGCGAAGTGTTGGTAGAAGAAGGCATTGAACTTTACAACGGCGAGTCCAAACTAATCAATTGTATTGGAATGGGTACCTGCGGAACTTGTACGGTTCTTGTTCAAGGAGAAGTATTAGCCCAAGGCTGGGGTGAAAAATTACGCCTTTCCTTACCACCACACAAGAAAGGATGCAACCGTCGCCTTGCTTGCCAAACTCAAGTTCTGGGGGACATTAGAGTTACCAAGTTTGAGGGTTTATGGGGACAGGGCGATCGCTCTATTTGGACACCCGAAAGCTAATTGAGCTTTATAAGAAGCATTGCCACCTGGCATAAATTTATCAGCCAGCATCTGTTATGGAGCAAATAGCTAGTTGATTCAAGCACTTCTCTGCGTCAATCCTTAATTTACAATTTCGCTCTGATTTGATTACTAAGGTGTCATATTCAGATAAAGGGGTCGCGTTAGTCTAAACCAGACAGTTACCCGTCTAGCCCATTTGTAAAACCGGACGTGAACCATTACGAAAGGTTACAGTAAAATCCTATGCAATCTTAGCGATCTTAGTCATCGCACTATGGTCTACACCAAACTTACAAATTGCGTCACAATGCTGGCGAAGCTCAGAAAAAAGAATGTATTGAATTGGAATATTTTGTTGTTTGATTGACGGGCGCTTAAGCTGAAGGATGACTTCTCTTTCACGTTGATTAGGAGCCACCAAAAAGAGCGTTCTCAAGTCATGCGGGAACGAGACAGCAAGATCACTCAATCTCAAAATTCCAGAGTAAATCGAGGTGCTTTTTTCAACTTCAAATGCACTAATTACTCGGTTCGTTCCTTTTTCTAACCACAATACATCAATCAAGCTAATGGTGTTAAATGTGTCTTGAGCAGCTTCCATTTTTGGTAAACAGGGAATGCACAGAAACGAGAGCTTATTATCCCGATAGGCTTTAGAACGATCGTTGGTTGCAACTACAGCGTCATATCCTAAAGCACGACCAATTTTGACTAAATGGTACTGCATTTCTGTGTGTAAATCTTCTTCTTGCTGCTCTGATAAAACTTCTATGTGTCGTTTCTTGAGTAATTTTTCAACTTTACTTTTTTGGGTTTCATCTAACTCTGAAGCCCCTTCAATAAGAAGTTTGTTCGCACCAATCTCAAATAATAATCCTGCGATCGCACCCAAATCGCTAGATAACTCATTTCGGTATTGAGCATTGACTTGCAGAATCACTTCTCGCATTTTCAAATAACTTTCCCAAGAACCCAGTTTCTGTTTCTCGTTAAATAATAGATTAAATCCATTGACGATAGCTGTATTAAATGGCGGAATGATTGTTGGATGTAGGAAGTAAAGAATGTTGGCAACCGAAGGACCTAAACCCTTAATATTTTTTGAGGATAATTTGATAATTTCTTTGATAAGTTGCTCTTCTTTGGTTGCGTTCAAACAACTTTCTAAAAATTGACCGAAGGCAACTTTGTTTGTTTCAGTTTCATAAATATCGGGAATGCGAAGCTTGGGTTTCCAGTAAAAAGGATGCGCTGCACCCTCGAAAACTTGCTTTTGCTCAGTGATACAGGTCAGCACAAACTCCAACGATGATCCTTTAAAGTCGTTACCGAAACTTCCAGCTTTAATCTCTTGAACTACGTTCAGTACACCGCGACGAATCGATCGAAATGCTTTCAACCGATCCTCATTGTTGATAAACCAAGTGTTGTAGACAGATTCAGAATCTTGTTTATATTGACGAACGATATTCAGTAAATCAGTCATCTATACTGCAACCTTGCATAATAAGTAACAAGAACGCATCGATTCGTCGAGCATTCTTGCTACTTATTATGCCTCAGAAAATACAAGGAGACGTCCCTATAACCACCTAACAGATACTTAACCCCGATGAGAGAATCAGGTCTTTAGACTCATTAATTAATTGGTTAAGACCGAATGTGAGTGATCTAGATTACTTCTCAGACAGACTCTCGCTGAGGATTGTTCTGATTCACCTAATCACTCAAACGAACACGACGTAATAACATTGCATTAATTGAAACAACGACTGTCGAAACGCTCATCAATATTGCCCCTATTGCTGGTGTCAATAGAATTCCGAATGAGTAGCCAACTCCTGCCGCCAAGGGAATTGCGATGATGTTGTAGCCAGCTGCCCATAACAAGTTCTGAGTCATTTTATTGTAGGTCGCTTTCGCAAGTTTAAGCGCATAGGTAGCATCAAGCGGATCGCTTTTAATTAAGATTAAATCAGCAGACTCGATCGCGACATTGGTTCCAGCCCCGATCGCTAGTCCTAAATCCGACTCGCTTAGAGCTGGTGCATCATTGATGCCATCGCCCACAAAGGCGGTTGGCTTCTCAGCTTTGAGCCGATGAATCAGCGCAGCTTTATCTTGTGGTAGGACACGAGCGTAGTAGCGATCGATCTGCAAATCCCCAGCAACAGCCTTGGCAACTGCTTCAGCATCGCCCGTAATCATCACTACCTGCACATCCATTTTCTGTAATTTTACAACCGCTTCTCGTGCCGATGGTCGCACTTGGTCTGCTAAGCCGAATAGGGCGAGAACTTGCTGGTCGTCCATCAAAACGATCGCGCTTTCACCGCGAGATTCACGTTCTTGTAGTCCCTTTGCCAATGCTGGAGGAAACTGCAATTTCAACTCCTTAACCCATTCTGGTCTGCCGACCCGATAACGCTGACCGTCTACTACGCCTTCAACACCCTGACCGGGAACTGCTTTGAAGTCACTGGCTTTGGAAAGCTGGAGTTTGCGATTGCTGGCTTCTTCCACGATCGATTGTCCCAGCGGGTGTTCTGATAAAGATTCTAGAGAAGCAGAAATGCCCAACGCTTTTAACTCATCGATGCTATCCGTATAAATTCGTTGTACGCCAAAGTGTCCTGTCGTCAATGTTCCCGTTTTATCCATAGCCATTGTTTTAATACTTCTGGCTCGTTCAAACGCTTCTCGGTTTCGCACCAGAATGCCATTTTTAGCAGACATTGCCGTAGCATTGACTAGCACTAAGGGGACTGCTAACCCTAACGCATGAGGACAAGCAATCACCAATACAGTCACCGCCCGACTCACTGCAAAGGTTAGATCATCGGGTTTAATCGATAGCCAAATGACGAAGGCTAGTGTAGCGATCCCGATCGCGATGAACGTGAGCCAATAGGCAAGTCGATCGGCGAGTGATTGAAATTTACTTTTAGAGTTCTGCGCTTCCTTAACCATACGCATAATCTGGCTTAAGGTTGTTTGATCGCCAGTACGTGTGACCTTGACTGTCAGCGCACCTTCTCCATTGACCGCTCCAGCGATCGCTTCATCAGGGGCTTTTTTGACCACCGGGCGCGACTCTCCCGTCAGAAAAGATTCATTGACATTAGAAGTACCGTCTACGATTTCACCATCAATTGGGACTTGTTCGCCCGGACGAATCAGAATGAGATCGCCCTCAACTAACGTACTCACTTGGACATCTTCGCTTCGCCCATTCGCCTGCTTATGAGCGACAGAAGGCACTAATTTCGCAAGTTCTCCTAGCGCATTGCTGGCTCCTAACACAGAAGCCATTTCCATCCAGTGACCGAGCAGCATGATATCGACTAAAGTTGCCAGTTCCCAGTAGAAAGAGTCTCCCTTCAAGCCGAAAGTCACTGCCACACTATAGACAAACGCCACGGTGATGGCTAGAGCAACCAGAGTCATCATGCCAATTTTACTGCGGAGTTCGTAGTAGGCTCCCTTCAGAAAAACCCAGCCACCATAGAAATAAATAATCGTTGCAAAAATGGGAATAACCCACTTCGCGCCTGGAAATTGAATAGCTTGATAATTAAGCCAAGTCTGAAATATTGGTGAAAAATAGAGGATAGGCAGCGTTAACAGGAGACAAACAAAGAAGCGTCGTTTGAAAATCTCTGGGCTGTGTCCAGCATGTTTATCGTGACCTGCATGTTGATCATGACTGGGTTGTTCGCCTTGACCCTTATGGTTACGGTGTCGGTCAGAGTCAGGCGGATTCTTTTTAACTTGCTTTCCGTGTTCGTTGTGCCCAACGTTTTCTGGTTTGGGTTGCGTTTTCTGATGGTTATGGTGATCGTGGTTCACAAATGAATCCTCCTGGTTTATGGGGGTACCCTGACTGTCAAATTTACAGATAATAAATTTAGGACGAAATTTTAGAGAGTGTTAAGCTTCTATAAAACAAGATGCTTAGCGAGTTAGGCATATTGATGTCGCTGTACAGACTATTGAGTAACAAGCGATCGCAGAATTAAAATCAGCCCTCGTGAGTAAGTTTGTCCAAAATTTTCGATTTTCACAGGCTGCTGACTCCATTAGTCGTGCGTCTGGTCATTTCACTTGCATGAAGGCGATAGATTGCTACGACCTCGCCTACCCACTTTGACAGTAAGAAAACAATCTGAGGAACTTATGAGGAGGTAAGAAAAGTTCGAGGTTTAGAACTGTAGTGATGAATTAAGGTTCCGTTAGTCTGACACCCACTTGCGTCTAGACACGTTACTTGAATAGCCTGGAAACTCTGTTTTCATTTTCAGAACAAGCCGAGTTAATTACGTCAAACTTTCTAATCTCATTCGGTCGGCATAGACTAATTTCATTCTGGTTTTATATTTATGCTGAAAGCTAAGGATATAAGCAGTGATCGTTTCTTTTGTAACGGATTGACTTAAGACTATGGCTTTTGACTATGACTTGATTGTGATTGGAGCAGGTCCAGGCGGTTTAGCTGCATCGGAGCGATCTGCCAGTTATGGCGCTAAAGTTGCGATTGTTGAGCGCGATCAAGTCGGTGGGACTTGTGTCATTCACGGCTGTATTCCTGAAAAACTGATGACTTATGCAGCCAGCTTTTTGCAGTTTTTCCAAAACGCAGATGAGTATGGATGGGGCAGTATCTCATGCCAGTTTGATTGGTCTCAGTTTATGAAAGCCAAGGATCAACACATTAAGCATCTCAGTCAGGTTCATATTGAGCATCTGCAAAAAGCAAAGGTGGAACTGATATATGGACAAGCTCGGTTTTTGAATGCTCATACCTTAGAAATTGGCGGTCGCCAGGTCACGGCAGGCAAAATTCTCATTGCGGTAGGCGGAAAAGCGGTTAAGCCAAATCTTCCTGGAATTGAATATTCGGTTACGACTCGTGAACTGTTAGAACTCAAGGATCGACCCTATCATCTGGCGATCGTGGGTGGCAATCACATCGCCGTGAAAGCAGCAGGCATCATGAACGCTCTAATTCCCAGAGTCACGCTGATTACGCCAGAAGAGCAGATTCTTCCAGGTTACGATGATGACTTGCGCTCGACAATTCGAACCGAACTTTCACAACTTGGTGTTCAAATTCTTTGTCAATCGCAAGTGCAAAGACTTGAGCGTGAACAGTCGTGTATCAAGATTATTGTCTCTAGCGATGCTGTCAATGAAATTTCCGCAACGACTGTTGTTTGGATTGAGGATCGTACTCCTAATTTGAGTGAACTGAATTTAGAGCAGGCAAATATTGACGTTGCTCAAGGCGCAATTACAGTTGATGAATACAGCCGCACATCGCAGGCAAATATTTTTGCTGTTGGGGACTGTACCCTTCGTCCGCACTGGACTCCGGTTGCGATCGCGTCAGGGCGGGCGTTTGCCGATAGCGAGTTTGGCGAGCAACCTTGTACCGTGAGCTACGAGAACATCCCCGCAGTTGTTTCGGCAAAACCCGAAGCTGCCACGATTGGGCTAACCGAAATGCAGGCACGCCGAGAGTTTGGAACTGCGGTTCAATGCTACCGCAAAACGTTTCAACCTTTGTTTAATCTAATGGGAGAGTCGCAGCAGGAAGCATTCCTCAAATTTGTAGTGGATCAGCAGTCTGACCGAATTTTAGGCGCTCACATGGTAGGTGAATATGCGAGTGAGATTATCCAAATGATTGCGCCAGCGATGAAAGCAGGAGTAACCAAAAAACATTTTGATCAAGCGATCGGAGTTCATCCTTCATTAGGGGAAGAGTTTTTTACAATGCGTTAAAACAAGGTGATCAAGATCTATAAAAATTGAGGCTGAACATAGAATTATCCGGTTTCGTTGTGTTCAGCCTTTTTCAGAATCTAAATTCTTAGCGCGAATTAATGATTGATATAACGAATTAAGACTTCGTTGGTTTAGGAGTAGTCCTGGAGCCTCCCGCAGAAAAGATACAGGCACACCCAGCAACTTTAGATTGATGTAAAGCCTCTGATGCGGCTTGATAAAGAGAATGCAAATCCATTCCATCTTCTGGATATTGAGCAATGCCAGTGCTAAATGTGATCCGAAATTGAGTCTGATCAGGGGCAACAAATTGTCTGTGGTGGAGCATTGCTAATAATTGAGTCAGCCTTTGAATACCATCTAGTTTGGTCGTGCCAAATAAGGCAACCACAAATTCATCGCTTTCCCAGCGAGCAACGACTGCATTTTGCCTAAAAGTCTGCCGGAGCAACTGTCCCCACTGACGCATCACCAGGTCGCCAGTGTTGTACCCGTGGCGATCGTTAATCTCTTTGAGGTTGTCTAAATCTAAAACTGCCAGACAGAGCGGCTGATCCTGTTGATTTGCAAGTTGAAGGTAGTTATTTAAGTCTTGGGTTGACTTATGGCGGTTAGAGAGTTTGGTCAAATGATCAGTCTCAGCAGCATTCTGAAGAAGTTTGATCCGCTCCAGTCGATTGACGACGCGACTGACTAACTCTGAACCCACGATCGGCTTGCTTACAAAGTCATCTGCACCTACTGAAAACACTTGATTGACGAGCGTGGCATCAGTATGATCTGTCAAGAGAATGATTGGCAAGCGACCCCAGCGCGAATCATTGCGGACAATCTGGCAAAGCTCAATACCGCTAAAGCTTGCCATTCTCACATCTAGAATTAGCAGATCCGGTGAACAAGATTCCAGCGTTTCCCAAAATTGTTGAGGATCATCCAGCGCTGTCACGTTCAATCCCCAGGGTTCTAGAAACCCCTTCAGAGTTGTGAGGATCTGGAGATCATCATCGACGATCATCACCCGTTGCTTAGCTGCCTCCGCTTGTTGTGCTGCCTGAGTGACGGCTTTCAAGACTTGATCGGGGGGCAAGGGTTTATGTAGAAAACTATGTCCACCGAGTTGGGCTACTTCTAGTCGATCGGTTAATCGATCGTGACTGGTTAGAACAAGGACTGGCACAGCAGGCATTTGATGACTCAGCTTTGCCAGCAGTCTTAAACTCTCTGTTGTGGGATGAGTAATATCGGGATCAAGTAGCACAACAGTAGGTGCATCCTGCTCAATGTTTGTTTCGGCTTCGGCAAGGGTCGTCGCGATCGCGCTCCGAAAGCCCCAGTTTGCGGCTTCATGCCTCAACTGTTCCGCCAGTTGGCGATCAGGGTCAATAATCAATAGCAAAGGACGCTCATTGGTAAACAGAGACTCTTCCTGCTCGCTCTGTTCTATGGTCAAGTCGATCGATGCGCGATCGGTTTCTTGATGTAAAGCAGTCATTAGTTCACAAAGGCAGAGCGTTTGCTCCGATTTCAAGGACTCGTTGACTCGTAACAGTTGTTCAATTTTTTCAGCGAGTCGAGAGCCTGATAGGGTGGGATCTCCCTGAGATGCCTGTTGCTGAAGATCTGGACTCAGCATCTGTTGCATCAAAGCGGCACTTGTCCGCTCTAAAATTCTGACCTGTTCATCAACGCTAGTTTTGAAGCGATCCCAAACTTCGGACAAAGCACTGGGGGTTTGTTGTTGAATCGGCTGAGTCGCTTCATGAGACGTGGGTTGATCCGTGCTGGTTTCATTGGCGATCGCTTCCAAGGGTTTGAGCCGATAACCCAGTCCATAAACCGTTTCAATCAAATCTGTGGGAGCACCGACTCCCCTAAACTTCTGTCGTAGTCCCTTGATGTGAGTTCTCACGGCATCTTCGCTGGGAGTCTCCTCATACGCCCAGAGTTGATCCAAAATCACACTGTAGGTGAAGACTCGACGACCATTCCGTAAAAAAAACTCTAATATCGAAAACTCCTTAGGACTTAAGGATAGAAATTGCCCTGCGTAAGTAACTTCACGAGTTGTCGGATCAAGCCCCAAACTACCCCACTCCAGTACAGACTGAAAAGCCGTTCCTCCGCGACGCAGCAACGCTCGAATTCGAGCAATCAACACCTCATGATCAAGCGGTTTTACCATATATGCATCAGCACCTGCATCCAGCCCGATCGCCTGGTCGTGGCTACTGCTTCGCCCAGTAACCAGCATAATTGGCACTTGATAGCCATGCGCTCTGACTCTATGACAGAGACTTATTCCGTCTAGATGAGGGAGCGTAATATCTATCAGGAGTAAATCATAGTCATAAACCATAATTAATTCCCAAGCTGCCTCTCCATCGTTAGTAACTTCAACCGCGTAATTTTGGATAGAAAGCATATAAGTAAGCATGTCGGCATTTGCTTCATCATCTTCTACCACCAAAATTTTCATAGAGCTAACTTCTTTGCAGGCTGCGGTGTCAGGTAGTCAGAGTCTTCCTTTCTGGAATAATAGTGGAGAATAATAAAATCAGTATGAAATTGAGTGCTAATCGCTAAAACTTTTCAAACCCACAAAGCTTTGAATTACTCATAACTTTCTCATAGTCTGAGCGTAGCTTGATACATAGAGGAACTCTACTATCCCTCAACCAATGTGAAGGGCATAACAATCTGCTCTTCATTAGGTTAATTCTGTAAGAGTTTAAAGCCATGACAACTCAAGTTATTAGGAGACAGTATGGCTAGAATCGGTCTATTTTTCGGCACTCAAACGGGCAATACGCAAACTATTGCCGAGGATATTCAGGAGGCATTAGGCGGAGAAAGCGTTGTAACACTTTACGATGTCTCCAAGGCAGAAATGAGTGACTTTGAAGGATATGAAACGCTTATAATTGGCTGCCCCACTTGGAATACAGGAGAACTGCAAAGTGACTGGGAAGATCTGTACGACAAATTAGACGAAGTTAACTTTAGCGGCAAAACCGTGGCTTATTTTGCGCCTGGCGATCAGATGAACTATGCCTATAATTTCCAGGATGCGCTGGGCATTTTGGAGGAAAAGATCTCTAGCTTAGGTGGCAAAACGGTGGGGCGCTGGTCTGTTGATGGCTACCACTTCACTGAATCTAAAGCCGTTAAAAATGGCAAGTTTGTAGGGTTAGCCCTGGATGAAGATAATCAGTCTGATCTAACCGATCAACGCATTAAAGCCTGGACGACTCAACTCAAACAAGAATTGGGAGTTTAACGTCAACTCAGGCAATACAGCTTAATAATTGCTATTAATTCAGATCTCTTCTGAAGCTGAAGTCTGCGATCGCGGATTCAGTGTTGGCGTTGGCTCTCTGAATGAGTTATGAGTCGTTACAGTTATAAGGAGGTCTTTATGCATCAACATGGTTCATCGAATCAGCCCCAGTCAAATCGTCAGCAAACTCGCCTCAGCTTGCCGATTAAGTTATTGCTGTATGCCTCAATCGGGATTATTGTGTACTTCCTGATTACAGAGCATCGAGCACATTTAGCAGGCTTATTACCGTACTCTTGGCTATTTATCTTTGTATTGATACATCTATTCATGCACGTATTTATGCACGAGGGACATGGAGGACATGGAGGCGGTAACGGCGGCAATAGCCAACCTCTCGCTAAAGACCCTCAATCGGACTCAATCAATCAATCTACTCCAAGGAGATCGAGCCATGAAGGACATGAGTAATGTTCCTGCCTACGGGCTATGGGGTTTGGCGATTATCAACTCTCTGATCTTTATCATCTTTGCCTTTAGTTTTACCAAGCCGCGTAACTTTAGGGATTGGCGATCGCTTGGGGCATTCTCGTCGTTCATTGTGGCACTGTTCGCAGAGATGTATGGGTTTCCCTTAACGCTTTACCTATTCTCAGGCTGGCTGCAAACCCGTTATCCAGGACTGAACATTTTTTCCCATGATTCTGGTCATCTTTGGTGGACATTGCTGGGGTGGAGGGGTAATCCTCATTGGAATCCAATTCACCTTCTGAGTAATATCCTAGTTGTTGGTGGACTAATGTATTTAGGCAGAGCTTGGGAAGTACTCTACAAAGCTCAACGAAGTCATACGCTGGCGGTTTCAGGTCCCTACGCAACAATGCGCCATCCACAGTATGTCGGCTTCATTGTTATTATGTTTGGCTTTTTACTGCAATGGCCCACTCTCTTGACATTGCTGATGTTCCCTATCTTGGTCACAATGTATATCCGGTTAGCACACCAAGAAGAACAAGATGCCTTAGCAGAATTTGGTGAGGAGTATGCCCATTATGCAGCAGTGACCCCTGCATTTCTGCCGTGGAGTCGTCGCAACACCCAAAGAAAACTATCTCATTCACAGGAGTCTCATCATGACCTATAGTATTCGCCATAGTGAAGAAAATCGTGTACGTAATCATTCAGTCCTAAGATTAAGTGTACGATCGCTATTTCTTGCCACAGCGATCGCTTCAGGCATTGCTTATGTGATTTGTGTTCTGTTTTTAACAGTGGCACCTCAAGCAACAATGGCATTCTTTAGCTACGTTCTTCACACTAATCTATCTGGCATGATCCGAAGCGTTAACTGGGGAAGCTTTATCGTAGGTCTTCTCGTCTGGTCTACAGGTACAGGTTTATACGCAGCTTTCGTGGCTCGTCTTTACAATAAGCTTTCGCTGAGATAGAAAATAGTGGTATTCATGCTTTTTTCTGGAACTAGAAACTGTGATTATTTCTGTGCAAATTTTTTCAAGCAAAGCTAAACGTTCATTTTCATAACTGACGTATTTATAAATGAGAGCGATATGCCCATCAAAACTACTCACCAACAGCCCCTAACCCGCCGAGACTTTCTTCGAGGGACTAGCTTGGTAAGCGGACTTGTTATTGGAAGCGGAATTCACAGCCTGTTATCCAGTTGTTCGACTCAATCTTCCACTACAGAAATACCTCAGAAGAACACTATAGCCCGTGGTCGGAATACGCAATTCATTCCCGATATTGAAATTAACCTAAAGGCTGCACCAACAACGGTTTCAATCCTACCGGGACAAAAGACCCAAGTTTGGTCTTACGCCGCAACCCTGGTCAAAGGCGATCCAAATAGCTTACAAACCATTCCCGATAGCTATTTAGGTCCTATTATTCGCGTTCGCAAAGGTCAGCGTGTACGGGTCAACTTCCAAAATAATCTTCCTCAAGGACAAGCTAGTATTGTGCATTGGCATGGATTGATTTTGCCAGAGGAGATGGATGGACATCCTCGCTTTGCAATTCAACCTGGACAAACCTATGTCTATGAATTTGAGGTTATTAATCGGGCAGGTCTGAACTGGTTTCATCCTCATCCAGACCAGCTTACAGGACAGCAAGCCTATGCTGGCTTGGCGGGTCTATTGATCGTCACAGATCCAGAAGAAGAAGCCCTTAATTTACCCACAGGGGCTCATGATGTGCCAATTGTGCTGCAAGACCGCACCTTGGATGACGATAGTCAACTCCTCTATCTCGGCAGCAAAATAGGTACTCCCCGTGACAGTAACATGGGCAGGATGCAGCAGGATAACTCAGGTCAATCCAGCAACGGCATGATGGGCGATATGAGCAGAATGATGGGCTTTTTGGGGCAAAGCGTATTTGTGAACGGCAAGCCCAACTTCACCCTTTCTGCTGCAACACGAGTTTACCGCCTGCGCATCCTGAACGGTTCTAATGCGCGTATCTACAAGCTTGCGTGGAGTAATAGCGATCCACTGACCATTATTGGCACCGATGGTAGTTTACTGGCTCAGCCCACCGAACGAAAATATGTCATGTTGGCTCCGGGTGAGCGGATTGATATTTGGGCAGACTTCAGCAAGTTGAAAGTTGGCACAGAAGTATCTCTGAACAGTTTGGCTTTTTCAGGAGCAGAGAATGTAGGAGGTAGCAATATGGGCGGCATGATGGGTTCTGGCAATGCTCCAGGACTAGGTGGAGAGAATGCAGGAGGTAGCAATATGGGCGGCATGATGGGTTCTGGCAATGCTCCAGAACTAGGTTCAGCAATGATGTTATTCAACGTCAAAATTGAGCGGGAAGAGAACGAAGCCCTGCGACTCCCTAGTCAACTAGCAGCCCTACCACTATTGCGTCCAGAAGATGCCGTTAATGCTACCCAACCGCGTCCTATTGAGCTTGCTCTCAAAAACATGAAATGGGTGATCAATGGGCAGCTTTTTGAAATGAACACGGCAACACCGCAAGAAACCGTAAAGCTAAATTCTATTGAACAGTGGGAGATTATCAACAAACTCAACCCCGGAGCCGTGATGGATGCGAAAGGCATGGCACACCCGATCCATCTACACGGCGTGCGGTTTCAAGTCATTAGCCGGGAAGTACTACCAGAACTTGCCGCAGGATGGCAAACGGTCAAGGATGGCTATGTAGACGAGGGCTTTAAGGATACTGTCATGGTTATGCCAGGTGAGCGAGTGAAACTGCTCATGAAATTTGAGAAATACAGCGGCTTATTTTCATACCACTGCCATACCTTGGAGCACGAAGACGCTGGCATGATGAGGAACTACCGAGTCCAGACATGACGAAAGCATCTATTTCGACTATTCAAATTAACTTGGAGGAAAAAAGAATGAGTGATCTAATTGTGATTGGCTTTCCAAATGAATTTAAGGCAGAGGAAGTACTGCTTGATCTCAGAAAACTAGAGCGGGAATATCTGATTGATCTAGAAGATGCCGCGATCGTGGTTAGAAATAAAGACGGCAAAGTCAGGGTTAGGCAAAGTCAAGAACTTGTTGCTTCTGGCGCATTAAGTGGTGGCTTCTGGGGACTGTTAATCGGCTTGATCTTCCTTCACCCCATGCTAGCAATTTTTGGTGCAGCAGTAGGTGCTCTTTCCGGTGTATTAACGGATGTCGGCATTGATGACAACTTCATTCGAGAACTCGGAAACACGATCGAACCTGGAACCTCTGCCATTTTTGTCTTGGTGAGAAAGTCTACACCTGACAAGGTTTTAGAAGATTTGAGCAAATTTGAGGGAAAAGTCCTACAAACTTCGTTATCTCACGAAGATGAGACAAAACTTCAGGCAGCTCTAACGAAAAGCGAAGCAGGATAAGTCGCAGCTCCAATAAATCTCGAAGTTGGAGCGTATCACTCTGAAAGGAGATTCTATGTTCTGGAAGTAATGCAAATGGAAACAAAATCGATCGCCATTCAACCGTCTAATTCACTTCCTTCAACCCAGCGAGGAACTGAGAATTTCCCTATGCTAAATGCAGCTTTCCTAATGATCATTAGCTTTGTGATATTCTCAGCGATCGTTGCTCCAGTTTATGCTTACATTCTCAAGTGGAAAAAGCATTCACTTAGTTTCAAACCGCGTTATCAAGTTCCGTGTCATCAATGTCGATATTTTGGTGGTAATCCCTATCTTAGGTGCGCTCTTCATCCAATCACCGTACTGACCGAACAAGCAATTGATTGTGCAGATTACTGTTCTAGCAGGAAAGTAAAACAGGTTAAAGAGTAAAGAAGAGCGTTGCTGATTATCCAAAATATTTTTCCTAAGTAAGCCATATAAAAATAAGGACTTTACACCATGAAACTTCAATTAAAAGTTCCCGACATGAGCTGTGGTGGTTGCGTAAACAACATCACTAAAGCAGTTAGAACAGTCGATGTTAACGCTCTCGTTCAGGGCGATCCAAAAACTAAGACTGTATTAGTGGAAACCCAAGCTTCTGAAGCAGCGATTAAGGCAGCGATCGCCCAGGCTGGCTACCCTGCTAGTTAGCTGGAAGTAATGGGTTCGAGATGTTTATTGTTCGAGGACTTTCTTATGAAACCAGATTATCTGATTGTCGGCAGTGGCTTATCAGCATTGGTCTTTGGGGCTTTGATGGCGAACTCTGGTAAGACTGTGCAAATCCTCGAAGCCCATGAGCATCCGGGGGGCTTTGGGCATACGTTTACGATGGCTAAAAAGTATACGTTTAACGCTCAATTTCACTATGTCTGGGACTGCGGTGAAGGGCAAACAGTGAATCGGGTGCTCAAAAAACTGGGCTTGGATCAGGAAGTGACCTTTGAGCGGTATGACCCCAATGGCTTTGACCATATGCGAATGCCAGAGCACGCGTTGGATATTCCCTCGGAGCCAGAAGAGCTAATCCAGCGATTGTCTGCTCTATTTCCGGCACATGGCGATCGCTTTCGCCAATTCGTTAATGAAGTGGAAAAGACTGGCGCAGGCTTGAAAATACTTGCTCCGCCAGTCAAACCGACTGAACTGCTGAAACATCCGAACGAGGTATTCTGTACCGTTCAAAACCTCAACAGCACCCTTCAGGATGTTTTTGATAAGTTCCAGTTACCTCAAGCTGCCCAAACCCTATTAGCTCTGCAATGGCTTGATTTTTTGCTGCCCCCAAATCAACTCTCATTTTACGCCTGGGTTGCATTGTTCCGAGGCTATCAAGCAGGCGCATTTTACCCAACCCAGCATTTTGAGCAGGTGATTAATTCGTTGGTCAAGGTCATCGAATCACACGGAGGGCAGATATTGCTCGACCATGAGGTTACGAATTTTAGAGTTACAGGTAAAACGGTTACGGGCGTTCAAGCGATGGATCTGACCACCCATTTAACCCACGAGTTTACAGGTGAGACAGTGATTTGCAACCTTGATCCTAAAAGAGCCGCCAAAATGATTGGTGAGGAAAAGTTCTCCAAAACTGTACGCCGAAAACTCAACTATGAATATTCGGCATCTAACTTCATGGCGTATTGCGTCATTAAAGATCTCGATCTCCGAGAGTATGGATTTGGTAAGTGGAATGTCTCGCATACCGGGCATCAGGATCTCAATGAAGCCTTCGCACAGATGTACGATCGCCATGACTTTTCTAATCCTAGTTTTGCCATTACAACGCCTACTTTACTCACAGAAGCGAGTCGGGACTGCCCCGAAGACTGTCAGATTGTTGAATTTCTTACCGTTGCCAATTACGACTACTTTAAGCAACTGCGGGAGCGCGATCGCAAAGCTTACAACCAGAAAAAGCAAGAAATCTTGGACTCTATCCTGGATGTCGTAGAAAAACACTATGTGCCAGCTTTTAGGAAGCACATGGTCTTTCATATCACGGGCAGCCCAACTACCAATGAACGCTTTTGCTGGTGTCCTAATGGGAATTCCTACGGCTCCATTCTGACCCCGCGCAACATGGGTCTAGGGCGACTGAATCACGAAACCTCACTCAACCAGTTCTATTTCTGCAATGCCTCATCAGGCTATCCGGGTTTTGCTCCCACATTTTGGACGGGGGCACTGCTCTACCAACGATTGTCGGGCGACGTGATTTTAGGCGGCGGCTAAACAGGCGATCGCGCATTATCCAGTCTATAAACTTAGAGGTCAACTATGAGAATCGCTGTTATTGGTGGTGGAGCTAGCGGTATGGCTACAGCCTATCTGCTTGATAAAGAGGGGCATCATGTCACCGTGTTTGAGCGACAGCCTATGCTAGGAGGACACATTCGGACACTCAACAAAAACGTGAAACCGAACCAAGCCGATTGCGATGAAATTTTGGAAGGTGGAGTACTCGAATTTCCCACTGTGTTTTACAACTTCATCGCGCTGATGCAAGAGCTAGGGGTAGAACT
>JBBRCV010000112.1:0-17776 GCA_038204505.1 Elainellales cyanobacterium
TTCCCGATTGGGACAAGGGGCTTAAGCCCCTTGTCCCAATCGGGAATAGAGGCTTAAGCCCCTTGTTAATGACGGCGACGGCGTTTAACTTGTCCTTTGTGTTATCCCAGCAAGGCGGGATTCTGCGCTGTAGTATCAAACTGGCTGGTTGTTTTGTAGAGTTCGTAACTACCTTTTACAGCCGCTGCACGAGTGCGATCGAGGAGTACTGTTACTTGGGCTTGAGTCATCGGTTTAAAAGTCTGCACTGCCTCAAATGCCTGGTCTAAGATTTCCATACTATCAATGCCTGTAATGACAGTTGAAGTAGGCAAATTCATCGAGTAATGGAGGCATTCGATCGGGGTAACGGTGTTGCTTCTAAGAATGTAAGGATCGCCCATTGATTTCATCCCCAGCACTCCTATATTATTTTTCACCAGCATAGGTAATACTTGCTTCTCAAAACTTCTGAAATGAGCATCCATGACATTTAGCGGCATTTGCACGGTATCAAACCGGAAACTGTTTTGAGCCGCAACCTCTAACATTTGCAGGTGAACTGATGGATTTTTGTGCCCTGTAAACCCGATATATCGAACTTTGCCTGCCTTTTGTGCCTCGACTACCGCTTCCATTGCGCCTCCCGGAGCAAAGACGCGATCGGGATCTTCATAGCGTAGGATTTCATGGTGTTGCAGTAGATCGATATAATCAGTCTGCAATGCCTTCAAAGACTCGTCAATTTGCATCATCGCCGCTCCTTTAGTGCGACCGTCAAGCTTTGTCATTAGAAAAACCTTTTGCCGATAACCGTCTTTGAGCGCGTTTCCCATCCAGCGTTCACTGCGTCCGTTTTGATAGTCCCAGGAGTTATCCATAAAGTTAATACCGCGATCGATCGCCGTGCGGATCAGCTTGATGCTTTCCTGCTCCTCTTTAATTTTGCCAATATGGAAACCCCCCAAGCCCACCACAGAAACTCGTTCTCCAGTGCGCCCCAACGTGCGATACATCATCTCTCCACTTTGGGCTGGGGCTGGAGCAGATTGAGATTGAGCTAACATTTGAGCGGGGTCATCTTGAGCCAGCAGGGGTTTCAAAAATCCTTCTGAGCCTACCAGCCCTGCGGCAACCAACCCCGAAGTCACAGTTGTTTTCAGCAAGTCCCGTCTGCTAATTTCCATGAATGTCTATTCCGATTGATTGAAAATGCGATCGCAATTTAGCACAGCAACAGGATAAAAGGTATCTAACTCTGGTCTGTTTTGCGATCCGCAATCCTAATGAATTCAGACAAGGGGCGGAATTAGACGATGCCTTCTGTCTCTAGAGAGATAAATAGGACGACTAGAATCGGTATTATTCTTTAATTTAGCGATGGTTGTTCTACGCCTGTTAGTTTAGGCGATCGCTCTAGTCGCAATTTGTTAACTCTTTAATGCTGAAACTAATTAATACTGATAATTACCCTTGACCCTTGTTAGCTTATTCATTGATTAGGAGATCATTTACCATGCAAGTTGGCGCTAAATATTTGGGCAATAATCAGTGTGAATTTACCGTCTGGGGACCTAAATTAGATTTTGCAGCCGTGCAGTTAGTTTCTCAAAACGATCGCTTCATATCGATGGAACAGCAAGATGACGGTTACTGGCAAGCGATCGCTTCCGAGATTGAACCCGGAACTCGCTATTTCTATCAACTTAATGGGGGGGAAAGTAGACCCGACCCCGCATCCCACTTTCAGCCAGCGGGTGTGCATGGTCCTTCCCAAGTCATTGATCATCAATTTGAGTGGACCGATCAACATTGGCAGGGCGTACCCCTTGAATCACTGGTTGTCTATGAACTCCATGTTGGCACCTTTACCCCTGAAGGTACTTTCGATGCCATTGTTCCTCGCTTAAAAGACCTACGCGAACTAGGAATTACGGCGATCGAACTCATGCCGATCGCGCAGTTTGCAGGCAGTCATCCTCGTCAAGAGCAAGGTCATGAACATGACTATCGGAACTGGGGCTACGACGGAGCTTACCTCTATGGAGTTCAAAATTCTTATGGGGAACCTGCAAGTTTGAAACAGTTGGTTGATGCCTGTCATAAAGAAAGAATTTCTGTGATTTTAGATGTTGTCTATAATCACTTTGGTCCTGAAGGAAGTTATGTTCAGCAATACGGACCTTATTACACCGAAGCTTACCGAACACCTTGGGGCAGTGCGCTCAACTTTGACCATCGGCACAGTGCCAATGTCCGCAACTTCTTCATTCAAAATGCACTCTACTGGATGCGAACTTATCATGTTGATGCACTGCGTTTGGATGCCGTTCAAGCAATTTATGACGTAGGAGCATTCCATGTTTTGGAAGAACTCTCAGAACAAGTGACGGAACTCTCATCGGAACTGGGTCGGAAGTTATATTTAATTGCAGAAAGCGACCTCAACGATCCTAAACTTATCCGTTCAAGCGATATTGGGGGCTATGGTCTAGATGCTCAGTGGAGCGATGATTTCCACCATGCTCTTCATACTCTGCTTACAGGCGATCGCATTGGCTACTATCAAGATTTTGGTCAGTGTCAACAGTTGGCTAAAGCCTTTCAGCAAGCTTTTGTCTACGACTGGCAATATGCGCCTCATCGCCATCGCTTTCACGGTAGAACGCCTAAAGGCTGTAATCCCACTCAGTTTGTCGTTTGCGTCCAAAACCATGATCAAATCGGCAACTAGTTAAAAGGCGATCGCTTGTCTCAGCTCATTTCTTTTGAAGCTTTGAAACTGGCGGCGGGAGCGGTTATATTATCGCCTTTTATCCCAATGTTGTTTATGGGCGAAGAATATGCCGAGGAAGCGCCTTTTACTTACTTTGTGAGCCATTCCGACCCTGAGCTGATTCAAGCGGTTCGACAAGGGCGTAAACAAGAGTTTGAGGCTTTCCACTACGATGGCGAGCCTCCCGATCCAGAGGCGGTTGATACATTTCTAATTTGTAAACTGAATTGGGATAAGCGTAAAGAAGGCAAACACCAAGTCTTATGGTTGTTTCATCAACATTTAATTCGTCTTCGCAATACCTTACCCTCTTTACTTCATCGTGATTTCCAATCAATTCAGACTGGCAGTGATGAAGATAAACGAATCGTTTGGTGGCGACGCTGGCATGAAAATAGCCAGGTTCTCTGTCTCATGAACTTTAGTTCCACCACTGTCACCTTTGACCCAGATCTAAACTCCTTCGCAGGACAAAAAATTCTAGACTCGGCACTAGAAAAATGGATGGGTAATGGATCTTCTGCGCCGGAGGCATTGCAGCCTGGGCAGTCTGTTACTTTATCAGCTCAAAGCTTCGTATTGTATCAGTCCTAAAGCCTCTCATGTTCATTCACTGTTTCTTGTCAAATTTACGTTTTTATTAATTAGTTCATTACGATCGATCATCAGCCAAACTACCATTCCCAATCCATTCAACAAGCGGTTGAGATCTATTTAGAACAGTACTCGTTTGATCTAATTGCATCGGATACTAATTATGATGACATTGATCAGATGATTCAAAAAAGTGGTGCTACACGGGTTGTCACGAACTTATGCGATCGCCGCCATCTAATCAACGAGTGGGCGATCGCTTTGTACAAATTCTATTAGCAGAAGGTGTGATTCAAGATGTGACAAAGTGCGTTGAACGATTTTTACTACTGTAACTTTATTGGTGTTGGAAATGGTTAGAAGTCTAGTTACACAAGTTTTAAAGCGGCGTATATCTGACCGAAAAATACACTCCGTTTTCCTGCCAGGTGCGATCGCTCGACTCGATATGAATCAGCGGAATCCCCCAATCAAGCCGTGCCGAAAAAGTGTCTCCCATCCGCCACAGCAAACCCACCCCAGCCCCAATTAAACTATTTGGATTTGGATCTTCCCCCGCACTATTCCACGCCGTTCCCATATCCACAAAAGGAATAACTTGCAATACTCCTTTAACGCTCGGCACTCGTAAAACAGGGATGCGTAGCTCTGTGGATAGCAGCGCTCCATTATCCGTTAAGAAAGTATACTTTCGATAGCCCCGCACTGTGTCTTGTCCTCCTAAACCAAATTGTTCAGAGGGAAGTAATGATCCATCTGCCAGTTGTACATCTCCGCGTACTAACAGCAGTGTATCAGGCGCTAACAAACGCACCCATTGTCCTTGTCCTTGCCAGGATAAAAAACGGCTATCGGGCGTTCCTTCGTTGATAGTTGAATCTAGCAAATTTAGTCCCAAATTTACTTGCGAGCGGGCTGCTAAAACTTGGTTGCTACTGCGCTGCGTCCATTCCTGAAAAAAACGCAGCGCAGAGAGTTTCGTTTGTCCGTTTTCATCTGCTCCCAGTCCTGGAAAAGGCAGATTCTCCGCTAAAAACTCAGCTCGATTCTCCTGCCGAGAAGCCGTAATGCCCAGCGCAAATTCTTCAGAGGGAGACTGAAAGAGAGGCTGACGATAAGATATCTCGTAGTAACGAAAGTTAAAGTCAATATTAACCACTTCAAAGTCAGGATCAATAATACTGCCGGCGGTTGTCCCGTAGGAGAGGCGCAAAGTTCCGTTGCGAGGATTGAGCGGAATTGTGTAGCTGGCATCAATGCCGTTGCTGCCATCGGTGTTGTTGTAACTAACTTCTAAGCCGTCACCGAAGCCGATTAGATTGGCTTGTCTCACTTCCAGTTGACGATGAAAGCTACCGACACTGGGCAATCCCCCGTTATCAATAGAGGGCGTTACGCTAAAAGTGTCTGCTTCCGCGATTTGGACTTGAAGTAAACTGGTTCCCGGACGAGTTCCCGCTTGCAGATCGGCTGAGATACTTTCAATAAGGGGGTCAAGTTGTAAAAGCTGCAAGCTCTCCAACAATCGAGGCACGTTGAGCGGTGTAGAAGCTGCTAGTCTAATTCGACTGCGAACATAGCTGGGTTGGAGCCGTCGAGCACCTGTGATATTAATGTCTTCTAAGCTGCCTTCAATCACCTCAATTTTAACGACTCCACCCTCTAACGTTTGGGGCGGAATGAATGCGCCGGAAGTCACATATCCCCGACTAACATAAAGCTGTGTCACTGCTGAACGCGCTTGCAATAGCTCTGCGAAGGATATTTCTCGTCCAGCAAAAGGAGCGGTGACAGCAGCAAATTCTTCTGGGCTAAAGACATGACTGCCCACCACTTCAAATCGTTGCACAAAAAGCGTTTGCGGAACTTCCGTAGGCGTTTCTGGTGGTGTGGCTGGAGCGACAGGATTAGGTAAAAGCTCTTCGGGGGACGGCAACGGGGGCAGGGGTTGACTGGGTAAAGGAGGTGTGGGGATGGGATTGGGGGGCAGCAGGAGTTGAGGAATTTGACTGGCGATCGGGGCATCTGTAGGAGTATCTAGGGGATGAGATGGCAGAGGTTTAGTTGACTCAATTGGGACAGCTTCGGTTTCATCAGACAAAGGAATCGAAAGTTGAAGTTGAGCTGCGGAGAGTTTTCCTAATGTTAGTTCTGCTGTATTTAAAGGAGTTTCTATGCTTTTTGCTGGAGATACATTTCCCGTTAGTATCGCCATAAGAACTGTGAAATTCAACAGCAGTATTTTGCTGGAAAAGTGTAGTAGTTTAGCGTTCATAAAAAGGATTTTTTTACTCTGTTGTAAGAAGTTTTGAAAAGTGGAAGAACTCTCTTACAGCAGTAGACCCAAGCCACAACGCCGAAGAGTTTAGTGATCAACGTTGCTTAAGCTTACCCTCTTGAGCACTACCTTTAACTCCGTTCCAAAACTGCTCTATCGTCAGGCGATCGCTCTCAACCTCCTACCCCGCCTATAGGACACTAAAGTGTTGTACAAGCAACAATGGCTTAAGCTCCTTCTCCTAAGCCATTGGCGTAGTGCTATATCAAAATTTCCTCGGTTCCTCTTTTTATTAGGCAACGTTGACCAAAACCTACCTGCTGTTTTAATTTCTAGCAATTTTGGGCATCATTTGATCTGTTGCTCTCAGGTTAGCAGTACCATCTTCCAGCTATACCAAAACATCAAGCCAAGGTAGATAAATACAGTCAGCAAATCGAGTAAGATTGAGAGTGCTTCGCTCGTTAAAGAGCGCTGAATCTTGTAGTTTTCTTGCACACGCGAAATGATGTCACCGACATAGCGAGACTCAAAAAAAATTAACGACTTTTGTTGCATTGCAGGCTGCTGCTTGAAGAGCGATCGCAGCCACCTAGAAAACGCGCAAAAAAAGGGACATCTTAGTTAAAGACATCCCCGTTTACCGTTAGCACACTAGACCGCGCCGCTACTCCACATCGTCATGAGCAAAGCGATTGTAGAGGAAGTCGAGCGCGTGATTTCGCAACTTGTAGTATTCCGGCATCTCCATAATCCGAGCACGATCGCGCGGACGACGAAAGGGAATATCCATGACTTCGCCAATGGTTGCTGATGGACCGTTAGTCATCATCACCAGGCGATCGGCAAGGAAGAGAGCTTCATCAATATCGTGGGTAATCATCAGCACGGTACACCGATGATCGTTCCAAATTTTCAGCAATTCCTCTTGCAGTTCTTCCTTAGTGATCGCGTCTAAAGCGCCAAAAGGTTCATCTAGAATCAGCACTTCGGGACGAATGGAAAGGGCACGGGCGATCGCCACCCGCTGTTTCATCCCGCCCGAAATTTGAGGAGGCTTTTTGTCGGTAGCCTCAGTTAAGCCCACCATTGCCAAATGTTCTTTGACAATCTTGGTTTTCTCGGCGGTAGATTTTTCGGTATACACCCGATTCACTGCCAAATAAACATTCTCAAACACCGTCAGCCACGGTAATAGGGCATAGCCTTGAAACACCACCATGCGATCGGGCCCTGGTTGAGTAATGGGTTGCCCATTGAGCCTAACTTCCCCATGAGTAGGTTTAGAAAATCCGCTGACCATGTTAAGGAGTGTGCTTTTACCGCAGCCTGAATGTCCAATTAGACAAATAAACTCTCCTTTTCGAACGTTCAGACTAACGTTCTCAAGAACGGTATATCCTCCGGTCTTAGTTGGGTAAATCTTAGCAACGGCATCTATCTCTAGGAAAGATTTCTGTTGAAGATTAGTGGATAAATGGTTGGTTTGAGTGGCTGTGTTTATTAAGGATTGCATAGGTGAAGAATAGAAAATATTGAGGACTGAGTAGATATCTAGGTCATCTCCAGGAGGTTAGCTAGGCAGTGCGTTGGATGGTGTTGATTGCCACTTCTGCCATGTAAATGTCGTGCTTAATCTCTAGGCTATTGAGGTAGGCGATCGGGTCATCGGCGCTAAAATTAGCGTGATCAAACAAGTCAATCGATCGCCGAGTATAGCTGGTCAAATCTGCCATACCCAACTCACGCGCTGCTGTGCTAAATACACCCACCTGGCACACCCGCTCTAAAATTTCTACCCAATTGCGAGGGAACGGAATTTCTCCCCAGCGCGCCATTTGCGTCATCAGCCAAAGATGCTCTGTCCGGCTAGGGCGGTTCACTCCTGCGCCAAAGAATTGGTGGTGAGCGTATTCTTGAGGAGAAGATTGGAGTCCGCACACATATTGATCCGGACTGCCTAAATAGATGTATTCCATCTCTGTGCTGAGGTATTCACGCCGAGATAGAATTTCCCGAATCTCCTCTTGGTTATTTTCATCTGCACAATAGCGACAGGCTTCTAATAGCGCTTTGACCAATGCAACGTGAGTATTAGGATAAGCCCGTGCCCAGTCTTCGCGCACACCCAGTACTTTGCCAGGGTGACCGTTCCACACCTCTAGATCAGTGGCGATCGTATAACCAATTCCCTCAACGGCTGCCCGGATGTTCCAGGGTTCACCCACACAGTAACCATCAATGTTGCCTGCCTGTAAGTTGGCAATCATTTGAGCAGGTGGAATAGTGGTAATAGAAACATCCTTTTCAGGATCGATTCCTCCTGCTGCCAACCAATATCGTAGCAGTAAATTGTGCATTGAAGCTGGATGTACCATTCCAAAGGTGTGCCGTTTTGATGGAGTTTCCAGTAGCATTCTTCGCAGATCATTCAGGGTATGAATTCCCTGTTGATAGAACTTTTTATCCAGGGTAATTGCGTTGCCGTTTCGCGTCATTGTGAGGGAACTGACGATCGGTAAAGGATTATCATCCATCGCGCCTGCTGTTAGCCAGATCGGCATTCCAGAAGGCATTTGAGCTGCATCCAAATGTCCGCTAGCAATGCCGTCTTGAATGCCGCGCCAGCTTGCCTCCCGCACAAGGTTGACTTCATCTAAACCATGGTGGGTAAAGAAGCCTTTCTCTTGGGCGATCGCCAATGGTGCACAAGCAATTAACGGCACAAACCCAACTTCTAGGTTGACCTTTTCCAACCCATGACGTGCCACCACACCTTGCTTTCTGGCTCGTAGCTGCTTAATCTTCTTTTGCTGGTTGAGAAAATAAATAATTTCGCTGCGGTAGCTGTAGTAATTAGGATGATTAATCACCTCCATTCGACGACGTGGACGGGGGATATCGATCTCTAAAATTTGACCAATTTTTGACTCAGGACCATTGGTCAACATCACCACGCGATCGGACAGCAGAATCGCTTCATCAACATCGTGCGTCACCATTACACCCGTGACTTTATTTTCATCGCAAATACGCATTAACTGTTCTTGTAGATTGCCCCGTGTTAAAGCATCCAGCGCCCCAAATGGTTCATCTAACAGCAGCAACTTAGGGCGAATTGCTAAGGCACGGGCGATCGCCACCCGTTGTTTCATCCCCCCTGAAAGCTGATCCGGCGGTTTATCTGCTGCATGGCTTAGCCCCACCATCTTAATATGCTGTTCAACAATGTCTTGGCGTTCCTGCACAGACAGGTGCGACAAAACGTTATCTACAGCCAAAGAAATATTTTGCCGGACGCTCATCCAAGGCAGCAAAGAGTAATTCTGAAACACCACCATGCGATCGGGGCTAGGACGCAGAACTTCTGAGCCTTCCAACATGACAACGCCTGCCGTAGGCAAATCAAGCCCTGCAATTATATTTAGTAACGTCGATTTACCACAACCTGAGTGACCAATGAGAGAGATAAATTCTCCTTGTTTGATTTCGATGTCAATGCCTTTGAGAGCAATATAGCGATCGCCATTTGGCAAAGGAAATGTTTTTTCGAGATTTTCAACGGTGACAAAAGGAGACATAAGAAAAAAGGTAAAGGGACGAAGGGGTAGCGCCCCCGTGCCTACCCTGGATCGGGTGAAGGTTAAGGGGCGAAAGGAAGGATTGAACCTGTATCTACGAGAATCTCAGCTATTGCTGCTGGCTTTCAGGCAAGATCATGTTCTGAATTTTCACCATCATTCTGTCAAGTGCCCAGCCCACTAAACCGATGTAAACCAGAGCCACAATAATTTCGCTAACCTGACCATTCTGGTAGGCATTCCAAATAAAGAACCCAATGCCTACAATCCCCGACATGACAATTTCCGCCGCAATAATTGCCAACCATGCCAGCCCGATCGCAATCCTCAGTCCAGTAAAAATGTAAGGCAGCGCCGCCGGAATCAAAATCTTGAAAAAATACTCTGACTTAGGCAGTTGCAACACCTGCGCCACATTGTTGTAATCCTGTGGAATTTGGCGAACACCGACTGCTGTATTAATTAAGATGGGCCAAATCGCTGTAATAAAAATCACAAATAATGCCGCTGGCTGGTTCTGTTGCAACGCTGCTAAAGCGATCGGCACCCAAGCCAGCGGAGGCACAGTTCGCAAAATTTGAAAGATGGGATCAAGCCCTTTTGCAACGCGACGATTCATGCCGACAATAACGCCAAGAGCAACGCCCACAACCGCCGCTAATGAATACCCGATCGCCACCCGCTGCAAGCTACTAAAGATCTGCCAGAACAACCCTTTATCGGTGCCGCCGCGATCATAAAACGGATAGAGAATCAGCACCCAAGTGTCTTGAACCACTTGCACAGGACCGGGCAACTTAGCACCGGGTAACGATGAAAACAGTTGCCAAATTAACAGCAACACAATCATGGTGATCAACGGAGTCAAAATATCATCTAACCGCTCTCTGAATTTTGGGTTAGACAGAAAAGAACTGGAACTGGAACGTTTTTGTGCAACGGTCATCGAAAACTCTCCTAACTTCGGATACTTACAGGTGAAAAGGCGCAAGTGAAAAGGTGAAACGAACAATTTAGACTTTTTTGATTTTCAAACTGTCTAAATACGCCTGTGGATTTTCAGGATCAAACTTGATACCATCGAAAAACTCTTCAACGCCACGGGATGTACTGGTAGGAATGTCAGCAGAAGCAACGCCCGCTTCTTTGGCTGCTTCTCTCCAAATGTCTTCCCGGTTGACTGCATCAATCATCGTCTTCGCCTTGCTGAGCGTATCTTTGGGCAAAAATCCCCAGCGGACGCTTTCTGTCAGAAACCAGAGGTCATGGCTCTTGTAGGGATAGGAAACGCTGCCTTTAGAATCTTTCCAGTACAGAACTGCCAATGATTTATCATCAATGGTGCGATCGCCCATGTTGTACTTACCCATCAACGGATCTAGCAACACAGCCTCCGGTACGCCAAAATACTCTCGCCGTGCCAAAATAGCGGCTAGTTCCTTACGATTATCAAAGTCATCGCACCATTGCTGCGCTTCCATAATGCCTTTCAGCACTGCCTTAGTTGCCTTGGGGTTCTTATCTACCCAATCCTTTCTCACGGCAAAAAATTCTTCGGGATGACCTTTCCACAGTTCAGCCGTCAAAGCTGCCACGAAGCCTGTTCCATCTGCCACGAGTCGGGGAGGCCAGGGGTCACCCGTGCTAAAAGCATCCATCGCGCCTCGCTTCATATCTGCCACAGTTTGGGCAGCCGGAACGGTTAAAAGCTCTACCTCCGTGTCAGGGTCAATGCCTCCAGCGGCTAACCAGTAGCGAATCCAAAACTCTTGATTCGACTTGGGGAAAGTGTAAGCCGCCTTAAACTTACTCCCAGATGATTTGAGTTGACTAAAGAAATCTGCTTTCCCCTGAAGCTTTAAACCAATCCCTTTGCCCTTATGTTTATTTGCCAATGCAATGCCATTGCCCTGAGTATTAAGCTTACAAAGGATGTACATCGGTATCTTCGTATTGGCTGTAATGATGCCTTCCGAAATTAAATAAGGCATGGGCATTTGCCACTGTCCTCCGTCAGTGCCACCGCCACCTGAGCCAATTTTGACGTTATCTCTGGCGGCACCCCAGTTAGCTTGTTTGGCAACTTCTACCTCGGTCATACCGTATTTAGCAAAGAAGCCTTTTTCTTTAGCAATAATTAACGGAGCCGATTCGATCACTGGAATATAGCCCAGTTTTAACGTTTTAACTTCTGGTTCTTCGCCTGCTTTTACAGCGCTCACCACAGAAACGGCAGGAGAAGATGTCGTCCCCGTAACGCTGTCAGGAGGATTACCAACACAGCCTTTAAGGAACACAGAAGCTGTTGCAGAAGCCGTTGCAGTCATTAAAAACCGACGGCGAGAAAAGTTTGAAAACTGAGTCATAATGTTCTCCTTTCGTATACAAAATTGCTCCCCCAGAGTTGCGCTCTTATAGGGAGAACTAACAGATATTGCAATTTATCTTTAATCGATTTCAGACTCTTGATTTTGAACTTTAGCTTGCACTAAAACCTAAAATCCCTTGCCCGATCGCATCAAAAATTTCTAGAAATATCGTTATGAAAATCAATAACGCTTTAAAGCTATTGATAAAAATAATGGTTTGCATCAATGTTTTCATTAATGCTTAGAAGAAACTCGCTGCCGAATTACCCATTGAAATAACCCTACTGTCTTAGTTCCAATCTTGTCTATAAGAAAAGACATAAAATCCAAATCAAATAAATAAGTAAATCTTTAATTCGCCCAAAAAACAATTTAAGTGCTGTTAGCCAGAAATAAGTCAAAACCCAAACAAGTCAACGGTGACAAGTTTTTATAAGATTATGGATGACATTGCAGCATCAAGAAAAGTCAGGTCAATCGATATCAATATTCCTATCGATAGCGATCGCCTCTTGATGGTCAAGTTCTTAATAGTTAGAAATCTTTTAATTAGAATCTTTGCTGATCCATAGAGTAAAACTAATGGATAATTTCGTTCTCTCTTGCACAAATAAACTATTTAATCAGGAGTAATATCTGCGTTCTCTTACCATGCTTTGAGCACTTTAAAGATCGGCTTGCAAACTCTGTATTTATAGCAATCATCGAGTGTTACTGCATTTTGCAATGCTTGATGCATCCGGTAAAGCTAGCTGACTCATTTGAGAAGATGGCTATGCAAGACTGTACAGGTTAATTTCTTGAAGTTACCGGAGTTCTAGGTTGGTTGGCGATCGCATAAAGATTTAATTAGGTAAATACACTGAGTTGCCAATTAAGGATAAGGCTGATAATCTCAGTAAACACACTGATATTTAATACTACTGTAGCCAGGAAGCTGAGCGCGGTGAAAAGCGATCGCTTTATGAACAAATCCGAAGTCGGTACTCTCGCCGTCCTCAACCTTAAATCTCTCCGCGTCAGTTTATTGCAAGGTGACCTTAGCCCAGCCGATGCTCGTAATAGACAGTGGCGCAGCTTTAAAGATGAGTACGCTTTAACCGGACTCCAAGGCAACCAACAAGTTCAAATCAAACTCCAATCCAGCGCCTTCGACGCTTACCTGCAACTTGCAGATAGCAGTACAGGCAAACTTTTCGATCAAAATGACGATGCCTATCCCCGCAGCAGTGATTCTCGGCTAACTTTTAATGTCCGGCAAGATACTCAGTATACTTTGCGAGTTACTAGCTATGAACGTGACAAAACGGGGCGCTACAAGCTTCAGGGTAATGTTAAGGCGATCGCCCCCAACTTCCGCAACTTCGATGCTAACTATGGCTACGGCTTAATCAATGCCTCTGCCGCAGTCGCTCATGCCGCAGGTCAAAATCTCTTTGCCAACGTCCCCAGTAGCAACAGTTGGAACCTCGACCTCATTAACGCGCCAGAATCTTGGGCGCGGGGATACACCGGACAAGGCATCATCGTGGCGGTGCTCGATACTGGAGTGAACTATAATCATCCTGATCTCGCCGCCAACATGTGGGTGAACGCCAGAGAAATTGGTAACAACGGCATTGATGACGACGGTAACGGCTTTGTCGATGACATTCGGGGCTGGAGCTTTGTCGATGCCGACACAAACGACCCCATGGATTTTGATGGCTCTGACAATATTGGGCACGGCACTCATGTAGCTGGCACGATCGCCGCTCTCAACAATAATTTTGGTATCACGGGAGTGGCACCCAACGCCAAAATTATGCCCATCCGGGTCATTGGCGGCAGCGATGATTTATTTGCAGAGCGCTTTGATGCCAACCTGGCAGCAGGCATTCGCTATGCCGTTGACAACGGGGCAAAGGTCTTAAATATTAGCTTGGGGAATAATCCAGGAGATAAGCCTTTGGTGCAAACCCGCTCAGCATTAAGATATGCGCGGCAGTTTGGGGCGATCGCCGTCATGGCAGCAGGCAACGAACGTCTCTTTGGAGCGACCCGTCCTATCGACCCTGCCTCCTACGCTGTCCAAGGGCTGGGCATCGCAGTTGGAGCCGTCAATCGCAAGCGCACTCTAGCAGATTTTTCTAACCCTGCTGGCGATCGCCCCCTCAGCTTTGTAGTAGCGCCTGGTGTAGGAATTCGCTCTACAGTTTTAGGAGAGGGATTTAACGTGTTTGATGGAACTTCTATGGCAACGCCCCATGTGGCTGGCATTGTTGCTCTCATGCTCAGCGCAAATCCCCGCCTTACAGCAACACAGGTTGAAAAAATTCTGACCTCCACTGCAACGGGTAGGTTGAGCTACGCCGTATAGTGGAGGTCAGGGTTGATATCAAGGCTTATCTCCTGAGTCTTATTTAGAGTGTTTCTAAATAAGCTTCGATCGCCGCAGTTGCTACTTCTGTCATCGGCTTACCTTGAGCTACTGCCGCTGCCTTCAGGCGCTCATAAAGCCCATCGCCCATGTCAATCCGACGACGAACTTTAGATTTTCCATTAGACTTCTCAACGACAGGCTGATAGGTGGCGATCGCTTCTCGCAGCATATCGAAGCCAACTCGGTGGCAGAAGTCGCCAAAGCTTTCGTCAAGCTGCCGAGCCTTCTTAAAGGTGACAAACAACGGCTCCAGCGTTTTCTCCAAGTCGTCGATTTGCAAACTCGCAATAAACGGCTCTGCCAAACGAGTTTGATGAGGGTCAGCCCCTAGCCAAAACTCGTAAACCCCGGGCGATCGTCCCACAAACCCCATTTCTGCCAAGTAAGGACGAGCACAACCATTAGGGCAACCCGTCATCCGAATCACAAAATGGTCTTCGGGTAGCCCAACTTTAGCAAGCACCGCTCGAATCCGCTCTAAAATGCCCGGTAACGCCCGCTCTGATTCTGTCGTAGCTAAGCCGCAGGTGGGCAATGCCGGACACGCCATGGAGTAACGCACTAGCGGATCAATAGCGGTTTCCTTTTGAATTCCACAGCGATCGAGAATGGCTTGAATCTCAGATTTATGCTCAGGATCGATATCGTAAAGCACAATGTTTTGGCTAGCAGTTAGGCGCATGGGCAGGGCAAACTTCTGAGAAATTTCTCGGAGCGCTGTTTTCAGCTTAAACTCGCCGTCGTCCTTTACCCGTCCATTTTCGACTGAAAGCCCTAGAAACAATTTGCCGTCGCCTTGCTCATCCCAGCCCAGAAAATCTAGGTACTTGAACGGGGGCAGCGACTTAAAGGGCTGAAGGGTTTTACCAAAATAACCCTCAACCGTTGTGCGGAATTTTTCCACACCCCAATCGTGCAGTAGATACTTCATGCGGGCATGACGACGATTAACGCGATCGCCATAATCTCGCTGGGTTGCCACGATCGCCTTCAGCAAATCATAAACATCTGCTTTATCGACATAGCCAATCGGATCGGCGATTCGCGCAAACGTCTCTTCCTTATTGTGAGTACGTCCTAAACCGCCCCCCGCGTAGACGTTGAAGCCCTCTAGCTCGTCTTGCGCGTTGGTCATCACCACCAAGCTAACATCCTGCGAGAACAAATCTACCGAGTTATCGCCTGGAACCGTGACCGCACACTTAAACTTGCGAGGCATGTACTGATCGCCATAAATTGGCTCTTCAGAGTCTTTAAAAATTGTGCCGTTGCCATTGCGGTGCAGCGCTGCCGTCATATCAGGATTGGGTTCAGCCGTAACTGCCTTTTCGCCATCTAACCAAATTTCGTAATATGCCCCAGTTTGCGGAGTCAGCAAGTCGGCAATGCTATCAGCGTATTCCCTGGCATAGACGTACTCAGGACGATTTTTGTAGAGCGCTGGTGGTGCCATAACGTTGCGGCTAACGTCGCCGCAGGCTCCTAGAGTAGAACCCATATTGCGAACAATGGTGGCGATCGCTGTTTTCAGGTTCTTCTTAAGAATGCCATGGATCTGAAAGCCCTGGCGGGTAGTCACTCTGAGGGTATGGTTGCCGTACTCCTCCGAAAGCCGGTCGAGAGTTATGTAAAGCTGAGCCGGAACAAAGCCCCCCGGATTCCGGGTACGCAGCATGAATTGATAGTCTTTTTCTTGACCCTTGACTCGGTTATCTCGGTTGTCTTGTTGATACGAGCCATGATACTTGAGGATTTGAATGCCATCCTCGCTAAAATGCGTCGTATCTTGTTGAATTTCAGTCGCAACTGGTTCTCGCAGCCGATGACTGCGTTCTTTAAGATTTTCGACTTTGGAAACTTTGGCGACGGGCGATATAGGAGTGCTAACCATTGCAACTAACTCAACAAATTGAAGGATCGGCAGACAAATCTTGATTCTCCGGTATCCCGGTCGGGTTTAAGGTGAAACAAGCATTAGTTCAGATTCTAGCATTACACTGTTTGGGTCAAGCGATCGCCCTCCTTAGAAAAGCTTTAGGCTAGCTTTAGACTGCCAACGGAATCAGCCTCTCTAAAGCTAGCTCTGAAGCCACTTGAACCAACCTACTTAAATCTGTAGGGTCTGCCAAATGGGGAATGCAGCCCAAGATCGGTTTTTGGGTCAAGTTTTGGATCATCTCTACCGATGCCCATTCTTCTAATTCATGAGCATGGCAAGGTTCAACACAATTCAACACAATGCCTTTGAGGTGAACGCGGGCTTGCGTTGCCAATGCCACATTAGCAACGGCTTGAGCGATCGCCCCCCGGTTCACAGCAACCACCAGCACTGTCGGAATTCGCCAGTCCCAAGCCAAATCTGCCATTGTTGTCTCACGGGCGATCGCTGTACCCAGCCCGCCTAGCCCTTCTACCAGCACAAACTCTCGCTGTTGGGTCAGTGCTTCAAACTGCTTCCAAGCTTTGTCTAGCTCTACCATACGCCCTTCGTAAGCCGCTGCATTAGGAGGTGAGAGAGGGGCTAAAAAGTGAATAGGATTAATTTCTTCAAGAGTTTGGTTTAGAGAAAACAATCGAGTGTACAGCTCGCGATCGCCAGTACCACATTGAATAGGTTTCATTAGCCCCAACGCCCGTGGATTGCAGTAGCGATGCCAGTATGCAGTAATAGCAGTCGTTAAAACCGTCTTGCCCACTCCCGCATCTGTTCCCGCAATTAATAAAGTGCTCATTGAAATTATTCCGTCATACCTGATCTCGTCTCTTAACCATTGCATAATGAAACACGCATTTCAACTCGTGGTTTTCATCTGCTGTGAGCAAGAGAATTTAGATTTTAGAAAAATTTCCTCATTAAATCACTTTAAATTAGTTAATGAAGACACAAAGTGTCATAGAATGAAGGCTGACTGTAACGGGATGTAGCGCAGCTTGGTAGCGCGCCTGCTTTGGGAGCAGGATGTCGCAGGTTCGAATCCTGTCATCCCGACTTGGTTTCAGAAATTGAAGATGTTAGTCGGCTGTAGTTATCTAGGCGCAGCTTGATGTGGCGGCAAAGAGCAATCGTTGCCCCATCAGCCTCCTCATTTAGATATACATAGTACGCCCCTGCATTGACTGAGATTGTCTAACCTAGTGCAGCGGTGGCATAGCTCATCTCAGTAGAAAATATTGCAGGCGATAGTAAAAATACCAAAGGAGAGAAACAGAACTCCCCAAAAAAGAAACCACTCAACACATAGTAATGTACTGGTGGTTTATAAAATAGCTCAACTACTAAAATTCTTCCTGCGCTGCTTGCTTCGCGCCATCGCCTTACGCTTGCGCTTCTCAATCGGGGTTTCAAAATGGCGGTACTTTCTCATATCAGGAAAAATTCCTGCCCTAGAAACCTTACGTTTGAAACGACGGAGTGCTGACTCAATCCCTTCATTTTCACCGAGAATAATTTGAGCCATGCGATTGCCTCTCAAAATGAACAAACTGGAGCAGTAAAACTGCCCCAAAAATCAAGATGAGGTAGGTCAACGACCTACCTGCAACATCAAAACGCTAGATCTTCAGAAAAAACCTAGGAACCGATCTTAGTAACGGCGAGAGCCGCCGCCACCGCCGCCGCCGCCACGGTTACCACCACCGCCGCCGCCGCCGCCACCCCAGCTTCCGCCAGAGGAACCGCGTTCTTCACGAGGCTTAGCTTTGTTGACCTTAAGGTCACGACCCATCCATTCAGCACCATCTAACGCTTCAATAGCGGCAGTTTCTTCAGCATCTGTG
>JBBRCV010000113.1:0-17769 GCA_038204505.1 Elainellales cyanobacterium
TGATGATTGTGCGGGCACTCAACGGCGAACAGTCCAGTGTGGATGATATAGAAATCCATCAAGAGAATCGGATCATTCCGATCGAAAGTTGGGGAACCCCAATTTTTGATGAAGCTGGAAACGTAATCTACGCGATCGCGGCATTTCAAGACATCACGGTACGCAAGCAGGCAGAACGTCTTTTGGCTGACTATAGTCAAACGCTGAAGCAGCAAGTCGATGAGCGAACGATCGAACTGGCGCAAGAAAAGAAACTTCTACAAACCATCATCGATCATATTCCTGTGATGATTACACTCTATGATGCCGACAGACGGGTGCAGTTTATTAACCAAGAGTTAGAGCAATGTTTAGGATGGTCTACAACAGAGCTGGAAAACATTGATTTGTTAGTAGAATGCTTTCCTAATTCAGAACAGCGACAAAATGTTTTAGACCACATGCTAGCAGCTACTGGAAAGTGGATGGACATCAAGACGCGCACAAAAGACGATCGCCAGATTGATATATCCTGGGCAAATATTCGACTTTCAGATGGCATCAGTATTGGTATTGGGCAAGATATCAGCGATCGCAAACTAGCCGAAGCAGCCTCGATTCTGGAAGAACGCAACCGCATGGCGCGCGAGATTCACGATACGTTAGCTCAATCCTTCACAGGCATTCTGCTCCAGGTTGGAGCGGCAACGCAAGTGCTGGAGGACGATCGGGACGCAACTCAGGACCACCTGGAAATGATTGATGAACTTGCACGAATAGGGCTTGCCGAGGCACGGCGATCGGTGGCAGCACTTCGTCCCCAACTCTTGGAAGATGGCAACTTACAAAGTGCTCTGCATCGCCTTGTGGTTCAGATGAGAGCCACCACCGATACGACGCTAATCTACGAAAGCAAAGGCACAGTTTATTCTTTACTTGTCGAAGTAGAGAATCACTTACTACGGATTGGACAGGAAGCCTTAACCAATGCCATCAAGTATGCGAACGCTGACGAAATTCAGGTTGAGTTGGTGTATGAAGCTGCACAATGTCTTTTGTGCATTAAAGATAATGGACGGGGCTTCAGAGTGGGCAGTACCCCATCAATTGGCGGCTTTGGCTTGCTAGGCATGAGTGAAAGGGCAGAACAAATGGGCGCACAACTAACGATTCAGAGCCAACCGGGGCAGGGCACCAAAATTCTTGTCATTGTCAATCGAGAGTAAAGTCAATCGAGAGTAAAGCCAATCGAGAGTAAAGTCAATCGAGAGTAAAAATCACGATGAGCCAACCCACTACAATTCAAGTTCTGATTGTTGATGATCATGCCATTGTCAGGCGAGGGTTGGCAACTATCATTAACCGTGATCCAGAAATGACGGTGATTGCTCAAGCCGAAGACGGGCAACAGGCGATCGATATATTTCGGGAATATCAACCCGATGTCACACTGATGGATTTACGAATGCCCAAAATGGGAGGGGTGGAAGCTATTACTGCAATTTGCGCTGAATTCAAACAGGCTCGGATTACTGTGCTCACCACCTATGATGGCGATGAAGATATCTATCGTGGCTTGCAGGCGGGTGCTCAAGGCTATCTGCTCAAAGATACAAAGCCCAACGAGCTTCTGAACGCAATTCGCACCATTCATAGCGGTCAGAAGTATGTGCCGCCAGCGGTGGGGGCGAAACTGTTGCAGCGGATGAGCAATCCAGAACTAAGTGAACGAGAGCTAGCGGTGCTCCGTTTGATGGCACAGGGGATGAGTAATGCAGACATTGCGAGTGCCTTAATTATTGGTGAAAGCACCGTTAAATCGCATGTGAATCGGCTTTTAAGTAAATTGGGCGTGAGCGATCGCACTCAAGCCGTGATTGTTGCCGTTAAGCGTGGGTTTGTGAGTTTATAGGCTGTACTAAAGTTGGCATCTAAATTCCAACTTTAGTTGGAGCCAGTCTTCCATTGTGAGATGGACTGATTCACCCACCACTCGATTACATAAAAGTGTCAACCCTGAGTGGACGACAAACGCGAGTCGATTCCCTATATTGAATGCATATAAACACCGACAGCAACTGAGTTACATACTTTAGTTTGCTTGACACCGATCGTAGAAGGAGGATATATGTCAATCGCCTGCGATCAGCATTATTTCCCTCAGAGGTATCAGTGAGTCACGACCAGGAGCGTAGTTCGTTATCTGTCTCACCCTCACCACAGGATCACATACGAGGATGGCTGAATGCCACTGTAGTACTGGTGCTGTATGGGGACTATCAAGGTTCTCAAAGTGCAGATATTTATCGGTTAATTAAAGTCATGCAGCGACAGCTTAGTGCTTCTTCAGGAGAAAATTACCCCTGCTTTATCTTTCGTCATTTTCCACAGCGCCAGATCCATACTCAGGCTCAACGTGCGGCGGAGGCGGCAGAAGCAGCGGCGGCTCAGGGTCAGTTTTGGCAGATGCATGACATGCTGTTCAACCATCAACAGGAGCTAGGAAATGGTTATCTGGTGGAATATGCCAATCATCTAGGGCTTGATGTTTGCCAATTTCTGCAAGGTTTAGCCAAGCAATTGTATGTCGATCGCATCAACCAAGATATTGAAAGTGGCTTACAAAGTGGAGTAACGATGGCTCCAGCACTGTTTATAAACAGCATTCGCTATACCGATCGCTGGAACATTGAACGGTTGATGGCAGCCATTCTCACTGCGAGTTATTAAAGGTTTGGTTTTTAGCAGAACATTGGGTGGATACACCCTTAGTACGTAGCTAGAAAAATTCTAAAAGACGGAGAGCAAAATCATGTACCAAATTTCATCCTCTCATCAGGATCGATTTCAGTCCGCTGGCTCTCGTCAGCGCAATCGTAACCGGGGTGTCATGCTATCTAAGCAAGGATGGCAGACATTGATTCGGGCTGGTGTCCTCCATGATCAATGGGGTAATCGTTACACCTATGAAAAATTGAGTGAACGATCGCTCCTCAATGAGCGGACAGTTAGTCGCATTCTCAGTTGCGAAGTGAGAGTAGACAGACGTTCCTTGAAAACATTCTTTGCGGCGTTTGGCTTACAGATCAATAGCGACGATTACCTCACTGCCGCCTGTGATCCAGCCGATCAAACCATCACCAGTCTCTCACACTATCTCGACTCAACTGTGCACAGCGTTGAAACAACTTTGACATACCAGGAACTCATTGAACTCTATCAACGGTTGATGCAGGATTTGAGGCATCTTTCTCATTTGCTCAATTTAGAGGAGGTGAATGGAAACAGCCCTTACAAACAACAGAATTCAATTAGCCATGGTTGCCTGATTTTGAATGAATCATGAATGATTCTCTAGCAGCACTTTGGCGCTTCGTAAATAGCATTTGAATTATTTTGTTTTGCTTTTTTGGCAACAGATGTTTGTCATTCATTGCTTATTTCTGTGTCCTATGAAAATACTGCTGCGATCGCAATTTGTGGTTAGCGGTACTACTCTTCATTGGTGCCAATATTGTGATTGGCAGCATTGCCCTGGGGACAGTACGCCTGTTGCTGCGGGGCAAGCTCCTATCGTTAGCTTATCTTTCCTAACCCTATGCTGTTGATTCCTTTATTTTGACTTCAGCGATTACAGCAAAAGCTACCCTATCCTGTTTCTATCACTGGACTTTCTATCACTATAGAAGCGAAGATAGCAAAATGAACCGATCGCCTTTGAAAGCCTGGGTTTTGACTGGTATTACTTTGGGGGCATTGCTTTGTGCCCAACCGATCGCCGCGCAAGTTGTGCCTGATAACACACTGCCTGCTGGGGAGCGATCGCAGGTCACAGGCAATCCCAATGCTCAAATTGACGGTGGCGCAAGGCGGGGCGGTAATTTGTTCCACAGCTTCAGCCAATTTTCGGTGCCAACAGGCGGTTCTGCCTATTTCAACAATGCCGCTGACGTACAAAATATTTTTAGCCGCGTTACAGGTCGGTCAGTTTCTAACATTGATGGATTAATTCGAGCAAACGGGACAGCAAATCTGTTTTTGCTCAACCCGAATGGCATTCTGTTTGGACCCAATGCGTCGCTCAACATTGGCGGTTCGTTTGTTGCCAGTACTGCTGACCGCATCAACTTTGCCGATCGCTTTCAATACAGCGCCACCAATCCTCAAAGCACACCACTATTGACGGTCAGTGTTCCGGTTGGGTTACAGATGGGAGCCAATCCAGGGCGAATTGGGGTGCAGGGGAATGGATATGATTTATCAGTTCAAGTTCCTATTTTTTCTCCTCTGATTAGAGGTAGTAGTGCAGCAGGGTTGCGGGTGCCAGCAGGTCAGACTCTTGCCTTAATTGGCGGAGATATAAACATCAATGGTGGCACGTTGACGGCAGAGCAAGGGCGCATTGAGTTGAGCAGCGTGCGCGATGGGCAAGTGAGTCTCAGTTCTACGACCTCTGGCTTTGTGTTTAATTATCCAGGAGTTCAACGCTTTGGCAATATTCGCCTCTCGCAACAGGCGTTAGCGGATGCGAGTGGGGGTGGTTTGATTCGGGTACGGGGGAATCAAGTATCGCTGGTGGATGGCTCGCTGCTTTTAATTCAAAATCAGGGGACTCAAGCAGGAGGGCACATCAGGGTTAATGCTGCCCAGTCTTTAAAGCTGAGTGGAACCAGCCCAGATGGTAGATTTCTAGGCGGCTTGGATAGCCAGGCTGTGGGGGTTGGACATGGGGCAGATATTACGGTTTCAACTCAGCAGTTGTTAGTGCGGGATGCAGCAGAAATACAGACTGAATCTCACGGCTCTGGCAGGTCGGGCAATGTAACTACACAAGCTTCTGATTCAGTGCAAGTCATTGGGTTTTCATCCATTAATCCTAGTTTGAACAGTAGTATCGGTACGGGAACTTATAGTTCTGGAGATGCAGGAGATGTCGCTGTATTAACGCAGGAGTTAACGGTTCTCAATGGAGGAACTATAGGAGCGGGAACTTTTGGGATCGGTCATGGCGGAAACGTAACAGTGAATGCTCTTGACTTTATAAAAGTGATCGGACAAAGTGGTCTTCCCAGTGTAAGCAATCTAGTTGCCATTGCTGTTGTTGGAGATGCTGGTCAACTCACAGTCAATACCTCAAGGCTAGTCCTTCAGGATGGAGGAGTCGTTTCGACTGCCACCCTAGGAACTGGTAACGCAGGCAATCTAATCATCAATGCCAGTGAGTTTGTCGAAGTCAGTGGTACTGCGCTGGGTTCTCTTACTCCCAGTTCTGTAGCTTCGTCTGCTCCAATTGCGCCTGAAGCCTTACGACAAGCTTATGGACTACCTGACAGACCAATCGGAAATTCAGGCAACTTGACGATTAGCACTCCCCATCTAAACATCAGTAATGGGGCAAACGTCAGTGTTAGCAATGAGGGAACCGGGAGTGCTGGCACCTTGCAGGTGAATGCCAACTCGATTGTTGTAGATCGTGGCGGTGCAATTACTGGAGCCACCGCATCCGGGGAAGGGGGCAACCTTAACCTCAACGTGCAAGATTTGCTGCTGCTACGAAACAACAGTCAAATCACAACTTCAGCAGGTGGTAATGGCAATGGCGGCAACATGCGGATTGATGGAGGGGCGATCGCCGCTATTCCCAATGAAAATAGTGACATTCGTGCCAATTCCGTCAACGCTCGTGGTGGCAATGTCTCGATCAATGCCTCTGGCATCTTTGGTATTCAGTTTCGCCCTCAAGACACGCCTTTGAGCGATATTACCGCTACTGGAGCTAATTCTGCCTCCAGTGGCACGGTGCAACTCAATATTGAACAACCTAACCCTACCTCCGGTCTAGTTGACCTGCCCACAGCGATCGTTGATCCATCGCGTTTGATTGCTCAGGGTTGTCCTGCAACTCAAGGCAATTCTTTTGTCATTAGTGGTCGTGGTGGTTTGCCTCCCAATCCTGAGCAACAGTTAGATGATGATGCCGATTGGCAAGATCGCCGCAGGCTAACCGTTGCTCAGCAGCCTACTCCACCTACACCCCACTCTCAAACTGGTACTCGCACCTCGTCCTCTACGCCCCGCACCCTAATCCTCGAAGCCACCGGATGGCAAACCACTCCCACTGGAGACATTAAGCTAGTTGCCGCCCCACTTGAGCCGATCGCGCAGAACAGGATAAATCAGTCAGTTGCCTGCCAAGAAAGGTAGTAAGCTACTGAATCAGTGAGCTTAACTAACCGATCTTTCCTAGTCTTTTCTTGCAAAACCTGCGATAACGATACTAATCTAGCCGCGAATAGATAGCCGCTGATAGCAGCACCAGAAGGAGCAGCGCAGTCAGATGGATGGAGGACACCAGAACAGGCGAATCAATCAGGAAGAACTTATCAGGCATCGCCTTTTTTCAAAGCAGGGATGGCTGAGATTTTTGCGTTTTGCTTTATTAGGGCTTCTCGTTGCTGTTAGCCTTCATGCAGAGATTGCAGTTGCAGTACAAAGAACTGGCGACGGACTCAAGGTGGAGCATACAGGACGATCGCCAGATCCTATACCCCAGACGCTTCAACCCTCTGCAACTTCTCTCCCATCTCAACTTGTGCAACAGGCAGAAAACCTCTATCAGTCAGGACAGCTTTCAGAAGCGATCGCCCTTTGGCAACAGGCATTCACCCGCTATAAGACTGAAGGCGATCGCCTTAACCAAGCCCTTATTTTCAGTTTTCTCGCCACAGCTTTTAATGATCTGGGGCAATGGACGCAAGCAAATAAGGCGATCGAACAGGCTATCTCATTGCTAAACGCTCAAAACCCAGCATCCAATCTAGAAACCTCATCTGTTCTTGCCCAGGTGTTGACGACTCAAGGAAAGCTACAGCTAGATCAGGGCAAAACGACAGAGGCGTTAGAAACCTGGCAAGCTGCCGAAGTTGCCTATCACAAAACAGATGACACAGTTGGCATCCTCGGTAGCCAGATTAATCAAGCCAGAGCCTTACAGTCAGAGGGTCTTGACAGACGAGCGACAGCCCTGCTGACGCAGGTAGAACAGTCGCTGCAAAATCAGCCCGATTCGCGTCTCAAGGTGACGGGGTTACGGAATCTGGGCAAGGTTTTGAGGTTAGTCGGTGATCTGGCTCAATCTCGGACTGTCTTAGAGCAGAGCTTGGCGATCGCTGAGAAACTTCAAAACGACACGCAGCAATCAGCATCAGATCTGAGCGGCATTCTTTTAAGTTTAGGCAACACGACTCGCGCTCAAGGAGAGACCGATAAAGCCCTCGCGTTCTATCAACGGGCTGCAACCACTGCTCCTTCGCTCACGGCAAAAACTCAAATTCTGCTGGTTCAGTTAAGTTTGCTTGTGGAAGGCGATCGACGGGCAGAGGCTCAACGCCTATTGCCGCAAATTCAATCCCAGGTTGCTGAGTTGCCGCCGGGTCGTCTGGCTACTTATGCCCGCATTAATCTGGCTCAGAGCATAATTAGGATGAGTAGCAGAGAAGCAGGGGCGGCATTACCTCCTAATCTACTCACGACCTTAGCCCAAGAGCTAGCTACTGCTGTGGAGCAAGGTCACAGTTTGGGCGATCGCCGGGCTGAGTCCTATGCTCTGGGCACATTAGGAAGCCTGTATGAGAAGACCCAACAGTGGGACAGTGCTAAAACGTTGACCCAACAGGCACTTATTCTGGCTCAGTCCGCTGATGCCCCTGATATTGCCTATCAGTGGCAGTGGCAGCTCGGACGGCTTTTCTGTCAGGGCGCGCAGCCCTGCCCTCCCACTGGAGATCTGCAAAAGGCAACGGATGCCTATGCTGAAGCGGTCAAAACACTGCAATCCCTGCGTGGCGATCTGGCAGCGATTAATCAAGATGTACAGTTTTCATTTCGAGAGAGCGTTGAACCTGTTTATCGTCAGTTTGTAGAACTGCTGTTGCAATCTAAAGGGAATGAACCTAGCCAAGGCAACCTGAAACAAGCTCGTGAGGTGATCGAAGCGCTGCAATTGGCAGAACTCGACAACTTTTTTCAAGAAGCGTGTGTGAATGCTCGTCCAGTAGAAATTGATCAGATCGATCCTGAAGCTGCCGTCATTTATCCCATCATTCTGCCTAACCAGTTTGCCGTGATCCTGGCTTTGCCCAACCAGCCCTTGCGCTATCACAAGACCTTGCTGCCTCAAGCCGAAGTCGATCGCATCCTCACTCAAATGCGTCAATCGCTCAGACCCACTGCCTTTGTAGAAGATTGGCTGCCCGTTGTCCAGCAGGTTTACGATCTGCTTCTGCGTCCTGTGGAGACTGAACTGGCAGCAAGTGGTGTCAAAACTCTCGTCTTTGTGCCAGATGGCTTACTGCGGAGTTTGCCAATGGCAGCCCTTCATGATGGTCAACAATATCTGATTGAAAAATACAGTGTTGTGCTCACCCCAGGTTTACAACTGCTGCAACCCCAACCGCTCGAACGTTTTCGGCTGCAAGGACTATTGGTAGGCTTAAGTCAAGCGCGTGAGGGTTTCTCGGCATTGCCAAATGTTGCAGTTGAAATCAATCAAATTAAGGCAGAAATTCCGGCGCGGGTGCTGCTGGATCAGGCCTTTACCAATCGATCGTTTCAAGACCAGATTGATTCTACTCCCTCGTCAATTGTTCATCTGGCAACACATGGTCAATTTAGCTCGAATGCGGAAAACACCTTTATTCTCACCTGGGATGGACGGATCAACGTTAAACAATTAGCTCAACTGCTCCGCGCTAGAGAAGGAAATCTCAGCCCCATTGAGTTGCTGGTACTGAGCGCCTGCCAAACCGCAACGGGCGATCGCCGAGCAGCTTTAGGGATGGCAGGCGTGGCAGTACGATCGGGGGCACGTAGCACCCTTGCCTCATTGTGGTCAGTGGGCGATCGCTCTACCGCCTCATTGATGATTGAGTTTTACCATGAATTAGGTCAGCCTGGGGTGACGAAAGCCGAGGCATTGCGTCATGCTCAGGTTGCTTTATTACATCAAGACAATTACACATCGCCTTACTACTGGGCACCATTTGTTCTTTTAGGAAATTGGTTATGAAAAACGTGATGTCTTTGATCAAATCCCTGCTCTATTGCGTACCCCTTAGCATTGCCCTGGTTTTAGAACTGGCGATCGCTTCTGGCACAGCTTCGCTAGCTCAACCCCAATATTCCTCGGTTGGTCGGGTGAATCAGGCAGGGAGAAAACAAAGCAATCCGCCGCCGCCGCCCGAGAATCCGGGTAGCTCATCCGCAGGAGGACGGCGTGATCCATCCGCTTGTCCTCAAGATACGGTCGCAGCAACCAGCCCGTTGCTGACTGCCCTTAGCCCGACAACTGCACCTGGCTTAACTCTAGAGGAGCATCCGACATTTCTCGTATACGTGCCAAAAACCAGCGCTAAGAACGCAGAATTTAGTCTCCGCGATCGCGAGGGTCATGGCATTTATCGGACAACGGTTGCCTTGACTCAAACTCCCGATCTAGTCAGCATTAGTCTTCCGACTCAAGCAGCGCCTTTAGAAGTGGGCAAGCAATACACCTGGGCGTTTGCCATCATTTGTAACTCGGACGATCGCGTTGAAGATCGATTTGTTACAGGCACCGTTCAACGAGCCGAACTCGATCCCACTCGGTTACGTCAAATTGAGCAAGCACCTCCCAAACAACGGCTTGCACTCTATCAGGAGGATGGCATTTGGTACGATGCTCTCGCCGTCTTGCTTGAGTTAAAGCACAGCCAACCTTATGACCCAAACATCAGCACTGTCTGGCGTGAACTTTTACAATCGGGTGGAGTAGATACCGTAATAGACATCAACTTAGACCGATAAAAATAACTTAAATTGAGCGATCGCATTTATCCTATGTGGACACCCCTGAAACAGCAGCTTTGGCGATGGCGTGGCGTTTTGGTAACGGTTCCCAGCATTGCGGGAGGGTTGCTGCTTTTGCGATTAGCAGGGGCGCTACAGATGATGGAGCTAGTTGCGCTTGACGAGATGTTTCGCCTCCGTCCTTTTGAACCGACTGATTCTCGGATCGTTCTCGTTACGGTTGACGAGTCAGATATCAAACAGATCGGACAATGGCCGATGCCTGATGCTACACTCGCTCGTGTCATTACATCGCTCAAACAACAGCAGCCCAGGGTGATTGGTCTGGACATCTTTCGAGATCTACCCGTGGAACCGGGTCATCAAGCCTTAGTCAACGTCTTTACCTCCACGCCTAACCTGATTGGGATTGAGAAAGTGATTAAAACGGCTCAGGGTGAAGTCATTCAAGCACCAGCGCAATTAAAGCAGCGTGATCAAGTCAGTGCTAGCGATTTGGTATTAGATTCGGATAATAGGATTCGCCGCAGCTTACTGTATTTGAGAACGCCAGATAATCGAGCGATCTTTACGCTGGGAGCACGCTTAGCCTTTGCATATCTTGCAGCCGGAGGGATCAACCGCCAGCCTCTTGACCCTGAGCAGACAAAGTTTCGGTTGGGTCAAGCTGTCTTTACGCCGTTACAGTCCAATGATGGCGGTTATGTGGGTGTTGATGCTCGCGGGTATCAGATTCTGTCAAATTTTCCCAAATTTCAGAAGGGTTTCCGCACGATTTCGCTCACAGATGTTTTGCAGGGTCGGCTGCCGAATGGTTTGGTGCGCGATCACATCGTCTTCATCGGGTTAACGGCAGAGAGCATTCAGGATAGTTTTTTCACATCCTATACGACCGACTCTATTGCAGCGCCAGCGGGCGTTGAAGTTCACGCCATGCTAACCAGTCAATTGCTGAGCGCCGCGTTGGATGGACGACCTCTGCTAAGCGGCTGGTCAGAGCCGATTGAGTGGCTGTGGATTGTTGTATGGTCAACAATCGGAGCCGTTATTGGATGGATATCCTCATCGCCTCGGCAAACAGCAGTTAGAGTAGTGCTGTTGGGAATTGCTCTTTTCGGTGGCGCATACGGGTTATTTCTGGCAGGTTGGTGGGTCATGACCATCTCACCGCTGCTGGCTCTCGCAGGATCTGCTGTTACGAGCAGTGGCTACCTGCTGTGGGGAAACCTGAAGGAGTACGCCCGTACGCTAGAGCAAAAGGTCGAAGAGCGAACATTTATATTGCAGCAGGAAATTGCCGAGCGTAAGCAAACAGAACAGGCACTGTTAGAGAGCGAAGCCCGCTTTCGGCAGCTTGCAGGAGCGGCTGTCGAGGCGATCGCTTTGATCGAGCAAGATCGTATTATTGATGCGAACGAAGCCTTGACCCAAATGTTTGGTTATGCCTTCGCTGAAGCAGTTGGAATGCCTGTGAGCCAGCTTGTCTGTCCAGACTATCAGGCACTCGTTGTCCAGCATCTACAGGCTCATCATGAAGCATTTTATGAGATCGTCTGTCTTCGCCAAGATGGCACGACCTTTCCAGCCGAAATTCGCATCAAAATTGCTACGTATGGTGAGCGGGTGGTTCAGATCGCTTCCATCTATGACATCACCGATCGCAAGCGTGCTGAAGAAACCTCTATCCTGGACGAGCGCAACCGCATGGCGCGGGAAATTCACGATGTTTTAGCGCAAGCCTTTACGGGCATTCTGCTGCACGTTGGAGCCGCAATGGAAATGATGGTTAAAAAACCAGCTAAGGCAGAAGCGCACTTAGAAACCGTGGATGAATTAGCGCGGTCTGGACTGGCAGAAGCACGGCGATCGGTGGTTGCATTGCGCCCAAAATTATTAGAGGAAGGCGACTTATCGAGTGCCCTCAAACACCTAACGACTCAAATGGAAGTCTCCAGTCAGACTCATCTCACTTATGAGGTTATCGGAGTAGCCTGTGCTTTAGCCCCCCATGTCGAGAATAACCTCTTACGGATTGGACAAGAAGCCTTAACCAACGCTGTTAAATATGCCAACGCTACCGAAATTCATGTTGCCTTAATATATGAAGAGAGGCATTGTCTTCTACGAGTTAAAGACAATGGACAGGGCTTTGAGGTCGGTCAGGTATCTCTGGATCAAGGATTCGGTTTATTAGGCATGAGTGAACGAGCTGAGCATATTGGCGGTGAATTAATGATCCGAAGCCAACCCGGTCAAGGTACAGAAGTCGTCGTGATTGTAAATCAGGAGTGGGGTTTATGAGTCAATCAACATTGATGCGTATTCTCATTGTGGATGATCATGCGATCGTCCAGGAAGGAATCGCCGCAATCCTCAACGAAGAAGACGATATGACCGTGATTGGTCAAGCTAAGGATGGGATTGAGGCGATCGAGTTATTTCGCCAAACTCAACCGGATATCACCTTGATGGATTTGCGAATGCCTCAAATGGGGGGAGTTGAGGCGATTACGGCGCTTTGTGCTGAATTTAATACGGCTCGCATCATTGTGTTAACTACCTATGACAGCGATGAAGATATCTATCGTGGCTTGCGGGCTGGGGCAAAAGGTTATTTGCTCAAAGACTCTAAACCCAGTGAGCTGCGAACTGCTATTCGTGCCGTTCACAGCGGGCAGCAATATATTCCATCGCACGTTGGCGCTAAGTTAGTGCAGCGCATGAACAATCCAGAGTTGACCGATCGCGAATTAGAAGTGCTTCAGTTGGTCGCTCAGGGCATGAGCAATCTGGAAATCGGTGCGGCATTAAGTATTACTGAAAGCACAGTCAAATCAAATATCAACCGCATCTTAAGCAAGTTGGGGGCTAAAGACCGCACCCAGGCAACCATTATTGCCCTAAAACGAGGAATTGCTAGCCTGTAAGCCTGTCATGACCAACTTAAGTTTGATCTAAAACTTAAACCTAAGTTCGATCTAGACTCGTACTGCGGCTCAACCCATCATTGATCGTTTTGTTGCTTAAACTATAAACCCTGAATGGACGACAAATTAGAATTGGTATCCTAAATTAAGGTCAGACAAGCAGTTACAGAGTTGCAGAAAAGAAGATAGCCCTCTACGGTTGCCTATCTTCTTTTCATAACTAAATATGGAGCTGAAAATGAAACTCATCTCTGTCAATGTCGGGATTCCTCGTGAAGTGACTTGGAAAGAAAAAACAGTAAGAACTGGCATTTTCAAAGAGCCAGTGAGCGATCGCGTCATGTTGCGATCGCTTAATCTAGACGGTGACGGACAGGCTGATTTAACCGTTCATGGCGGATTAGAAAAAGCAGTTTATGTCTATCCGTTTGAGCATTACGCTTACTGGCAAAATGAATTACCTGATATAGAGCTGACTCTGGGTAACTTTGGTGAAAACTTTACGACTGCTGGGCTACGAGAAGAAGAGTTGAACATTGGCGATCGGTTTGCGATCGGTAATGTTCATTTAATGGTGACACAGCCTCGTATGCCCTGTTACAAGCTAGGGATTCGGTTTGGACGACTGGATATGGTGAAACGCTTTCTCGCCAGTCGTCGCACCGGATTTTACTTTTCTGTCTTGCAAGAGGGTGAAGTCGGAACCGGAGACACTCTAGAGTTGGTGAGCCGAGATGATAACAACATCACGGTTGCTGATATCACTCAACTTTATACTCGTGAGGAAGACAATCCAGAGTTACTTCATCGTGCTGCTCAACTAGAAGCTTTACCTCAAAGTTGGCGCGACTATTTTCAGCAACAGATCCGTCGTTAGGCTGCGAAATCTCTATAAACTTATTAGGAGTCATTCCATGATCACATTTCACACAGTTTCGATCGATGGCTTAGATATTTTCTACCGTGAAGCTGGCTCTCGCAGTAATCCCACAATTCTTCTGTTGCACGGGTTCCCGACCTCCTCTCATATGTTCCGCAATCTGATGTCTACGCTTGCTGATCGCTTCCATTTAGTTGCACCCGATTATCCAGGCTATGGTAATAGTTCAATGCCAACCGTGCATGAGTTTGACTATACGTTTGATCACTTGGCTGAAATAATGGAGAAATTTACTGCCGCGATCGATCTTAAGAAATACAGCCTCTACGTGATGGATTACGGTGCTCCTGTTGGTTATCGCATTGCCGCTAAATACCCAGAGCGAGTGCAATCGCTGATTGTCCAAAATGGCAATGCTTACGAGGAAGGATTGCGCGAATTTTGGGAGCCGATCAAAGCGTACTGGCAAGACCGTTCGCCTGAAAATGCTAGCAAGCTCACTCATCTTGTCACCATGGAAGCCACACAATGGCAATATACCAACGGCGTTCGCAATCTGGAAGCAATCAGCCCGGATACCTGGAACATGGATCAACGCTTCCTCGATCGCCCCGGCAACGATGAGATTCAACTGGCGTTGTTGTATAGCTATGGCACTAATCCACCGTTATATCCCCAGTGGCAAGAGTATTTCCGCAAACATCAACCCCCGACGCTGATTGTGTGGGGTCAGAACGACCATATCTTCCCTGCGGAAGGTGCTTATCCCTACAAGCGCGACCTGAAAGATGTTGAGTTCCATTTACTCGATACCGGACATTTTGCCCTGGAAGAAGAGGGGGAGGCGATCGCAGACCATATCCGTCGCTTTATGACAACTCATGTTAGAGAACGGACGAGGGTATAGAGAATACATTCTCATCTTTTCATCACCTGTTCTTTTCATCACCTGTTACAGAGCGATTCTTCAAACTCGAAAACCATAAGATTCATCATGAAAAAACTAGACAGAAAAATCGCACTTGTTACTGGCGGCACTAGCGGCATCGGTCTTGCCACTGCTAAGCATTTTGTCGCCGAAGGTGCGTATGTCTTCATCACAGGTCGTCGCCAAGCTGAATTGGATGCCGCTGTGGAAGCGATCGGTAAAAACGTCACGGGTGTGCAGAGCGATGCCTCCCAGATGGCAGACCTCGATCGCCTGTTCGCCACGATTGAGCAAGAGCAAGGACACCTTGATGTGATCTTCGCCAATGCTGGCGGTGGACGAATTGCCCCACTCGGATCAATTACCGAAGAACACTTTGATAAAACGTTTAACACGAACGTCAAAGGTTTACTGTTCACCGTGCAAAAAGCACTACCTCTATTGCCAGAGGGTGCTTCCATTATTCTGAATGCCTCGACTGCTTCTATAAAAGGTACCCTCGCCTTCAGCGTTTACAGCGCTACCAAAGCCGCAGTGCGATCGTTTGCCCGTAATTGGACACTTGATCTCAAAGATCGCAAGATTCGGGTTAACGCCATTAGCCCTGGTGTGGTTCCGACTCCTGGCTACAATCTCATAGGACTAAATGATAAACAGGTACAAGAATTCGTGGACAGCCAAGCCGCTACTATCCCACTGGGACGAGTCGGCACACCCGATGAGATTGCTAAAGCTGTTGTCTTTCTTGCGTCAGATGACAGCAGCTTTGTGAACGGCATCGAGCTGTTTGTCGATGGCGGCATGGCGCAGATTTGAAGCAACTCTAAAAGCGATCGGCAACGCTTCAAACGGGCTGTTGCTATGTTAGGTGCTCCATCGTCACAAACAAGGAAAGTCATCAGATCAAGGCGATCGCACGTTGGCATTTTTAAGACAGCACTTAGGATAGTCGGTGTTTGTCACTCCACGATCGTTGCACACCAAGCAACACTGTTAAGTCCCTTAGCTTGACATTATCACTTCAACAGATTATTTACCATCAACAACCAAAGGAGAACATATGATTGCTCAAGCAACCTCGCAAGCGGTGAAAGTTTTGGAAGTCGCAGACGATCCGCGTCTTTCCAGGGAAGTAAAGGCATTTTTGAACTTACTGAATTCAGGTGGTGCGCCTTTAGAGACATTACCGCCACTCGAAGCGCGTCAAGTGCTGGTGGATGCCCAGGCATCTGTCAACGTAGATCTTTCAGGTATTGACGAGTCTGAGAAGACGATTACTGCTGATGGTTATCCAATCACGCTAAACATCGTGCGACCTGAAGGTGTTAAAGGCACATTGCCTGTTTTCATCTTTATTCATGGTGGCGGCTGGGTGCTGGGTGATTATCCAACGCACAGGCGCATGGTGCGCGATCTTGTTGTGCACTCAGGATTTGCGGCTATCTTTGTCAATTACACTCGCACTCCAGATGCTCAGTATCCACAGGCGATTAACGAGATCTATGCCGCAACCAAATGGGTTGCCGAGCATGGTGAGGAGATTGAGGTTGATGGCAAAAATCTGGCAGTCGTCGGTAACAGTGTGGGGGGTAACATGACGGCTGTCACCGCGTTAACGGCGAAAGCGAAAGGGGGACCACAGATTAAGCTGCAAATCATGATGTGGCCAATTGTAGATGCGAGTTTTGAAACGGAGTCTTATCAACAATTTGGCGAGAAACGGTTCCTCACAACACCGTTAATGAAGTGGATGTATGACATGTACATCACTGATCCAGAGAAGCGCAAAGACATCTATGCCTCTCCCTTACAGGCTACGGTTGAGCAACTGAGAGGATTACCACCGACGTTAATTCAGGTTGCAGAAAGCGATATCCTGCGTGATGGCGGTGAAGCCTATGGACGCAAGCTAGATGAGGCTGGAGTAACCGTGACAACCGTGCGTTACAACGGTATGATTCATGACTTTGGACTGCTAAATGGCATAGCCGAGGTTCCGGCAGTGCGTTCGCTTTTTGTCCAAGCAGCCGCTGAACTAAAGAAATATCTGCAATAGGAAACGATCGCTGTTTTGACTGCCAGTTGCAATAAATCCTCACTCTTACTAAGTATAGCGATCGCGAGTTGAAGACTGTTCTGACTTATCGATTTTTGTGGGGTAAGTCAGAACTCAGTTGGCGATTGGCGATCGACTTCACAGTTCACGTTTGAGAATGCAGGTAAGGGGCTTGAGACCGTTCAGTACGATAACGCCCAAGCGAACAGAACGGTGAACATTAATAGTTAATAAGCAGGGAGAAAAACCATGAACATCAACAAGGGCAATGAAGTAACTACGTGACATTGATGTTTTTGCAGTAGTTCGCTTCGTTTCAGTTCAAGCATTCGCGATCGCACCCCAGCAGCGATTTGAGCACTTCGTTTTGGGCTTGTTCACTAGCTCCACTCAATCAGTTCAGTAAAAATATAGAGGTTGTAACAGTGATGGTTTTTACATGGAAAAAAGTTCAAAGTTTTTTGCTGTTGCTATTCGCATTCAGCGTTTCAGTGAGTGTATTGCTGCGTCCAGAAGTAGCCATTTCGGAGGAATTATCCCAAGGGCTTAACTCCAAACCCGCGATCGTTCTTGTTCACGGTGCTTATGCCGATGGTACATCATGGCAACACGTCATTCCTCTATTGGAACAGGATGGCTATAAAGTGACCGCCGTACAGATTCCGCTTTCCTCGCTTGCTGATGATGTGGCAGCGACTAAGCGGGTGATTAATGATCAGGCGGGTTCCGTTGTTGTGGTCGGGCATTCCTATGGTGGAAACGTAATCACAGGTGCGGCGGCTGGCAATCCGCAGGTGAAAGCTCTGGTCTACGTCAATGCTTTCGCACCGGATGTCGGTGAAAAGACGAGCGATTTGAATAAAAGGTACGCAGCAGCTCCGATCAGCACGGCAATTGTGCCTGATACAGCAAACTTTCTCTATGTCGATCGCCAAAAGTTTCACAATCTGTTTGCTCAGGACGTATCGGAGGCAGAGGCGCGAGTGATGGCAGCAACCCAAAAGCCGATCGCCAGCGCAGCTTTTGACCAATCAGTGAATGACATCGCCTGGAAGACAATTCCTTCCTGGTATCTCGTAACTCAAAGCGATCGAGCTATCAACCCCGATCTTCAGCGATTTATGGCCCAACGAATGGGTGCTAAGACAACCGA
>JBBRCV010000114.1:0-17600 GCA_038204505.1 Elainellales cyanobacterium
CCGTTGATTTATAAAGTTCTTAAACTTGCTTGCTACGATGTGTAGTTTCAAGCAAGTTATCAAGCTAAAGACTCCTTAAATAAATATTTATTGCTATTCTCTACGCAGTTAGAAGGAATACAAGGCATGACGCAGAAAAAACGCGCACTAATCACAGGAATTACGGGTCAAGACGGCTCTTACTTGAGCGAACTCCTGCTGGAAAAAGGTTACGAGGTTCATGGCATTATTCGCCGGACTTCGACATTTAATACCGATCGCATTGATCACATTTATGACGATCCTCATGATGAAAGCGCTCGTCTCTTTTTACACTACGGCGATTTAACGGATGGCACCACGTTACGTCGGATTTTGGAAGACGTTAAGCCTACTGAAATTTATAACCTGGGCGCGCAGTCCCATGTCCGGGTCAGCTTTGACTCTCCTGAATATACTGTAGATGCAGTTGGGATGGGGACCCTGCGGCTATTAGAAGCAATCCGTGATTATCAGCAGCGAACGGGCATTGAAGTCCGATTTTATCAAGCTGGATCTTCGGAAATGTACGGAAAAGTACAAGAAGTCCCTCAGAAGGAAGACACACCTTTTTATCCTCGTAGCCCTTACGCCTGCGCCAAGGTTTATGCTCACTGGCAAACGGTGAACTACCGAGAATCCTATAACTTATTTGCTTGCAACGGTATTTTGTTTAACCATGAGTCGCCTCGGCGGGGCGAAACCTTTGTGACCCGCAAAATTACTCGGGCGATCGCCCACATTGTTGCCGGGAAACAAAAGAAACTGTTCATGGGTAACCTGGAATCTAAGCGCGACTGGGGTTATGCCAAAGACTACGTGCGAGCCATGTGGTTGATGTTGCAGCAAGAAACTCCCGATGACTATGTGGTAGCGACCGGGGAAACCCACGCCATTAGCGAATTTCTTGACCTCGCCTTTGGTTACGTCAACCTGGATTGGCACGACTATGTGGAATTTGATTCCCGCTATCTCCGCCCCGCAGAAGTGGAGTTATTAATTGGTGATCCTGCGAAAGTTAAGCAGAAGCTAGGCTGGGAGCCTTCGGTCACCTTTGAACAACTGGTTTATTTAATGGTGGAAGCCGACCTGAAAGCAATGGGTTTAGTTCCTCTTAACGGACATATCATGCAGTCCATTTCTGATAATGCGACCGTTCGCCATAGCGTCAGCCTGATGTCTTAGTTCTCCTTATCCTCCTGAAAGTCATGACCTCAACCCCACTTGAATTAAAAAATCAGCGCATCTTGGTAACGGGTGGCGCTGGTTTTCTCGGTCGGCAGGTAATCGACCAGTTGTGCAAGGCAGGAGCCGACCCCAGCAAAATTACTGTGCCGCGATCGCGCGATTGCGATCTCCGCGAAATGGAAGCCTGTAAACGCGCCGTCGATCAACAAGATGTCATCATCCACATGGCAGCCCACGTTGGCGGCATCGGCTTAAACCGTGAAAAGCCTGCTGAGTTGTTCTACGACAATCTAATGATGGGCACTCAACTGATTCATGCGGCATACGAAGCAGGCGTGAAGAAGTTTACCTGTGTTGGCACCATCTGCGCCTACCCCAAATTTACCCCTGTCCCCTTTAAGGAAGACGACATTTGGGATGGTTATCCCGAGGAAACAAACGCGCCCTACGGCATTGCCAAAAAAGCGCTGTTAGTGCAGCTCCAAGCCTACCGACAGCAGTATGGCTTCGATGGTATTTACCTTCTACCCGTCAACCTGTACGGTCCTGAAGACAACTTCGATCCTCGCAGTTCCCATGTCATTCCCGCACTGATTCGCAAAGTGTACGAGGCACAGCAACGGGGCGACAAACAAATTCCGGTTTGGGGAGATGGTAGCCCTACCCGTGAGTTCCTTTACTCGACCGATGCGGCACGGGGTATTGTGATGGGCACTCAGCTTTATAGCGATGGTGAACCCGTCAATTTGGGTACAGGTGTCGAGATCACCATCAAAGATCTAATTACGTTGATCTGCAACCTGATGGAATACCAGGGCGAAATTGTTTGGGAAACTCACCAACCCAACGGTCAGCCTCGGCGCTGTTTAGATACAGAACGGGCAAAGCAAGCGTTTGGCTTTACGGCTGAAGTAGGCTTTGAAGCGGGTCTGCGAAATACGATCGCCTGGTATCGCCAGAACGCCGTATAGACCAAACTGAGGAGATTTCTGTTAATTAAATTACCTCAGTGGGGCAGGCATCTTGCCTGCATTTAAAGCAATATGCAGGCAAGATGCCTGCCCTACGGGTAAATTCTGATTCAGAAATCTCCTGATCGGCATCGTTAGCAATCCTCGACTTTCCAAAAAGGTCGGGGATTTTTTACTATTCAGGGCTTGGAAGTTTGACTTTCTGTAGGATAAAGAATTTTTTGAGTGGTGAGTTCACAGGATAGTCCTGTGGTGAGTAACGTGCTTCCACAAGATTTACAGTATTGTGCGTCAGCATCATGAGCCGCTAACCCACAATCACAGCGATTTTCTATTTGCTTAGAAGTTTTAACCAACTGCTTGATCAAATCTCCTAATTGCCAAGGGATCAATGCAATGCCCGTCAGAATCATTAGCACCGACAATAACCGACCCACTTCTGAAATAGTCTTAATGTCGCCAAAACCCACGGTAGTCATGGTTGCAACCGAAAAGTAGATGGCATCTAGGAAGGTGCTGAACTGAGCAGGGTTAACAGGATGTTCAACTTGGTAAATCAAGCCGGAATACACAAAAACGATAGTAGATAGCGTAAACAGAATTCTGACAAAGATAACGCTATCTTCTCGGCTAATGTAACCAAAAATAGTTTTTCCTTCAACAAAGCGGATCAATCGGAGAACTCGGAACCAGCGAAAGATTCGGAGGAAGGAAATATCAACGGTCGTTAACAAGAAGGGAAGAATCACAAGAAGATCAATTAGCCCGTAAAGGCTAAAGACATAATGAACCTTTCGTTCAGTGCTCCAAAGACGCAGCAGATATTCAATGGAGAATAAAGCAAGAATGATTTGGTTTGAGCCATTGAGATACACGCGGACAGGAGCCGGGATGGCGTAAGTTTCTGCCACAAAGATGGCGGAAGAGATCAGCACCAGTCCAGTAATACCCAGGTTGATCCAGCGCCCAACTGGGGTTTCGATATCTTCTAGATAGAACCTGATCTTTTGTTGCAGCGACATGAATGGGGAAGGTTTGGAGCTAGGGGCGATCGCCAATTTGGGCACAGCTTTCTTCTCCAAAGATTGCGGAAGCGTGAACGTAAAACTTAAACTCCATCAAATTATAAAAAGGATCTTCTAGAAAAAAAGTGTAATGCTCTAATGGCGAATCGATAAATCGTTGTTTGGGCAGTTGATAAAACTTTAGCCCTTGATGCTGCGATCGCTCCAACAAAGCTTCCCAATCTGCTTTAGCTGTGAACACTAGCCCAAAATGCCGAGGATATACTCCCCGCTGCGGCGTTAGCGGCTCGTGAGTCATGTGGGCAACTAGTTGATGTCCATAGAGGTTTAGAATCACCGAGTTGGCATTTTCCCGACCGACCTGACAGCCTAAGCCCTCTACGTAGAAGGTTTTGGTTTGGGCAATGTCGGTAATGGGGAACGCTAGGTGGAATAGAGTAGGTTGCATAAAGTTGAACGGTAGAGAGTCTTTTTTTACAATGTTAGCGATCGCTAATTTTGCGGGATTATTCACTTTCCTATTCAGAATATTACCTACCCTAGACTGAGCAGGTTAATCCGTTTTAGCAGTCACAATTTCAGCTCCCGATAGCGACAGAACCTTCACCATTGCTCCCCCAATCACCATCAAACTAATCACGACAACCCCAATCCCAATAGGGCTAGGAACCCAAAACATTGCTTCGATATGATTCATGATTCCCGGCTTTAACTTCCATACCAACTGCCATCCGCTTTTACGAAAATTGGTAGATAATTTGTCATCAGTCACAGGCACTTGTGCGCCCCAAGGAGTTTTGAGCTTGAATTCGAGATCCACCGATTCGCTGAGATCTCCTTGAAGGGTGGTTCGGAGCGATCGCAAGTCTAAGTCATACTGTAAATAATGACGCTGCCACATGACGCGATTTAGCGTTTTAATTTGCAATCGAGAAGTAGATAACTCCGACTTTTGCGCCAACTTTTGCGTCGACTGAGGCTGAAATAATTGATTAAATTTTGACTCTAAATCTTTGGCATTATGAAACGGGATAGTCATCAGCCATTCCTGTGCTTCAGGATGACGCGTTCTGCCGCCTAATGCTTTTGTGCGCTGCTCTAGGCTCTCTACCCAAGTAGTGGCGATCGCTTCATCAAGGCTAGAACTCTGGGATTTGAGGCGGATATGCTGCACAATTTCGCCATGATTAGCATCAGAAAAACTTACGCTCAAATCATCATGAACACAGCCGGAGAGGAATGGGACGGCAACCAAGATGAACCAGAGGAGACGCAGTTTAATGAACTGATAGAGGATGATTTGAGGAATAGATTTAGGAATAGGGCGGGACAATTCTTGTGGTATCTGCGAAGCAGCGCGCATCATCTTAGTTCTCTAACGCAAAAGTTCATGCAATCTGTAATAACCAATTTGACAGCCCGAATAATCACAAGCCTTCAAAAAATCAAGCGGTTGCCATTCATTCTTACTGATAGATTCAAAAAATGATCCATCCTGTGTTGCCGCTTGAGGCTCTACGCCCGTTACATCTTGCCAGAACAGATAAACCGTCTCATCGGTTTGAGTTCCCACAATATATTTACCCAAATCTTGCAGCCCAGAAAGCTCGTAGCCAGACTCTTCTAGCACTTCTCGAACAGCACATTCACCAGGCAATTCATCTGGAGTATCCAGACCTCCCGTAATGGGGCAAGGATACAAACGAAACTCATCATCTAAATCTGCATTATGAACAGGTAATGGCTGCATTCTCACTAAAACTTCCCAGGTCTGCTCTGGAGTTTGACGGACTAGAAACACGCCAACAGAATCTTTGTGCTTGCGGCGTAAATAGTAAAACCTTCTAGGCGTTTCAATCACTTGAACCCAAGCCTTGGGGCTTTCAAAAACCACAGTCTCCGCCATGTTTTGACCTTTCTCCATCATCTGTTAAGCTTATCCACCCTTCTGTTGAATTAATGTCTCCACAATGCCCACCAACCGCGTAATATTTTGCTCTTGCCGCTCTGCCGTAAGTCGAATTTCAGTCAAGCCTGTAGTCATTAGCCCCACCTGCTGAGTCAGGGCTTTTACCTCCTCTGAAATCGTCTCAACATTATCTGCCGTCCGTTCAGCAACAGCCGTTAGCCGTTCTAATCTAGCATCAATTACATCCAACCGTTCCGCGCTCATACTGCGTCCTTACTCCAAGTTTCTAGCATTTTATATTAACCTTGTCTCGCAGAAACTCCTAGCTTTGAAAATAGCAGGCTAGGCAAGTAAGAACCGCCGCCGATCCATTCAGGCGTGTCGCCCAAATCCACTAAGTTCTGGAACGCCTCAAAAATGCTGCCAGCCACCATCGTATTTTTCACTCGCCCAACAATCTTTCCTTGCTCAACCTTGTAGCCTAGATCAAGATTGACCGAAAACTCCCCGGCAAGTTGGTTCGACTGTCCGGCACCCAAAACCTGATCGACAATAATGCCTTCGTCCATGCTGGCAATCAGGTCGGCGGTGGAAGTGCTGCCCGGAGCCATGCAGATATTCACCATGTCGGGGGAGGGACGAGATAAGCCGCCCCGAAAGCCGTTGCCCGTGGATTCGCGTCCGGCGCGGGCTGCCCAGCGGCGATCCCAGTAGAAGCCTTTGACGGTGCCGTTTTCGATGTAGGCTTTGCGGCTGGTGGGAGTGCCTTCGTCGTCGAAGGTGCGGGCGCTGATGCCGAGGCGGGGGTCTTCAAAGATGGTGAGGCGGGGGTCAAAGAGGGTTTCGCCGATTTTGTCGGTAAGGGGAGAGGATTTCTGGACGACGGCTTGACCGGAGAGAACAGTGTCAAATAATCTGGCGATCGCACTTGCCACGGCTCTAGGTGTAAACAGCACCGGATAAGAGCCGCTGGTAATGGTGGCAGTCTGCTCGGCGCGCCGATATTTTTCTAGCAACTCTGCCAAAATGCGATCGTAATCGAGGGGGCGATCGTTGGCGACATCGAAGCTATAGGCTTGTAAAAAGTCTTCGCCTCGAACCAGGTTTCCTGAAATGCTGACGCTGGTGGTGCGGCTAGTGCGTTCGGCGTATACATCATTGCTGGTAACGATTTTGACGTTGCCAGAGCGCGCGTGAAAGCCTACGTCTACGAGAATTTCGGCATTGTAATCGTGGACTTGTTGAATGAGGCGATCGCCCACTTCTACTAATTCTTCGGTTTTAGGTGGCGCGTATTTTGCTCCGCCACTCTCTACCTGATGAAAATTTGAGGCAAACTCAAACTCTGCCGGACTGCCAATTTCGGCGGTTTGCACAGCGGCATCGACCAGATCTTCCAGTCGGGTCAGATCGGTGGAACTGGCAAACCCAAATCGACCGTTGCAGATGACTCGCAGCGCCACGCCTTGCAGGGCTTTGGTTTGCAGTGACTTGAGGCGATTATTCTCAAATTCGATCGGCGTGTCTTCGCTGGAGACAAAGTAAATTTCAGCCGCTTCTGAGCGCGGTTTGGCGAGTTGAAGGATGGTTTCTAGGATGGAATCGTTCATTCGTTTAAGCCTTCTCTATTCAGTAAATGATCCAAAATTCTGCGATTTTCGGTTTGCAGACCTCTGACTTCACCCTGTATTTCCCGCATGATAGCCCGATCTTCGTCAGCGCTTTGGGCTAGAACTGTAATCATGCTCACCACATCACCAATGTTAGTACGCATTTCTTGGTGATTGCTTTCTTGCTGATGGGCAAGCTGTTGGACGGCGAGTAAAGTAGTTTCTGCCAGTGCTTCTAATCGATCCAGGCGTTCTTCAGTCGTCATAAATTCTTCGTTGCTCGATAAGCTAATCCTAAAGGATATCTGAATGGATCTAATCAGGCTTGACGAAAAATGCTCTCTCATCCAGACTACGTACAACAAAGATAAGTGGAAAAATGACGATTACTTTTGATCCGATCGATTACGGTAGCTTGCTGGCTGAAGTCACTCCGATGGTGATTGAAACAGAAGCTGAATACGATCGCGCTTTAGCAGTGGCAGAGCAGTTAACTTTTGCTAAAAACCTGACTCTAGAGCAACGAACACTCTACAAACTGCTTGTGATGTTGATTGAGGCTTATGAGGCAGAGCATTATCCAATGGGGAAATCGACTCCCCACGAAATTCTCCAGCACATCATGGAATCGAGTGGGACTCGTCAATCAGATCTAGTGGGGGTTATCGGTTCTAGTGGCGTTGTCTCTGAAGTGGTCAATGGTCAGCGATCGATTAGTAAAGCCCAAGCTAAGGCACTGGGAGATTATTTCAAAGTTTTGCCCAGTCTATTTATTTTTGATCAGGATTAGCTGAGCTAAGGCGATCGCACTGAATTTTGATAAAACAAGATCTTAGCAAAACATACCGTTCGGTGTTTAACGCGGTACGTTATACTCTATAAATATGATGCAGTGCGATTAGGCTGTGATCCGAAACTTTAAAGATAAAGAAGCTCAAAAAGTCTTTCAGCGTCAGCGCTCCCGGAAGCTTCCATCAGATATTCAGCAAGTCGCATTGCGAAAATTGCGGATGCTTAACAGTGCAGAAACCCTACAAGACCTTCGTGTTCCGCCAGCGAATTGGCTGGAGCGTTTAGTGGGCGATCGGGAAGGTCAATATAGTATTCGAGTTAACGATCAATGGCGAATTTGTTTTGAATGGCAAGAGGGTGAAGCCTCGGACGTAGAGATCGTTGATTATCATTGAGGTGAAAAAATGAGTGAAGATAAACTGCTGCCAGTGCATCCAGGTGAGGTGCTTTTAAAGGAATTTCTGAAGCCTATGAATCTGAGTCAAAATCAAATTGCTTTAGCGATACGAGTTCCGGCACGACGAATTAATGAAATTGTTCATGGCAAGCGGCGCGTTACAGCAGATACGGCTCTACGATTGGCTCGTTACTTTGATATGTCGCCACGATTTTGGTTGGGATTGCAAATGGATTACGATTTGGATGTGGCTGAGGATGAAGTGGGAGAACGATTGAAGCAGGAAGTGGCAGTTTTGCAAGCAACCAGCTAATTAGTCGTGCGATCGCCCACTCAACCCAGCGGAATGCACCAAGGTCATAAAGAAATGGGTGCATTCCTGTTGAGTTGGCGACCCCTTGCGGGTATCTCGAAGAACGCGCGCTTTATACCAGACGATAACGAATCAGCACACTCATGACTTCACCAGGATTAGGGGCAGGCAATAACCCGCTCCAGTCTCCAGCCTCAGCGTAACCCCGCTGATGTAATTCGTGGATGTTCTCGCGCACACCTTCGGGAGAACCAATCAGCAACACCGCCAATTGCTCTCGGTGAGGAGTAGGCTGAGGCGATGCAGCCCTCTGAGCGTCAACCGCCAACTGAATGGGCAACTTACTTCGTAATTTGCTTTGCAAGGTCGTATTCATTTGCAGTCATCCTTATGAGTTTCTGGGTACAAGAAACCCAAAATCTAGCCGCCCATCTAGTCGAAGCGAATCAGGGCGGCTAGGAGAATGTTAAAATCTCCGACAGCCACCAGACTGCCGTTAACAGGGTGGGGGTCAGCCGTCCATCTGCTGCTCGTAACAGCGATGGGCGGTGCTAAGTTTTTGGGGTCTAGCTGTGTGAAAAAGAACACAGCCTTAGCTTTGGAGAATACCGAGATTTGCTAGTGAAAGTCAAGGACTTCACTAGGATTATTTAGTTTATGGCTCAGATGGAAACACTCTTTGAGTAAAATTCCAATCTGGATTACTTCCGGCATTAACAGTAAGCCTTGACCGAGTATCACGGTCAGAGAATTGGCGAAGAATCTCCCCAGCTATGAATTGAGTGTTCATAAGTAATTCGCCAATTTTTTGTCGGGAAAATGCTTTTGCATCGTAATAAGGACTTTTAGGATCTTGTATATCGTAATACCGACTGTCGGTGTAATGAGGCAGCTTTTGTAACACATGCGATATCCTCTCTCCGTCAGCCTCGGTCAAGATATTTACTACTTCTGAAGACAATTTTTTAATTGTATGCCCATATTTGTTCTTTAATTGCTCGTCAGTCATTCCTGTTTTTTCAGACAAAGCCCCCTTTAGGAGCAACTCTGTGGCTATGCAAGAGTTTTGAATGACTGCATAGACATCAAAGGATCCTAAGATTGCTGCTGCTCCTGCTTCAAGCTGTCGCCTAGCTAAAAACCATAGCTCTTTTGTTCTTTCGGAAGAAGATACCTTCTCAAAATCATCAAGTCCATATATAAAATCCATTAAATCGAAAACTTGATCAAACAAGGATAAACCTGTTTCTTTGTCATCAAACAACCATTTTTTTTGAAAATCTGTTGCGTCTAGAAGCAGATCTACAGGGTTAATAGCGCGCACTCCATAGATAACTGGAATACGCAAAGGAAAAAATACATCTCGAAACATAAAAGCTCCCACATGCATTGGAGGTAACACCAAACCACTGTGTCTGTAAAGCTTTTTATAAATTGCATCAATCTTTGCAAAAAACTCAGAACTAAGTATGATAGCTGTGCCCAGACTTTCTGCAATAGCAATACTCGCTTGAACTGGACGAGCATGAGGAGGAACGCCCTTTTCGATCAGTTGTGTGTCAATCTGAAGAACAAGCTTAAACAAGTCCATATCATTTAAAGGCATCTCTTTTATTTTAAAGTTGTACGCTGCTTTGCATTTCACAGTAGTACATAAACGCTGAACTTTACCAAAACTCTAAGCGATAAAGACCGACTATGCGCCCTTCACACCACAACAGCGATCGCCTTTCCACTAAAATCAAGAGGCTGACATTGCAGTGCTTAATACTCTTGAACAATGACTGAACTGCTGCGACAAGCGCGCTGCTTCGCAGATACTGCAAGGGTCGCCTCAATTGAAAAACTTCCACCTGCTCAGCAAGAGGATTATGAAAATTAGAGCAATTATTCATCCGGCAGAAGAAGGTGGCTATTGGGCAGAGGTGCCTGCCCTTCCGGGTTGCATTACTGAAGGGGACACGATGGAGGAAGTCACCGCTAACCTAAAGGACGCGATCGAAGGTTGGCTTGATGTTGCCAATAGTCGTGATGCAGTGGAGTCAACTGCTCAAATTGTCGAAATTGCGGTATGAAATCTGTCCCTGGCAAGCGGCTGTGCAAGATTGTGGAGCAAAAAGGCTGGGCTTTGCGAAGAATTACTGGCAGCCATCACATCTACGAAAATTCTGAAGTCGATAAGATCTTGTCAATTCCTGTTCATCGCAATCAAGAGCTGAAAGTTGGAACCTTGAAAGCTTTGATGAAAATAGCCAATCTGTCTGAAGAAGATTTACTCTAATGTCCAAAATGCATAGTTGACAAAATTAATCCTATAGCCGTCAGTGCGATCGCCCTTCCCCTAAAATTAAGAGGCTAACATTGCAATGTTTACCGCTCCTGAACAATGACTGAACTGATTCGACAAGCGCGCTGCTTCGAGATACCGCAAGAGTCGCCCAAATTGAAAAACCTCCACCCGATCAGCAAGAGGATTAAGCTACTGCACCCTGTGAAAAATCAGATATGATTTAGACATGGAATTTGAGTGGGATCAGTCAAAAGCCGCCGTCAACTTGAAGAAGCACGATGTTAGCTTTGAAGAATCCAAGACTGTATTCGACAATCCTCTGGCAGTTATCTTTGATGATGAGGCTCATTCTTTAGATGAGCGGAGAGAAATCATCATTGGTCATTCTCAACGAAATCGATTGCTGTTAATTGCCTTTACTGAGCGATCAAGTGGTATCCGTATCATTAGTGCCCGTCTAGCGACTCGAAAGGAAAGTGAGGATTATGAGCAAAATGCCTTCTGACCACACACAGAATCCTGAAGATGAGCTTCTAGCTGAATATCGCTTTGATTACCAAAAGGCAAAACCCAATCGATTTGCTGTCCAGAATGAGACACAAAAGTTGACGGTTGTAGTTTTAGATGAGGATGTGGCTCAGGTTTTCACAACACCTGAGTCGGTCAACAAAGTGCTAAGAGCGTTGATCGAATCAATGCCATAGTCAGCGCGATCGCCCTTCCACTAAATTAAATTTACTCAACATAAGCCACCGTTACTCCCGTCCCACCATCTGCCTGAGCTGCTGCTTCAAACCGATTTACTTGAGGATGCCGCTTCAAAAATTCCTGCACTCCTTGCTTCAACTTGCCTGTCCCATGACCATGAATAATCCACAGAGGTCCCGCATCAGCAGCAGCAATCTTTTGTTCTAAAACGACCTCAGCATCGGCAACGCGACTACCTCGAATATCTAATGTGTTACGGGAGGTGCGGACTTGGGGGGCAGGTGCTGGAGGTGCAGATGGTTCCGGTAGAGGCTTAGGCGGTTTAGCAGGTATGTCTACCTTTTCGCCTTGAAGCGACTCCACATCTTTTAAGGAGACCATCATTTTCATTAGCCCAAATCGGACGGAAAGTTCGCCATCATCATTAGGATTGGTCAGCACTTCGGCGGTTTGCCCCAAGCGAGGAATGCGAACGCGATCGCCCATTTTCGGCATAAATCCCGGCTTGGGCGGCTTCACTTGCTGGCGCGAGGGCAAGCGATCGGCAATTTGGTTTAGCCCCTCGGTTGCCTGTTGTGCATCTTGAGCCGTCACCGAACCTTTTTGCAGCTTGCGAATAACCTGAGCAATCTCACCTTTGGCTTGGGCGATCGCTTGCTGTACGGCTTGCTCTTGCTGCTGTTGCAACTCTCGCTCTCGTAGCCGCAGCATTTCGGCTTTCTGAGTAATTTCTTGATTCAAGCGCTCTGCTTGTTCGACAATTTGAGTTGCTGCCAGTGCCTTCTCTTCCTGTTGTCGTCGCTGTGCCTCTAGCCCAGCAATAACCTGGTTAATATCTTCTGAAGAGCTTAGCCCAACGTGACCTTGGGCGCTTTCAACGATCTCTGCCTTGAGTCCCAGCCGCCGCGCGATCGCCAAGGCGTTCGATCGCCCTGGAATGCCCCACAGCAATCGGTAGGTAGGTGATAGGGTGACATCATTAAATTCCACAGAGGCGTTTTCAAAGCGATCGTCTTGATATTTAAGGGCTTTGAGTTCGCCAAAGTGGGTAGTGGCAATGGTGAGTTGGGCATGGTCGGCAAGATAGTTAAGGAGGGCGATCGCCAACGCACTGCCTTCCGTCGGATCAGTCCCCGCGCCAACTTCATCCAATAGCACCAGAGAGTTTTTTTGCTGCGGCTCTTCGGCTTCGCTCGGTTCTTCCAGCGCCTGTAATACTCGGCTAATTCGTCGAATATGCCCTGAGAAGGTAGACAAACTTTGCTGCAAAGACTGCTCATCGCCAATGTCTGCCAAAATCTGGTCAAACCAGGGCAATTCTACAGGCTCACGAGCTGGCACAAATAAGCCGACTTTTGCCATGAGTACCGCCAGTCCAAGGGTCTTGAGCGTAACGGTTTTGCCACCCGTATTGGGCCCTGTAATGGCGACAACTCGAATATGAGGTTGAATCACCAAATCAATCGGCACAACTTCTGTCCCCTGTTCGTGGCGCTGTTGCCAAACCAGTAGGGGATGGCGGAGACGACGGAGCGTAATGGATTCGGATTTTTGTAAGCCAAAATCGATAAATCGAGGTGGATTTGCCTCTAGCCATAGGGAATATCGTGCCCTGGCTGTGGCTAAATCGAGCGTGGTAACGATCGCCAAAAGCCTCTCCAAATCTGGCTTTACTTCTGCCACCTGTTCCGTTAAATTACGCAACACCAACTCTTCTTCCCGCTGTTCTTGCCGAGTAAGTTGGCGCAGTTGATTACCTAAACTAACGACGCTATGTGGCTCAATGTACAGCGTCATACCGCTGGTAGAAGTGTCGTGAACAATGCCAGGAACAGCATCTTTTTGGGGGGCTTTGACGGGAATAACGTAGCGATCGCCCCGCTGTGTGATCACTGCTTCTTGAATAGCATTGGCATGGCGCTGCAATATTTTATGAAGGGTTTGATGAATGCGATCGCGCACTTGCCGCAACTCACCCCGCACTGCTTCTAACTTAAGACTGGCGCGATCGGTTACTTTACCGCGATCGTCAATGCAATGGTGAATGGCTTGTTCTAGCTCTGGATAAGTTCGCAATTCAGATACCAGTTCATTCAGCACAGGTAAATTAGGCTGATTATCAATTACCCGTCGTAACTGTCTGGCACCCGCTAGAGTAGTTGCCAATTCCAGCAGCTCAGCACCACCTAAAATGCCTTGCAGATCCGCCCGTTCTAGCGCATCGCCAATATCGTAAATGCCTTCAAACGAAAGCCCGTAGGATAGTTCGCTCTCAAGCTGATAAACCTCCTGGGTTTGCGCCAGTAGCTCTTGGCTTTCGGCAATAGCGGCTGGGATACGTAAATGGCTGGCGGCTCTTGTCCCTAGCTTTGTGGCAGCAAAGGTAGCAAGGTGCTGGCACAGACGTGACCATTCTAAAAGTTCTAAAGTTTCGGCTTGAATCAAGGGGTATAAGGGGGAGACAGAAAAGGGGCTACAGACATGGACTAGCCTACATTCTATCGAAATCTGATGTTCCTAACAGCGCTCCCATGAAACTCTATCCCCCTGCTCCTACTTGCGAGGATCAACCCCCTGATTATCAAAATAGCCCGATGCTCAAAATAAGAAGTATCGCTGTGCCATGGGTAAAACTGTTGCAGGTTCACACGTTAAAAGCTCACCGTCGGCTCGAACTTCGTAGGTTTCTGGATTAACTTCCATGTGAGGCATTGCGTCATTTAATTTCATGTCTCGTTTAGAGAGTTGACGAATATTAGAAACCGCAACGGCTGTTTTTTGGAGCTTTAATTGTTCTGGAATACCATTTTTGAGGGCAGCTTGTGACACAAAAGTGAGGGAAGTGGCTGTCCTGGCTCCGCCATAGCTGGCAAACATGGGGCGCATGTGAACGGGTTGGGGCGTGGGAATGCTGGCGTTGGCATCGCCCATTTGCGCCCAGGCAATCATGCCGCCTTTAATCACCATTTCGGGCTTAACGCCAAACATTGCGGGTCGCCACAGGCAAAGGTCGGCGAGTTTGCCTGCTTCAATAGAGCCAACGTGATTGGCAATGCCATGAGTGATAGCGGGATTGATGGTGTACTTAGCAATGTAGCGTTTGGCGCGGTGGTTGTCGTTGCGATCGCTATCCTGCGGCAATGCGCCCCGCTGCACCTTCATTTTGTGCCCCGTTTGCCAGGTGCGAATGATCACTTCGCCAATGCGTCCCATAGCTTGAGAGTCGGAAGAGATCATGCTAAAAGCTCCCAAGTCGTGCAAGATATCTTCGGCGGCGATCGTTTCTCGACGAATGCGGGATTCGGCAAATGCCACGTCTTCAGGAATGCTCCGGTCGAGGTGATGACAGACCATGAGCATATCCAGGTGTTCTTCGAGGGTATTGACGGTGTAGGGGCGAGTCGGGTTTGTAGAGGAGGGCAGGACGTTGGCTTCGCCGCAAACTTTAATGATGTCGGGGGCATGTCCGCCACCTGCGCCTTCGGTGTGATAGGTGTGAATGACGCGGTTTTTGAACGCCGCGATCGTATCTTCCACAAAGCCCGATTCGTTGAGCGTATCGGTGTGAATTGCCACTTGAATATCGTAATCATCGGCAACGTTGAGGCAATTGTCGATCGCCGCTGGAGTAGTGCCCCAATCTTCATGCAGTTTCAGCCCGATCGCCCCAGCTTCTACCTGTTCTACCAAGCCTTCGGGTAGGCTGCTGTTGCCCTTACCCAAAAATCCTAAGTTGATCGGAAACGCATCGGCGGCTTGCAGCATTCGGTACATATTCCAAGGACCGGGAGTGCAGGTGGTAGCGCTAGTTCCAGCAGCGGGTCCGGTGCCGCCACCGATTAGGGTTGTAACGCCTGACGCGATCGCCACTTCAATTTGCTGCGGACAGATAAAGTGAATGTGGGTGTCAATACCTCCCGCCGTAAGAATCATGCCTTCCCCAGCGATCGCCTCCGTTCCGGGACCAATAATAATATTTACATTGTCTTGAATGTAAGGATTTCCGGCTTTACCAATGGCAAAAATTTTACCGTCCTTAATTCCCACATCGGCTTTGACAATGCCCCACCAATCCAAAATCAGTGCGTTTGTGATCACCGCATCTACCGCGCCATCGGCATTAGTAATCGGCGATTGCCCCATGCCGTCCCGAATCACCTTGCCACCGCCAAATTTCACTTCATCGCCATAGGTCGTGTAGTCTTGCTCCACTTCAATAATTAGCTCGGTATCGGCAAGGCGAACGCGATCGCCCACTGTTGGGCCAAACGTTTCGGCGTAGGCTCGACGATCCATGCGGTAGCTCATGTGTTTCTCCTCTCACTGGTGCAGTCAGCCCCTTATTATCCGTCAAATGGTTGAATATTTTCAGTTCAAATAGCCACAGGCAAAAATAGCGGATGTAGGTTATTAATTTAGTAAGGTAAAAACGGCTAAAGAACAAATTTTTACTGCTTTTTGTACACAAAAATATACTAAAAGAATAAGATGATGAACGGCGATCGCCCATAAAATTATCGCTGAAAAGTACCGTAAGAATATCGCTGTGAACTTCTTGTCAGAATAGGAAATAGAACGGATAATCATGATTTTAGTTGAAACTGGCTTGAAGTTATCAGAAACACATAGTCTTGAAACAAGCATTAGTCGCCGCAAGATTTACCAGAAGCGTGATTCTTCTTGACCTAATGGGCACACTGAGAAACGTATACGAGTCATACCCTCAGCGGTAACGTTTCAGGTAGGAGTATTGAGATGTTCAAAGTGGTTGTAGGTCATAGCGACGATCCTGATAGTCAATCTGCTATTGAGAGCGTTTTGGAGCAATGTCTGGAAGACTTGACCCACATTTCGCCCCAAGCTGGAGTCTTGTTTGCGGCGATCGATTTTGAACATGCTCTCATTCTCAAACAAATCCATCAGGTATTCCCCAATCTTGAACTGATTGGTTGCACTACCGATGGTGAAATGTCGTCTAAATTAGGGTTTCAGCAAGATTCTCTAACGCTGATGCTTTTTTGTTCTGATACTGTGCAGATCAGCGCGGGTGTGGGATATCAAACGCAGGAAAACCCTACAGCCGCAGCCCAGCAAGCCGTGCAACAAGCCACACAGCAACAAAACAGTGCCGAGCCTAAACTGTGCATTGCCTTACCTTCTAGCTATACAGCAAACGGTTCTACCACTAGCGGCGAAGCCATGATGGCAGGCTTAATTCTTGCTTTAGGAGAACAAGTACCCGTTCTGGGTGGAACTGCTGGAGACCAGTACCGCTTCAAAACAACCTATCAGTTTTTCCGAAGTGAGGTACTAACCGATGCCCTGCCCATTTTAATTTTTTCGGGCAACATCCAGCTTTCCTACGGAACCGCCTGTGGGTGGACACCGATGGGATATAAAGGCGTGGTGACAAAAGCTTCTGGCACAATTCTTTATGAAATTGATGGGAAGCCTGCGGTGGAGTTTTATCAGCGCTATTTGGGCGATCGCCCACCTTCTGCCGAAAATCCGCTGGCTGTTTATGAAGCAGGCAGCGATTGCTCCTCCGACAGCTCTTACTATATGCGAGTGCCCAACGCCTCTGATGCTGAGATCGGATGCATCCATTTCTTATGCGATATTCCTGAACAAGCCCTTGTGCAACTGACCGATGTCAGCCGCAACATCCTGATTGCAGCGGCTGAAACGTCTTTCCAAACTGCCCTCTCCCGCTATCCCGGCACCACACCTACAGCAGTTTTGCTGTTTTCCTGTTGCTGTCGGCGTTGGCTGCTGGGCACCCGCGCCAAGGAAGAATATCAAGTGGTGAAAGATGCCCTGACTACCTCAATTCCCGCTTGTGGGTTCTATACCTATGGCGAGTTTTCGCCCCTAGAACCGCAGGGCAAAACTTATTATCATCAAGAAACTTTTGTCACTTTGCTAATAGGCACAGAGTCATAATTTTTACTGGAATGGGTCAACCTGAGAAACCTATGAAACCAATCGATGACCTAACTCGAATTAAGGAGCTAGAGAAAAAGGTTCGAACGTTAGAACGAAAGCTGACGCGCTCTGAAAGCGATCGCCAGGAGCTTGAGAAAGCCAGTGAACTCCGAGAAGTTGTCCTCAAAAACGTAATTCGAGAACTTGAAGAGTCGAAAATAGTTCTCGAAGATCGGGGAGATGACCTGGAGGCGACTCTGATTAATCTCAAGACTTTACAGGTTAAATTGGTTGAATCTGAAAAAATGTCGGCGTTAGAGTGTTCCCAAAAATAGATGATCCTGAGATACTGGGGACATTGAGATAGCAGGTAATCTGATGCCACCAAAACCCGCGATTGCTCTGAGTGAAGTGCTCAAGACGTTGTATAAGAACACCGCAAAGAAGCTCAAAG
>JBBRCV010000115.1:0-17592 GCA_038204505.1 Elainellales cyanobacterium
CCCTTTGAGCTTCTTTGCGGTGTTCTTATACAACGTCTTGAGCACTTCACTCAGAGCAATCGCGGGTTTTGGTGGCATCAGATTACCTGCTATCTCAATGTCCCCAGTATCTCAGGATCATCTATTTTTGGGAACACTCTAATTGCACAAACCCTAATAGACTCTCGATGTATTCCTGTACATAGGCAAGGTTGCCGTGAATAAAGTTGACCGGATTATTGATTTCGTGTGCCACTCCCGCAACCAACTGTCCCAAACTTGACATTTTTTCGCTTTGAATCATTTGAGATTGAGTACGCTGTAATTCCTCTAGTGTATTTTTGAGTTCAGACGTGCGTTCTTCTACCCGGTCTTCCAATTCTTCATTATTTTTCTCTAATGCAGCAAATGATCCGCGCACTTGCCCTGCCATATGGTTAAAGGAATGGGACAGCGTGTTGAGTTCTCCAATACTGCTCGTTTCCACCATCTGATTTAAATTGCCGGATGCCATTGCCTCACTTGCCCAGTTTAAGTGAAGGATCGGGCGCGCAATCCAACGAGAGGTAAATACACCAATGACAGAGGAAATCACCAATGCGCCAAAACAAAGCCCAATTGTGGTGTATGTATTGGTATTAATTTGCGCCATGAATGTCTCCTCTGGTACACTCGTCACCACTACCCAGTCCAAGCCATATTCGTCGTGCCAGGGCACAACGTGAATAAAGTTCCTTTTTCCCTGAACATCAAGCTGAAAGTCTGTTTTTGGGGCGCTAGATTGAAACCCGTTAGAGGTCTGAAGATATTTAGCAATGGTGTGGACAATTGGATCAGGGCTGTCGATCGCCCTTAATCGCTGAACTTTTCCATTAATGAGCTTAAAGGGCTTCTCTGTGCTGGAGTTAGCGATCAGGGTGCCATCCCGCTCTACAACAAATACTTCCCCAGACTGACTGATATTTAAATTGCGTAAGAAATCGCTAAGTTTCAGCAGGTGGATATCGACTGCAACCACACCCAGTAGACGATTCTGTGCGTCATAAATGGGTCGTCCGGCTGAGGCAGCTAAATAAGGACCATAGGGAGAGTTCCACACATAAACTTGTGCCCAGGTTGGCTTTCTTAATGCGAGGGGCTCTGTATACCAACTTTCAATAAAATGGTTGTAGCTATAAGTCCCAACTAGATCTGTATAATCGCCCCGGTTATTGGTTGCATAGGTGCGAGCACTATTCGGAAGTTGAGACTGCCAACTATCGATGGTGACGGTTTTGCTGTCGTAGCGAATGGCTCCTATTCCTTCCCCTGTAACCAACCCAATCCCAATGAACGTGAAGTCATAGGCTTGCATCTGATCCCAGAAATACTTGCCCATTGTGTCTTGATCACGCACATCCAGCATTCCCCGACGGATAGCATCTGCATTAATTTAGTTCAGTGTTTGAGGAATGGAAAGGTAGGACTTCAGGTGTTCATCCACAACGTCACTAGTGCGATCCATCAATTGTTCTGCCAGGTCATTGACTGCTCTCTGTCCATTCTTAAAGGACAAGTAACCGACTAAACCGACGGCTCCAAAAATTTGGAGGACGAAGGGAACAACTAGAACAATCTGTAATGGAAGCGCCCTACGTTTGCGGGTTCGATGAGTTTTCATTGCAGAAAAGAGAACATTTACTAATGTATAGTGCCCACAAGTCAAATTTCATGCACGGTTCTGAAGACCAGCAGAGCAATCACCCACTCCGCTGGTTTAACGCCTTGAGGTAGTAAAGGCAGATGAGTTGCGGTTGTTGATGTGGGCAAGGTTAGAAGAGATGACTCAAGCGGTGATTGCGGCGTTGCTCCCGGTTTCCAGCCTTAACTGGGTGTAGGATTGAGCAAGCTTTCGTTTTGCGTCTTCTGAGGGAAATGCTAAGGCGCGATCGCGATTCTGAGTTGTCACGACTTTCTCCACCCATTACACCGCTGATTCTGTCAATTACACCGCTGATTCTATCTGGGCGTTGACTAAAACGGCAACAAGAGCGCACTCCCAATTCATCAAGCCCGATCGCCCGCTAGTCTCACTTCCTGCTCAATGATTAAGCCAGCCAGCCACTGTCGATCTTCCGTCACATGGGGAAACTTAAGCTGCGCTTCAGCGATACCGCGATCGATCATGCGTTGACGGAGTATAGAGAAACTGCCCGGTTGCAAAAAACGGAGGCGCGGTAGCGGAATTTGATCACGGCGTTTGATCCCATAAAATGCATTGACTTCTTTCATTGTGAGATCGAATTGTTGCAAAAACTGTTCTGGCTCTGACAAGGTATCTTCAGCGGCTAGCTCAATGTTGACCAAGTAGTGAGGCGGGATCTCGTTTTCTGAGAGCGTAATGCAAAAATCTTCAAGTGAGATATCGAATTGCTGCTGTAATTTTTGCATGGTGTGGATAGCATGAGCTTCTGTTGTTTTCTCAGTAGAAGATGACATCACACCACCGCTTCGATGCCGAAAAATAAGCAGGGGTGTTTGCCCAAAAAAGCCCTCAATCTCAACGACATCTCCTAAGTCGTAGCGATAAAAACCACTATAGTTAGACATCACAATGCGATAGCATTCCCCCTGCTTGACTTCCCAAGGCAGCAGCGTTTGAGGATATTCGACTTCCCACTGATCTTCTGGAATGAACTCAAAGAAGCCGCTTTCGATCGCCAAAATAGCACCATCGGTATTGAAGTCTCGATGTACCCCCATCACGCCCTCAGCACAGGCGTAGGTGCCCCCAAAAATGGGAATTTGACCAAAGTAATCTGAAAAGCGATCGAAGTAAAATTCAGAGGTGCCTCCCCGTGCAGTAGTCAGAAATGAAAGGTTTGACCAAGCTTGTTTGGGGGTAAGTCGTCCATGGGTTTTAAGCTGATGACGCAATTGGGCAGCCCGCTGTGGATCGGCTGACCATTGGCGCTCTAATTTGAACCGCAGGTCTGGCTCCAATTTTAACTCACTGGCAATTTCTCCTGTTTCTAAATCGTGAATCAGAGATTCTGCATATTGTTCGAGATATTGACATAGCTGTAGTGCCGCAACGGGAAACGTGGCACTAATTAATCGTAGCTGGCGATCGCGTAAAGCAAATAAGAGACAGATATAAAATCGAGTGGCTGTATCAGAGATGCGAAAAGCCTCAAATGGATGGGCGAACACTTGACGAGATACCGTATCCATCAAGCGCAAATCACTGGTGCTGACTGGTGCATAGGCAATACCGCTGCTGGTATAACCGAGTGGATTAGCCGAAAGTGTGAAGAGCATTTTACCCAAGGGGAGTTGCTCTCGTCTGGCGGCAGCTACGGCAAAGCCCATGGCAACTCGGCTGGCTTTTGATAAGAATTGGCGCGATCGCTGGGTGACAGGAATTAGCTTTTTGGTTCCGGTAGAGCCGCTGCTAATGTTGATGTAAATGAGTGGATCAGGGGTGAGAATATTGGTTTCACCATTTGCCATGCGCTCAGTATAGGCAGCAAAGGCACTGTAGGGTTGCACGGGGATGCGCGATCGAAATTGAGCGATCGTTTTAATGTCAGAGAATCCATGTTCACGACCAAACTCAGTTTCTTGATGGACTTGCAGCAGTGAACGTAAAAACGCAGTTTGAACCCGTTCTGTCTGATAGGTTTTACGAACGAAACTAGTCTGATACTGAGAAGCGATCGCGCCAATGATGGACAAAACCGGATTTACCATGTGTCTCTTTGAAAATAAAAGTTTAATCGAAGCTGATTGCTGACTTTGAGGAAGAATTACAAGCAAGGAAGAATTACAAGCAAGGGAGAATCATGAGCACTGGAGATGATACTCGATTTGCGCTGCGACCTCATGGGGATCGATCCCCTGCGGAGAACAGGTTATCGTCGGCTGAAGGTGATGCAGCGAATAATCTTGTTTCATTCGCTTAATTCCACCGCTTGTAATATTCAGCATAATATGATCCCGCCTATCTACTTTTTTGGCTTCTACCGCTTGCAGCAGCGCAGCCAGCGCCACACTAGAGGCTGGACTAATATCAATTCCTTCTAATTTCTCAAATAAATGTCCTGCCTGCTCAGACGCGGAATTGGTCACAGCATACATCTCTCCTTGAGTTTCAACTAATGCCTCATACAATCCGCCCGTTAGAGAATAGGCAGGATTGCGATTGGTTAAAACTTGAGCCGCAACCTGATTGATCGAAGCTTTTGCCTCTGCCTCGCTGATCGGAGGTAACGCTCGACTTGCCGACTTCCATGCCTCTACCATGGGTGTAAACGGAGCATTCTGAGCTAAATGCAGCTTCATCCGCCGCTCCCCAAAGCGACCATCAGCAAGCAAGCGCAAATTCGCTTCCCAAGCCGCAATGCCCCCCGTACCAGACCCTACGGCTTGAAAATAGTGATCGGGGATGCGACCTAATGTGACTGCGGCATCGATTACAGTTAGCCCCATGCCATCTCGCCGAGCGACGTTGGCGGCTCCACCTTCTGGGAAAAAACCGTCCAGTTTACTCATAAGTTGTCCTATGGCGATCGCATCCGAGTAATCACCGCCATCACCCACGGCAATTAGACTGATCACCGAGTTAAAACTCGTTTTTGACCACAGGGCAGATAAGTTTTTTTCTGGAATGACTAAGCAGAGAGGAATGCGATGTTGAGAGCAAACGGTGGCAAAGGCTCTGCCTGTATTACCAGCCGAGGCAATGACTAAGGTCCGGGGATGGTTTTTTGGTAGTCCAGCCAGCACGGAAAACGCTTCCAACTCTTTAAAGGAACCCGTGAGCATCTGGGCATCTCGCTCTGGATAATATCCATTAAAGCTGATAAAAAGATGGTCTAGTCCAAGATAATAAGCTAGATTTTTACTCTCATAAGTGATGGGCTTGCCAACGCCTTCTAGAATCCGCTCAACGGGCATCCAGTCTATATACTGGAACAGCCCAGGGAGATGAGACTTGACCTCTAGCTGTTTAGCGTGGTACACGCTTCGTAAAAGCGAAGGAGAATGGTCGGCATCACAGGTTAAGCGAAATGGATCAGAGTCATATTCAGCCCCGCATGAAATGCAGCGAAGGATAGATTTAGGCATATTATTTAGACATATTAGGTGATGGATGAAAGCGGCGAAACTCGTTAAATTCGTTCTACGTCGTCATGAACATCTTTTGCAGAAATATTTTTATCGAGCCGTCAATTTAGCCGGGAACACACTGGACTTTCTAAATGCACTTGACTTTATATTGAGTGCCCTAAGCGTTGATCAATCTCAACTTTTCCACTATCTAATTTAATTAAGCGATCGGCTAAGTAAAAATAATGGTCGTCATGACTAATCACAAAAACAGTCCTTTTTTTCTCTTTTAAGTTCAACAGAAACTGAGTATAAAATAACTCCTTAAAGACCGGATCTTGGTCGGCTGCCCACTCATCGAAGAGATAAATTGGTCTATCTTCTAAATAGGCAGTCAGCAATGCTAGACGTTTACGCTGACCGTGAGAGAGATCTGTAGTCGAAAATTTGCTGTCTCTCACCGTGACTTTATGATCGAGTTGGAGCTTGCTGAGGTAGTCTTTTGCCAGGTGATCAAGGTTGGCTTGTTCTAGCCCAAATAATCGCTCAAACAGGAAAAAATCTGCGAAGACGCTGGCGAAGTGCTGACGATACCATTGCCGATTTTGGGTGGTAATCTGATGCCCGTCTAGAACGATCGCCCCCGACTTAGGAATATATAGCCCCGTCAAAATCTTGGCAAGGGTAGATTTACCGCAGCCGTTACCGCCCACAATAAACACTAATTCGCCTGGATGAAACGTCAAGTTTAACTCACCTAAGATAAAAGAACTATCTTCAGGCGATCGCTGATAGGGATAAGTGACATCTCGAAGTTCTAAACTTTGCCAGTGAGGCAGAACAGGAGGCGGAACAGTAGAAGGTTCAGGGCGATCGCTTAAGGACAGACCGAGCGCCTCAATTTTTCGTAACGCAATATTTGCTTGACTGATGAATGGAAAACTATTCACAATATTCTCCATCGGCACCATCAGATAGATAAAGGCGAAGACATATCCAGAAATAGCCTCAGTAGACAGCGGGATCAGCTTAGGTAAAGCAAAGAGAACAAAACCCGTCGCAAAAAAGAACAATAGCTTTCCTAAACTAGATGCAGATGCAAATAACGTTAAGCCTCGAATGGTATAACGGCGAAAGTTTGTAGCTGTGACTTCAACTTCCTGAGCCACAAACATCTGCTGCCGCTGGTAATGAGATTTCAGCTCTTTGATGCCCTCGGTCGTTGAGCGGAAGTGTTTAAACAAATGATCTTCTTCGTCACGCGCCAAAGCTAGCCATTTTTCGCCTCGGTTCAGCAGACGTTGACAAGTAACGATCGCCACCGCCAATAGTCCAAATACCAGCAGTAAAGCTGTCCAAGATAACCAGGTAATGTAAGCCAGACAACCTAAAACGATCGCCAAATCAATACAGAGGAGCGGCAAGATGAAAACAGCACGAGTAACGGCTTGCACGTCTTCTGTCAAGGTGGCTAAGAGACGCGAATTGCCTAACTGCTCTAGATGGCTCAGCTCTGAGTCTAAAATTTGCCGAATCAAGCGCATTCGTAGCTGAAAGACCGCTTGATGAGAGAGGCGAATGAGTAACACCTGGGAAATAATACTGGTGGTTAAAGCAACAATGGAAAGCCCAATAAACCCTAAGATGAACGTCGTTGTAGATGAGTTGGACTGATAGCTAACTGCATGACTGATCACCGCAATTAGTCCAGCAGCAGCTATGCCACTGATGAATCCGGTGGTAGCGGCGATCGCCACCATGCGCCAGGAAAGTTGCATTAAAAAAGTAATTAGCTTCATGGGTTTAGACGAGGGGCGATCGCCTGATACCGTCCTAATGCAGTTAAGGGAAAATGCTGTTGATAAAGATGATACTTCAAGTAGAAGTGACCGGGAAACCCCGTCCCTGTAAATTCTGCCTCATCCCATGTGCCGTCAGAGCGCTGCTGATTGACGAGATAGCGAATGCCCTCTTGAATGGACTTCGCTGCAAAATCCTGAGTAGCATCCCCGGCTGCAATTAACCCAATTAGTGCCCAAGCCGTTTGCGATGCAGTGCTAATTCCCTGCCCTTTTAAGGCTGGATTGTTATAGCTCCAGCAAGTTTCTCCCCAGCCACCATCTACATTTTGGCAGCTCACCAACCAGGCACTTCCTCGCTCAATGGAGGTTCGCTGAGACTGAGGCGCAATCAGCGATAAAGCTGCTAGAGCGCCGCTTGTTCCATAAATATAATTCACGCCCCAGCGCCCAAACCAACAGCCTGCTGATTCTTGCTCCTGGATTAGATAGGCGATCGCCCGATTCATTTGCTCACGATCAATTCCTGTAACTTCTCCAACCTGCCCCATCATTTCCAACACTCGCGCCGTTACATCTGCCGTATTCGGATCAATCATCGCTTTTAAGTCAGCGTAGGGCAACTCATTTAACCAATTTTGATCATTATTTAAATCAAATGCTGCCCAGCCACCTGGTTGACATTGCATCGTGCCAATCCATTCGAGGGTAATGGCGATCGCCGCTTGCTTCAATGCCTCGTTCGGCAACTGCACCGCATCGAGCGCCATTACCACAACTGCCGAGTCATCCACATCTGGATAAAAGCGATTTTCAAACTCAAATGCCCACGCACCCGGTTTTCCCTGATGATTTTTAACAGACCAATCACCGTAATCCAAAATCTGTTTACTGAGCAGCCATTCTCCAGCGCGCACGAGTGCCGGATGATGGGGCGCTAACCCTGATGAAACCAGCGATCGCATGACCAGTGCAGTATCCCAAACGGGTGAAACACAGGGTTGAACGCGATAAGAATCGGCAGTTTCAATAGCAAAGCGATCGATCGCTTGCAGTCCTCGTTCGACTACTGGATCATGGACGCTGTAATCGAGACAACGAAGTGCTAAGAGTGAGTTGAGCATGGCAGGAATAATGCCGCCCCAGTCGCCAGTCGCTTCCTGTCGTTCTAATATCCATCGTTCTGCGGCTTTGATCCCGGTCTGACGAAACGGAACCACATTGAAACGTTCAGTCAGCTTAAATAACCGATCTAAAATTAAAAAAGCATCAGTCCAGTTACCGCTTCGGGGAAGACTGAACCGATCTTGATCTGAACTCTCAACGAATAGTTCATCTAAGTTGAATCCAGGCGCAATAGAAAAAACAGGCTGGCGATCGAACACAATTAGCAACGGCACCGTACTGCCTCTAGCCCAACTGGATAACTCGTAGATATTGAAGAAAAAGCGATCGGGGAGCAGCATTACCCAAGGCGGCAATGAAGGAATGCCCCGCCAGTCGAAACAGCCAATCAGAGCCAGATGAAATTTCGTGAAAATGCGCGATCGACAAATGCCACCTCGACTGAGGATGAATGATTTTGCTCGCTGTAATGCGGGGTCGGATGGGGGCACCTCTAACAGCCGAAGCGCCATATATGCCTCAATTGAGGTGCTCAGATCGCCTCCGTCTCCATAAAACAAATCCCAACCGCCATGGTCTCGCTGCTGTTGCCGCAAATAGGTCTCTACTTTATGCAGCGGTCTAGCCTGATCGGTTCCCCAAATCTTGTGCAAGAGCACCACTTCTGCGGTGATCGTCACATTCGATTCGAGTTCTGCCCACCAATAGCCTGCTGCCTCTTGGCTAGAGAGCAGATAGTTTTGGCTAGCAGCGATCGCCGCCTCAACCGTTATTGAAGTCACCTGATCTTGTGTTTGCATTCCTAAAAGCCCAGAATTTCTAAAAGCCCAGAATTATAGAGGGGAAGAAACTATCAACTTGCTCAAATGTGCAACTTGTTGAATTGTCCTCTCTTTGAATACGACTGATACACACAAACCTTATATTCACCTTACTCTCTTCTCTAACGGTTGGACTTTCAGCCGTGTAAAAGAGATTGTATGATATTTCTCAGGTCTATAGATTTATGATCTATCCGATTGAACTAGGGTTAACGCTCTTCTCATTGGGAATCTGGGTGGGCTTATTAGGCTGGCGGGGACAGTTCTGGCGATCGGATCAAAAGCTGGAACAAATCCCCTTAGTTTCACCCAGCCATGCGGGTAAGTATCCTTCGGTTTGTGTCGTGATTCCAGCTCGCAATGAGTCAGAGTTGCTGCCAATAACACTGCGATCGCTTCTAACTCAAGACTATCCTGGGCAAGTCACCCTCTTTTTAGTGGATGATCACAGCACGGATGGGACTGCGGCGATCGCTGAGGCAATGGCTGAGGATGAGCTAGAGAGCGATCCGACTCGAATCCATGTGGTTGCGGGTGAACCCTTGCCCAGAGGTTGGACGGGTAAGTTGTGGGCGATCGAGCAAGGGATTCAGCAGGCACAGTCATTCTCTCCCGATTATTTTCTGCTCACCGATGCTGACATTGAGCATGAGCCTGGTGGTCTTTCACGCTTGGTGGCAAAAGCCCAGCGCGATCGCCTGGATTTAGTTTCTTTGATGGTAAAACTGCGGGTTCAGAGCTTTTGGGAATACCTGTTAGTGCCTGCCTTTATTTTCTTCTTTCAAAAACTTTATCCTTTTCGCTGGGTCAATGATCCCGATCGTGCCACTGCTGCTGCCGCCGGAGGCTGTATCTTGCTCCGTCGGTCGGCATTAGAGCGCATCGGCGGCATTCAAACGGTGCGGCAAGCCTTAATTGATGATTGTGCCTTAGCAAAAGCCATCAAAGATCAGGTTGATCCAAGCGGAAAAATCTGGCTGGGGCTGAGTGAAGATACGCGCAGCCTTAGAGCCTATCCCTCGTTAGGATCACTTTGGGAGATGGTAGCGCGAACTGCTTTTACTCAACTGAATTACTCTCCCTTGCTGCTATTTGGAACATCGGTTGGGATGATGCTAATGTACGTTATGCCAATCTTCAGTACGATGATTGGATTTTTGACGCAAGAGTGGAGTTTGGTAACTGTCGGTACAATTGTTTGGTTGATGATGGCATATAGCTATATCCCAACCTTGCGACTTTATCACTGTTCACCGATGATTTCACTGGTTTTACCCATCATTGCCTTTCTCTATATACTGATGACATTGGATTCTGCCTTACGACATTGGCAAGGACGTGGCGGAGCTTGGAAAGGGCGATCGTACTCAACAATGATCAATAGCCAGTCTTGAGAAGCCAGTCTTGAGACTTATCTAAGAAGTTTGGAAACGATTTTATGATAATCAGCGTTTTAGAGGGCACTTTCTAAGTCATTCTTTCCGAGTTCCTAATAATTTTTTTCTATGGTAAAGTTCCAGTTACTAGATTTCTTCAATCACAAGAAAACTTTTCACTGGAGTTGTTGCGATGTCAAAATTATCATCTCAAGGTGACGCGATGAATTTATGTGAAGATGGATTAGAAATGTTGAAAGAGACGAGCCGAACTTTCTACATTCCTATTAGTCGGTTACCGTCAAGATTGCAAGAAGCCGTGGCTTCAGCTTATTTATGTATGCGGGCGATCGATGATATTGAAGATCATGCCGAATTAGACAACGCCACAAAAGCAAAGATTTTGCAGGTCATTAGTCTGACACTACAAGCTTCAGATGGAGCGATTCAAAGCGATGACTTTGCGATCGCCCTTTCAGATTACCGTCATGTGTTACCCGAAGTCTCGCTTCGCATTGGCGACTGGGCTTCGCTTGCGCCTGCTAGTATTGCTCCTCGGATCTGGGATGCTACAGCCGCAATGTCCGATCGGATGGCATACTGGGCGCAAAATAACTGGACGATTCGGACTGAAGCTGACCTGAATCGTTACACCTTCAGCGTTGCCGGAGCCGTAGGTTTAATGCTGTCCGATCTTTGGGCTTGGTATGACGGAACTCAAACCAATCGAACCGAGGCGATCGGGTTTGGTCGAGGGCTGCAAGCGGTCAATATTCTGCGAAATCATGCGGATGATTTGGTGCGGGGTGTGGAGTTCTTCCCTAGCGGGTGGGGCGCTAATGAACTGCAAGTCTATGCCCGTCGCAATCTGGTTTTAGCCGATGCTTACGCCCAAGCGCTACCGCCGGGACCTGCTCTAGAGTTCTGTAGAATCCCCTTAACGCTAGCTCATGCTACGTTAGATGTGATTGCCATGGGTGAAGAAAAACTTAGCCGCAATCAAGTGTTGGCGCTAATCGATCAATAGGCTCTGGACTCAACCTTAAAGGAGCAACTGCCTTGAAGCGTACTCTATTTCTCAGCCCGCCTTCCTTTGATGGCTTCGATGGTGGAGCCGGATCAAGATATCAAGCCAAGCGCGAGATTACCTCTTTCTGGTATCCCACCTGGTTGGCGCAACCCGCAGCTTTGGTGCCGGGAAGCAAGTTAGTCGATGCACCGCCTCACGGTCAGACGGTTGACGATGTGCTGAAAATTGCCAAAGATTTTGAACTGGTGATTTTGCATACGAGCACCCCTTCTCTGGCAAATGACGTTCAATGTGCTGCCGCTATTAAAGTTCAAAATCCTAGTGTTCAAGTCGGTTTGATTGGGGCGCACGTTGCCATCTTGCCTGAGCAAACCCTCCGCGATCATCCGGTCATTGATTTTGTCTGTCGGCATGAGTTTGATTACACTTGTCAGGAACTAGCGGAGGACAAGCCCTGGGATCAGATCAAGGGTTTAAGCTATCGGGATACCTCTGGGGCACTGCATCATACGCCCGATCGCGAACTGATTCACGATTGGGATGCAATGCCCAGTGTTTTGCCGACCTACGCGCAGCATTTGGATATTAATCGGTACTTCATTGGCTACTTGCTGCATCCCTATATTTCGTTTTATACTGGGCGCGGCTGTCCTGCCAAGTGCAGCTTCTGCCTTTGGCCTCAAACCATTGGCGGACATCAATATCGCACTAAAAGCCCGGAGGTAGTGGGGCGAGAGATGGCTGAGGCAAAGGCGCTGTTTGGCGATCGCGTCCGAGAATATATGTTCGATGACGATACGTTTACCATTGATAAACAACGGGCGATCGCCATTAGTGAACACATGAAGCGATTGAAACTCACTTGGAGCTGCAACGCTAGAGCAAATCTAGATTATGACACGCTCAAACAACTGCGAGATAATGGACTGCGCCTGCTGCTAGTAGGTTTTGAATCGGGTAATCAACAGATTTTAGACAACATTCGCAAAGGAATTCGGCTAGATGTGGCACGTCAGTTCATGAAGAACTGCCATGACTTGGGGATTACGGTGCATGGCACATTTATTATTGGGTTGCCCGTTGAGACGCGTGAAACCATTGAAGAAACAATACGTTTTGCCTGTGAAATGAGTCCGCACACCATTCAAGTATCGATCGCTGCACCCTATCCCGGCACAGAGCTTTACCGACAGGCGTTGGAAAACGGTTGGTTCAGCGATCAAGCCATGATTTCCAGTTCTGGGATTCAAACATCAACGCTGCAATACCCCGATCTTTCTAATGCACAGATCGAAGATGCGGTCGAGCGAATGTACCGTCAATTCTATTTCCGTCCCAAAGCCATTATTCCGATCGTCAAAGAGATGTTGACCGATCCGCAAATGTTGGTGCGACGATTACGGGAAGGTGGCGAATTTTTTGCCTATTTGAAGGAGCGGCGAACGCAGGCGATCGCCCATAGATAACCCACGATGTCATGACTATAATGACAAAATAATAATGGCAAACTCTTCTTTTAATTCAACCCTTGCTCCACCGCAGAATTCTCCATCTCGACGGCGATCGCTGATCATCAACGGGGATGACTTTGGCTTTTCGTCTGGTGTCAATCGTGCCATTATTGCTGCCCATGAACGGGGCATTTTGACCAGCACTAGCCTGATGGTAGGGGGTGAGGCATTTGATGAAGCGGTTGAGTTAGCCAAGGCGCACCCGACGCTAGGAGTGGGTTTGCATCTGACCTTGGTTTGTGGGCGATCGGTTCTGCCCCATTCACAAATCCCCCACTTAGTAGATTCAGAAGGGCGCTTTTCTGACGACTCTGTACAAGTCGGATTGCGCTATCAGTTCAACCGAGCTGCCCGCCGAGAGTTGCCGCTAGAAATCCGTGCCCAACTAGAAAAGTTTCGACAGACTGGACTGCCCCTTGCCCATGTCGATGGGCATTTGCATCTCCATTCCCATCCGGTTGTGCTGCGCGAGGTGGTGAAACTTGCCGATGAGTTTGAGATCAAGGTGATTCGGCTGCCATCTGAAGAATTGCGATCGACGTTAAAACTTGATTCCACCAATTTAACAACCAAAGTGATCTGGTCTTGCGTCTTCAGAGGCTTGCGGCTTTACGGAGAGAGACTGCTGCGATCGAACGGAATTCGTTACGTCGATCGCGTTTACGGTCTGCTGCAAAGTGGTCGCATAAACGAGGCTTATCTGCTAGGGTTAATTCCTCAGATTAAAGCTGATACCGTAGAAATTTATACTCATCCTGCTTTCATCATGGCGGATGAACCCAGTAATGCCCCACTAGAATTAGGAGACTCGGAACTGCTGGCGTTACTCAGCGATCGCGTCCGACAGTGCATTGCTCAGAACGGCTTTGAGCTAACCCAGTACCAGCATTTGGTACAGCAGCCATGACTCACCTCCTGCTATTAGTCAGTGTTTTGCTGCTCTGTATCGGCGCAGTTGTGTATTATAGTCTGGCGATTTATGCGGCGATCGCCTTCTTCACTCAAACTCGTTCGCAATCTCCAGACTTTTACCCTAACGTCACTATTCTTAAACCAATTTGTGGCTTAGATGGTGATGCCTACGAAAATCTCGCCTCGTTTTGTCGTCAGGATTTTCCTTGCTATCAAATCATTTTTGGCATTCAGAGCCAAACCGATCCGAGCATTGCAGTGGTTCAACAATTAATTCAAGATTTTCCTGAAATCGACATTCAATTTGTGGTTAGCGATCGCGTTCATGGCACTAATCTGAAAGTGAGTAATCTGATCAATGCCGATACTCAAGCCAAATACGACATTTTGCTGATTGCGGATAGTGATATTTGGGTGGATGTAGATTACTTGCGGCGCGTTGTCCAGCCGTTAAGCAATGCATCAGTGGGTGTTGTTACCTGTATGTATCGATCCCGAACTCAAGGTTGGATCTCCACCTTTGAAGCATTGTCCATTTCTACTGAGTTTTTGCCCAGTGTGCTGGTTGCCCATCAGCTTGAAGGCATGACTTTTGCATTAGGAGCAACGATTGTCATGCGGCGATCGGTGTTGGAGGCGATCGGCGGTCTAGTTGCAGTGGTAAATTATCTAGAAGATGATTTTCAGTTAGGTCATTTATCCGTTCAGGCGGGGTATCAGGTAGCATTGTCCGATTATGTAGTCGATCATGTCATGGAGACTGAAACGTTGGCGGATCTTCTCCATCATCAAACCCGTTGGAATCGCGGTATCCGATTTGCACGTCCAGGTGGTTATTTAGGGTTAATCTTCACTTACGGAACCGTCTCTAGCGCGTTGTTTTTGGCGTTAACAGCGGGTTCATCTTTAGGGTGGGCGGTGTTTATTGGAACCTGGAGCATTCGGTATTTCTTAGCGTGGCTAATCGGCGTTTATTATCTTCAAGATCAGGTGGCGCAAAACTTCTTCTGGCTCACGCCGCTCCGAGACTTGATGAGCTTTGCCCTTTGGTGTTATAGCTTTACGAGCAATACGATCGAGTGGAGAGGACGCAAGCTGCAATTGCTGAAAGGGGGAATGTTGATCGATAGTTAAGTTATAAATCTTTAAAGATTGGTGAAATTAATAATTCTGGAACAGAGTGGTGGTAACGATCTGGATTTTTTGAAGTCCGCCCATTGCCCCTCGAATTAGATGGAACGCGGCGATCGGATCTCTTAAGAAACTTAAGGTAAGCGCGGCAGCATTCAGCGATCCATCGTCTCGAAATGCTGAGTTGAGATTAGGCAAATTGTGATGACAATCATCGCTAACTACCCGCAGCATGGCAACAGAAATTCCGGCAGATCCGAGGCTTTCCAGAACGATCGCCCCTTCCATATCTACTGCTGCTGCATCGAATGCAGTGCCTAAAACCTGTTTTTCAGACGCTTTGTAAATGACGCGATCGCTGGTGATGGCTTTAACGGGAACCAGGTGCAGAACTTGACTCATGTAGGCAGTCAGATTGGCATCACAGTACAAGGATTGATCCAGTGAAAGCGTGGGTTGGCGAATAATAGACTGAACCATTTTTGAACTCACCGAGACACAGGCTTGATAAAGCACGACATCACCCACTTGCATTTGAGGGGACAAGCTGCCGCATAGTCCCATTAACAGAACTTGGGGCTGCCCTAAAGTTTGCCATAGTTCGTTTTGTTTTAAGATTTCCAAAGATTGTCTCAAAGGAATCGCACCCACGGGGACTGGGAAAACGGGCACTGGGGCGTGTTTTAATCCGCGGCAAACGGCTTGATATTCTGCACCTTGGGGAACCAGAATGGCATGAATTGATGAATGGGGCATGACTGCTTGGAAGAGGTCTAGGACTGATAATAGGATAACCTGAAGGAGTTCAAATACTGATGTGACTGAGCCATCGTTACGCTATGATTACTGAGTTAATTGGTTCATTCTTAATTGATGCATCTAAATTTTTATGCAGGGAGATCCAACCCGCTCCAACTCTTTTAGAGAACGCCTAAACCTCTCTAAATTGGCGATCGACCATCCCTGGTTTACCTTATGTTTTTGGATTGCTGTGACTGTTGCAGGACTGTTCGCATTCAGTTCATTAAAGTATGCGTTGTTCCCGGATATTACGTTTCCCGTGGTGGTCATCAATGCTTCGGCTCCGTTAACGACTGCACTAGAAACTGAAAGCCACTTAACCCAACCGATTGAACAACGGTTGCATTCTCGACCGGGGCTAGATGAAATTCGTTCTACCACCTATCCAGGGCAAACCACAGTGAGCTTGTCGTTTGAGGTTGGCACCCAGCTTGATGCTTCAAAACGTTTGGTAGCAAATGAAATGAAGCGTTTGTCTTTGCCAAAAGATACCACTACTCAGGTCATTCCCCTGAACTTAAATGAATCCGCTGTCGTCAGCTATGCCCTTCAGAGTGACCAGCAAACTACGGCTCAATTGCTGCCGATCGCTCAACAAAAAATTGTCCCGGCGATCGCCAAAGTACCGGGTGTGCTAAGTTTTGAACTGCTGGGAGTTACCTCAACTAATGCAGCACTGGATCGCGTCGGTGCGTCGGCTGTTCGCTTCAATGGTCAAGACGCATTAGCCATTCAGGTGATTAAGCGCGGCAATGCCAATGCCTTAGAAGTCGTCCAGCAGGTTGAGGCGGTAGTCAACTCGTTGCGTCGCAGTACCAACGTTACACTGACGCTGGCTGCTACCCAGGCAGACTACATTCGTGAGGCAACTCAGGCAACCCTAGAGGCATTGGGACTGGCGATCGCCCTCTCCGTGCTAGTAATTTTTGTGTTCTTATGGAACTGGCAAGCGACTTTAATCTCGGCACTGGCAATTCCGACCTCATTGTTCGGAACGTTCATCTTCATGGCGCTTTTTGGGTTTAATTTAGAAACCATTACGTTGTTGGCATTAGCATTAATTGTCGGTATTATTGTGGATGATGCGATCGTCGATGTTGAAAATATCGCCCGCCATTTAGAAGCTGGAGAAGCGCCCCGCCAAGCGGCGATCGCTGCCACGAATGAGATTGGGCTAACCGTGACAGCCGCAACCCTCACAATTGTGGCTGTTTTTCTACCTGTCGGATTAATGGGAGGCGTGATTGGACAATTCTTTAAACCGTTTGGGGTGACTGTTTCAGTCGCTGTCCTGGTTTCGCTACTGGTAGCGCGGACACTTTCACCGTTGTTGGCTGTGCGTTGGTTGAAACCACGGCAAGCCACTCCACACAACGCCTCTCCTGGCTGGGAAATGTTTTCACAGGCTTACCACCGATTGCTATCGAGCGCGTTGAATCATCGTCGCTGGGTGATGAGTTTAGCAGTTCTTAGTCTGGCGCTAGGCGTGGGGCTAATCCCATTCATTCCCAAAGGATTCATTCCTCAGTTGGATCGCGGTGAGTTTAATATTTCCTATACGGCTCCGCTGCCCAGTTCCTCTGAGCCTTTGCGCGACTCATTACGGGTGGCTAAACAGCTTGAAGCATTTGTGCGGCGATCGCCCGATGTCCAAACGGTTTTCACCACAGTCGGTTCTCGACAAGGTGAACCCAATCAAGGCAATCTCTACGTCAAACTCAAGAAACCGCAGTCCCATTCTACTGCCGCTGTCCAAGAGCAGCTTCGGCAGCAGATGCCACAGATTCCAGGGGTAATTACCAGTGTTAAGAACATTCAATTCGTCGATACCGGAGACGATAAGCCTTTGCAAATTACGCTGTTTGGGAACGATCACAAGACGCTGACGAAAACCGCTCAAGCCATTAAAACCCGCGTTCAAAAACTGCCGGGATTTGTAGATGTGACTGCGACGGGAGATGAGGGAGTATCGACTAAAATTGAACGATTAGGAATGCGTCGGGCGGCTTACGTGAG
>JBBRCV010000116.1:0-17583 GCA_038204505.1 Elainellales cyanobacterium
TTTATGCCACGTGATTAGTACAGTGAGGAAATTGGCATTCTCTAAAGGAGGTTAAACCTAATGTTTTTTATCTTCTTTGATCCATTCCTCAAGTAGGACTACTCGATTGTCATTTCTGGACTATGCCATTGACATTTCATAACTTTGGTTGAACAAGCATTATGAGCTAACTACATAGAGTGGCTGCTAAATGAATTTGACTACAAACTTTGATGTGAGTAAGGAGACACTACTCAACCTCTTGTGTGATGTAAATCAGGGCAAAATTCAACTACCAGACTTTCAACGAAGCTGGGTCTGGAGTGATGAGCAGGTAAAGCGGCTCCTTTGTAATGTTTCGCTTGCTTACCCTATAGGGTCTATCATGCTACTGCAACTAGGTAGCTCTAAAACTTATTTCAAACCCAGACCTCTTGAGGGCGTGACCCTCGACAGTAACCTTTCCCCTAGCCTACTCCTCCTAGATGGGCAGCAAAGACTGACAACATTGTTTCAGGCTCTTTTACCACAACAGCCTGTAATGTCGAAGAATGCCCGTACACAGAAGGTGACACATCGTTGGTATTACATCAATATCTATAAAGCATTGTATTATCCCCACATCAGTCGCTCGGACGCGATTTTTGGATTACCAGAGAATAGAATACTGAGAACGTCTACTGGAAAAGTATTCGACTGCTCTTCTCTAGAAAAGGAGTTTGAAGCTGAGGTGTTCCCTCTCAGTCGTGTGTTTGACTTCTCTGAGTGGCGAGGGCTCTATAGTCGTTACTGGAATTATGATCCAGTAAAGCTAGAAATGCTTGACTGCTTTGAGATCGAGATTATCAAACGTTTTGAACATTATCAGGTTCCCCTAATTCAACTACGTCCTGAGCTATCCAAAGAAGCTATCTGTCAAGTCTTTGAGGATGTGAATACTACAGGTAAGGCTTTAACGTGCTTCGACTTAATGACAGCAAGCTATGCTATAGACGACTTCTCACTTCGTGAGGATTGGGCTAAACAAAAGAAGCAACTTCAACACAGACCGCTTCTTAAACAAGTTAGCAGCAGCGATTTTCTGCAAGCCGTAACGCTAGTAGCTATATACCTCCGCCAAATTCAGGCGTGGCAGGAGGGAACTGATTGCGAACCACTAGTCACTGTTAGCTATAGCCACCGAGATATTTTAGATTTAAGTCTTACTGAATACCAGTTTTGGGCAGATTCTGTAACTCAGGGTTTTGAGGAGGCGACTAGACTTCTACATAGTCAGAAATTCTTTGACTCGCATGATCTACCCTATTCACTACAACTCATCACTCTAGCTGCGCTTTGTACAGTACTTGGCAAACACAATGGGTTGGATCACGTTCGTAATAAGTTGATACGTTGGTTTTGGTGTGGTGTTTTTGGAGAATTGTACGCAGGTATGGCAATTTCCCGTGCAAGCCGTGACTTAATAGAGATACCAGAGTGGATTTATGGAGGCGAACTTCCTTCCACGCTCAGAGAAACGCGCTTTCCCCTTACTCGGCTCTTCAATGCAAATCGGCGATCGAATGCAACATACAAAGGGCTATCGGCTCTTATTCTCCTTAATGGAGCATTGGATTTTTGTACAGGTGAAGCAATCACTGATAGTAAGTATTTTCAAGAGCAGATTGATAGCCACCACATCTTTCCAAAAGCATGGTGTCAGTCAAAGGGAATTGATCCTATACGTTATAACTGTGTAGTTAATAGAACTCCCATCTCTGCAACAACTAACCAAGAATTAGGAGGTCGGGCACCTAGTGTTTACCTAGCAAGGTTAGAGCAAACTGGAATACCTAAAAAACGACTAGATGAAATTTTAAGATCACATCTCATAGAGCCAGAAGCCTTACTGAAAGATGACTTTGACAGCTTCTTTAATCTACGTGCAAATGCATTAATATCTTTAATTCTTAAAGTTACATCTAAATCTGTATAGTCATGAAGAACTATCTTCTGTATTTTTTACGTCGGTTCTCATTTGACTAACAGACTGTTGAAGACCTCTAGCAATTACTTTTTTCTTCAGTCTGTAGTATACATCTATTACCTCCCTAGCTGCTAAATCGAAGTCCGCCAACATCCTACTATCTTGAAAAGTTTGCCAAAGTATAAAGCCCTGATTCTCATAATCGTCAAGAAACTTTTTACTGATTGACATAAACTGATCACTATAAAATTCTGCTCTCAAATCTTGTGTAGTGCTTGGAATACATGTACGCCAGTCGCTAAGAACATAGACTCCAGGCGTATTAGGAACGTTGTAGCGTTCTTTAAATAACACAACTTTAACAAGTGACCTTGAAGTATCAATGGGAGGCAGATCTCGGATAGCTTTTTCTACAAATGCATATACTTCGGCGTCAACATTACCTAAGTCATTTTGAGTGGCTAAAAGAATCTTCCTACGTCCTATCCACTCTACCAATTCTGAGCGAGATATTCCAAGTTCTGCCGCCATGAAATCCAATCCCCCTATCGCCGTTGGAGTAAGAGATAAGTTGACCCGCTTTTTCAGTTCATCATGGAGTTCAGGAACTCCTTTAGTGCGTTTGTGTCTTTCGGGCATGAGCCTCACCTGCTTCTCCACGTCATGGAGTTCCTCTTGCATATTAGTCAGTTATGGCTCATTCCTAACAAATAATTAAGGCTGACCAGTTATTGTGTATAGTGTGTATAATCTAAAAATCTTTCAATCCCTGCCACTACAGTAGGTAGACCGAAGTGTAGCCCTGTACCTGAGAGAAGGCTAATGCTTACTAACGAAGAAACTAAAGAATGGCTACGCGGTCGTAGTTTTTCAGAAGCTACACAAACACTTATTCTTCAGATCCGATCTTTACCACCGTCACGTCGAGTCCAGGGCGGGCGGGGAAATTGGCGAGGGTTCTATGCTAGTGCAAAGATGGGGCAGACTAATCCATTTGAATCTGGGAACGAACTGGCACATATTAAAGACAAATTGGAAAGTGATAAGGACGTGCTTGAGTATTATGCTCAACCTCCCAAAATAGGGTTAACCTATCCGACTAAAAATGGCAGACCGTACTCCTGCCAACATACTCCCGACTTTTTTGTAATTCGAGAAGACAGAGCAGGTTGGGAGGAATGCAAAACCGAGGAAGAATTACTCAACCTTACTAAGAAAAGCCCAAATCGTTACGTTCAGAACGATGATGGTTCATGGCGTTGCCCTCCCGGTGAGGCATATGCTGAAGAGCGTGGTTTATACTATCGCCTTTGCTCCTCGACTGAAATTGATCCCATACGCCTGCGAAACCTTGATTGGCTAGCAGATTACCATACAGAAAAGCTCCCCTTGGTTGACAAGAGAATAAGTGAAGAAATCTTTGCTTTAGTAGAGTCTAAGCTAGGAATTACCTATGCTGAGATACTCAAATCTTCCATAGAAGGAACTGAACCCGAGCATATTAACATTCTGATTGTTACAGAAAAGATTTATGTCGATTTAAGTGAGTCTCCATTAGGTAGACCCGATAAAGTACATGTTTTTCTTAACCAGGAAATGGCTTTTGCCCATGCACAAACTCATAAAATAAAACCTATTTCATTCCCTGAAGGCTTCCAGTTAACTCAGGTAGATGTAGGAGCATCCCTATCTTGGGATGGAGAATACTGGGAAATCTCTAATCTCGGTAATGAGAGAATTAGTTTATCTCGTTCAGATGGAAGAACTATCGATCTTCTCAACAAAGAATTTGATAAATATCTTGAAAATGGAAAAATTGTAGGAGTCGAGACACAAACGGATTTACATGCCCCTACGATAGCCCAAGAATTGATCTTGAAGGCAAGTCATAAGGACCATAGCATAGCTCAAGAGCGACTGAAGGCAATTGAGCCATATCTTAGAGATAATCCGCCTCTTTACCCAGGTACTAGTATTAGGCGTTGGCGAAAAGCGTACCAAGATGCAGAAAAAAGTTTTAGTAATGGTTACGTAGGACTTTTACCAAAGCAGGCTGGAAAGAATAGTCAGCCAAGAATAGATCCAGATCTCATCAAATTTACAGATGAGTTTTTGACGCAGCATCATGAGAATCCAAAACTGAGACGTTCAAGGGCGTTGTATAGGCAGTTTAAGGAGGCTTGTAAGAACCATGAACCCAAGTTTAATCCTCCTTCTGAAAAATGGTTCAGAAAAAGAATTCAACAGCGATCGGGTTATCAACAGACATTAGCTCGTGAAGGTTCTAGAGCCGCGAAGCAAAAAAAACATTTTAGGATGGACACCATAGTTCCTCGGCATGGTGATCTTCCCTGGCAAGATGTGCAAATTGATCACACACAAATAGATTTGGAAACAGTAGCTTCCATACTTTCACTTGAAACTTGTAGCTTGAGTTCGGCTATTCAATCAACAAATATTAACTTGGGTAGACCGTGGGCAACCTTTGCTGTTGAAACTCATACTCGGCGAATTCTCGCAGTTTACCTCAGTTATGAGGAACCCAGCGTTAGAAGCTGCTTAATGATCATTCGAATTCTAGTAAAACGATATAGTCGACTTCCTCGACGTTTTACAATTGATAATGGTCCTGAGTTCGACAGTATCGACTTTAATACTCTTTTAGCTTACTACAGGTGTGATAAAAGACATAGACCACCCGGTGAACCCCGATACGGTGCTCCCGTAGAACGAGTAATTGGAACTACTAATACACAGTTTTTGCATGAACTACAAGGACAGACTCGCCTGATGCGTAATCCTCGTCAGGTGACCAAGTCCGTTAATCCAAAAGGACAAGCAGTTTGGACTTTATATGAGTTATACGAAAGTCTTGAAAAATGGACTTACCATATTTACGACAATCGACCCCACCCTACACTAGGTATGAAACCTTCTCAAGCTTATGAAGTAGGAATTGCTTTAGGCGGGAGGCGTGATTTTCGGAGAATAGATCCTAACGATGAAACTTTTCAAATTCTGACAATGCCTTCTCCTCCTGGAAAAACAACCCGTATTGTTCAGCCAAATGGCAGAGGGGTAAAAATTGACCACTTTTATTACTGGTGTGAGGCATTTGATGCTCCAGAAGTTGAGGGAGAATCCGTTCAAGTTAAACGCGAACCATTCGATATTAGTACTGCTCTTGCTTTTGTGAAAGGGCGTTGGCATAAGTGTATATCTCAATATGACTACTACCTTAAGGGCCTTACCGAAAAGGAAATTCGGCTTATCAGTGAAGAATTGCGTAAGTGTAAGTTTGATCACAGTAAGCGAGTTGAGATTTCAGATAGGGAATTAGTTGAATTCTTAACTTCTATGGAGGTAATTGAAGGTGAACTAGGTAAACATCGATTACGTGCTCTTGACAATAAGACTATAATCGCCCGAATTGAGGGTACAGAAGTTTTCTCAACTGATCAGGCTCTATCTAGCAACGATGCAAAATCTAGCACCGATGCAAATTCTAATACCCAAATTGATAGTAGAAATGAAGAGTTAGATTCTCAGGAATTACAGGAATTACAGGAAGTAGAAGATGTCTTAAAGCAACTTGAGTATTTTGGAGAGTTTTGTCTATGACGACTCAGATGTTTCCAAAGGAGCTTCTCGATTCACTTGTAGAGAAAAGGGTTGATTATTTTGTCAACTACACAATGACTCACCCTATTCTAGAACAGGTTGCGAAGAAACTTCTTCTTACTCTTTATCAAGCTGGAGGACCATCTCTCATTTTCTTGTTAGGGTCTACTGGAGTAGGCAAAACAACGCTGTTAAGATTTATTGTGCAGTCAGTTTATAAAAAGGCTTTGAATAAGATGAAGTCTGATAAGGGATATATTCCTATTGCTGGAATTATTTCTGTCTCACCCGAGTTTAGTCAATTTGACTGGCAAGATTTTTACATTCGTGGTTTAAGGGCCTTACAAGAACCCCTTATTGGATATAAAACTAACCGCGATCGTCGTTTTGCGTTTGAGGATGCCTTGCAAAATCGCCATTCAGATTATTTTTACATTGATGAGGCACAAGAATTTAGGAAAGTACCATCTGGGCGTAAACTAAGGGATCAAACAGACTGCCTCAAATCAATCTCAAATATTTCTAAAGTAAAATTTTTGCTAGTTGGTACATATGAAGCTGAGACCCTACTTGATCAAAGTGATCAATTAACTCGTCGTAGTGTGAATATTCATTTCCCTCGTTACACCATAAAAAACGAAAAAGAAATTAAAACTTTCAAGGGATTAATTAACAGTTTGACCTGTCATCTACCTCTTGCGGAGCAATCAGATCTTACATCTCATTATGATTACATATACGAACGTTCTTTAGGATGTTTTGGAATTATGAAAGATTGGTTTTCAAGAACTCTCGGCGCAGTTCTTGAAAACGATAATATGGCTCACACCATTACATTAAACGATTTGGAGCAACACGCAATGTCACCCAAAAAATGTTTAACAATTCTCACAGCTATTAAAAAGGGCGAAGAAACTTTTTCTGAAACTCAGGATCAACTTGCTAATTTACAACGAGGATTAGAGGTATATAGAAATAAAGTTGATGATGTGACAAACTCTGTTAGTACTAAAAAACAGCAGCAAAAAAAAGGCGTAGGTAAGCCTAATCCAAGACATTACAAGCTTAAAGAAGAAGAAATTTGTGAAGAAGAAAAGTAAGAATAATAAGAAATTCGTGAAGAATCACTTAGGGACTTGCGAGCTAATAATGTCCTGATCAGTTTTCTGTAGTCCTTTCACATTGGCTTGATGAGTATATTTTCTAACCATTACTTCCTTAACTAATTAAGTAGCGGTAATCAATATGTTTGATGCTCATGAAATATGGAATTTGACGCCTGATTTAATCCCACCTCGCAGCCATTTGTACTATCTTGAACCTATTGGTGTAGGGACACCTTACGTTGAAAGCCTGACTAGCTATATTGCGCGTCTAGCCCTGTCTCATCATGTGACTCCCGAAGCACTACTTTTCTCAAAGATTGCCCCACTTGCTAAGAAGAACTACGATCCTGAAATTGAGATAGGAATCAGCCAGATCTACGGCAAAACAAGACATCTAAATGGGATGAGTCCAGAAGTAATTAGTCATATCAAAGCTCTTGAATCATTGACCTTGCGTGATGACTTGCAGTCCATAACAATGCTGCCTTGGTCTAGAGTGATTGCTAAAGAGGGTTTACTTCGTAAAAATAAAGCCTGGTGTGCACATTGTTATGAAGAATGGCGCATGTCAAAACAAGCAATTTATGAACCACTAATTTGGTTCCTTAAGGTTATTAAATTTTGCCCTTTTCATTATCAAGTGCTATGTGAGCGATGTCCACGATGCAACCGACCAAATCATCCATTATGTGGACAATCCATTCCAGGTTACTGTTCTCATTGTAAACAGTGGTTAGGAACTTTAGAAAAAATAGGGGCAACAGCTATTTTTAACTTTGTAGGTGACGATTTAAAGTACGAAAACTGGGTATTGGAGAATATTGGCAAATTAGTTTCTACCCCTGCTTGTCTAACAGCCAGGTTATCGAAAGAAGGGACTGCTGAGGTATTCTCTAGTTACGCTAAATCTGTCGGAAGTATTGCCGAACTAGCTCGCTTACTCAAAATGCCCAAGCATAAAGTACATTCCTTGACTACTGGTAAATATCTGATAACTATTAATTCACTTTTACTAATGTGTTATTCCTTGGAAACTGAGGTTGTCAAATTGCTGACAGCTAAGCCGACTTCTATAGAGCTTTCTAAGCTGGCAGCAAGGCAAATCTTACAGCAATATCAAAGACATAGGTGTCCTAGAAAAACACCAAATACTTGGACACAAAAACGACGTATACCTCAAGAGGCACTTAGTGAATATCCACCGCCTTCTGTTGAGGAACTTGCTAAGCGTCAGGGATATGCTTATGAATATAGCTTGCGTAGTCTAAAGACATTAGATCTATGGAATGCTGTCATAATTCGCTATAAAAATTACCAAGACACTCAACGTCTCAATAATCAAGAGCTTGTATTAAAGAGTGCTCTTGAGAGCGAAGAGTATCCTCCTCTACCAATGAAAAGAGTTGCCGAGGAAGCTGGCTGGGCAGCAACGACACTTTATAAAAACTTTCCTAAATTATGTCAGGCAATTTCAAAGCGGTATATCACTTACCGAGAAATGGCAGGGATAAGGAGGATGCTTAGAAGCCGAAAACAGATTTGGCTAATTGCTAACGAGATTCACAAAGAAGGCGTAAGACCAACAAATAGTCGAATTTTATGTCGTCTCAAAAACCCCACGATAATACCTCGGAAAAAAGTTTGCTTGGTTATGGAAGAAGCTCGACGTAGGCTTGGTTGGGAATAAAACTGCACTGTTTGTTCCTCTCGACTTTGAACTTCTCGATCCTAATGAGTACGCGGAGCAAACAGGGATGCTAGATGTAGGTATCATAAATAGTTCACTAACTATTCAAAATGCAAAGCTTCCCAAAAGAAGCTATCTTTATCACCTCAAGTTACAAAGTGTCGGTTCAGCTTTTGTAGAAAGCTTAACCAGCTACATCACTCGTTTAGCTCAAAACCATAACGTGTTTCCTGGGACTCTTATGGAAAGGGAAGTTGCGCCACTAGTTAACAAAGCTCATGGTGGTGCAAACCTTCATAAGATATACGATTACACAGCGACTCTTAATGGCACAGGAATCATGGCAATGAACGACCCCGCCGCAAGCGGACGGGGTATCAAATATCCCTTTTTTAATTAGACACTTACGCCCCAAGGGGCGGGGAATCTACCCTCTACGAGATTGAATCTAGTCCAGACTCTTCAGGAATTGACTTTACATGACAACCTACAATGTCTGACAATGCTTCCTTGGGCTAACGTACTTCCAGCAAGAGGCTTGCTTCGGTCTATACGTGCTTGGTGCCCAATATGCTATGAAGAATGGCAGTCAAACAATCAAATACTATATGAGCCCTTGATATGGTCGATATGTGCCGTTAAAGTTTGCTCTCTTCATCACCAATCTCTTGTCACTCAGTGTCCTCATTGCCACCAGTCAAATCGACCATTGGCATGGAAATCGCGGCCCGGATACTGTTCTAGATGTCAGAAATGGCTGGGCTCCTCGCAGGGTAGAGACTTTTCTAACGTATCTACGATGGAATCTGAGCAGTTTCTTTGGGTAGCTAGTGCTGTTAAAGATTTACTTGCTGTCACCCCAACGCCAAAGTTTCCTTGTGGTAAACGAAGAGTTGCACAAGCTCTTAATTTTTACGTTGACCAAGTTACTGAAGGCAATATAGCCGAACTCGCACGGCGGCTTGGAGTACCGAAAAACACCCTCTGGCTTTGGTATAACGGCAGCAATCTACCCACACTAGAATCCTTGTTACAAATTTGCCGTTGCCTAAATACTTCGCCACTAGATTTTTTAACAGGAGAACTACAAATTTTAAGCCAAGAGCAACTGGCATTACCCCCATTACTGGAATGCAAGCCAAAGGCTAAGGCTAGAGTTTTTGATAGTGCTTATCTCCGAGATCTTCAACAGAAACTACAAGAACTCTTAAGTTCTGATAAAACACCTCCGCTTTCCATGAAGCAGACGGCAAAGCAATTGGGACATAACAGTCGCACAATTTATAGACATTTTCCGGATCTAGGTCACCAGATTTCAGCTAAATACGATGATTACCAAAATGCTCGATACTTAGCGGCGATCGAGCAGGCTTGTAAGGAGGTTCATCGCGTGGTTCTCGAACTTCATGCTGAATCAATATATCCTTCAGAAGCTCGCGTTTCAGAGCGAATGAACAAACCAGGATATTTGAGGTACAAGAAAGTTCGGGCTGTTCTACGCGAAGCAAAAGTTGCAGTCACAAGCTAAGAGGTGCAGTAATCAGCTTCATTTCAAGGCAGGTGGTAAAATCTACCCAAATTGAATTGTGCTCCAAAACTTTATAAAAGTTTACGGAATCAAATTTTGGACAACACGTTCTGGAAGCAAAAGCTGGACAAGTTGTCCAAAATTTAGGTCAAGTTACAAGCTTACCCAATGCAATAACCTTTAAGATATGGAGCTAAGGAGACTCGAACTCCTAACCCCCTCCATGCCATGGAGGTGCGCTACCAATTGCGCTATAGCCCCTTTAAACTCAGTCTAAGCTTACACTAGCGCCTGCATTATTTCAATCAATTGCCGTCAACTGGTGCAAGGGCGATCGCCTCTAACTACTGCCAACCTGCCTTTAAGATCAATCAACTCAACATAGAATACGAAAGAGTCTCTTTTAAGGCATGGTTAAAGCGTGACGTTGATCGACTTTAGTAACACCAACACAATCTGGGCATCGGTTTTAGTTGAAACGTTCTATTGCTCAGGGCTAGAGACTGCGATAATTTGTCCAGGATCGCGGTCTGCACCCTTAACGGTAGCGTTCGCTCGGCATTCCTCGATTGAGGCAATTCCCATTCTCGATGAGCGATCGGCGGCATTCTTTGCATTAGGTGTAGCTCGTCGCACGGGGAAAGCAACAGCGTTAGTTTGTACGTCGGGAACAGCGGGGGCAAATTTTTATTCGGCGGTGATTGAGGCGCGGGAGAGTCGGGTGCCTTTGCTGGTGCTGACGAGCGATCGCCCGCCTGAGCTACGCGAGTGCAATGCGGGTCAAACCGTCGATCAACAAAAGCTATTTGGCGATTTTCCTAACTGGTACAGCGAACTAGCAGTGCCGGGGTTGGATCTGAAGCTGTTGCAGTATTTGCGGCAAACTTTAATCCAGGCTTGGGAGCGGACGCTTTATCCAGTACCAGGGATTGTGCATCTTAACTTGCCCTTTCGTGATCCGTTGGCTCCGGTTGTAAGGGCGGAAGCAGAAGCGTTTGGCGAGGGATTTCCTAAAGACTTTTTTGATTGGATTCCACGGGATCTTCTACGGAATCTTGCTGTCAGCGATCGCCATTCTCCAGTAGATAATCTGCCATCGGGTCGAACAATTTTGGTGGCTGGAGTCGCGCAACCCGCAGATCCGCAGGCGTATTGTGAAGCGATCGCCCACATTTCTAAAACGCTCCAAATTCCTGTATTAGCTGAAGGTCTATCGCCGTTGCGAAATTATGCCGACCTCAATCCTTATCTCATTTCTACCTATGACTGGATGGTGCGAGATCTAGAACTAGCCGAAAAACTTGTGCCTGATTTTGTGATTCGGGTGGGTGAAATGCCCACGAGTAAGACGTTACGGCAATGGTTAGAGCGGGTGCAGCCGTTGCAGTGGGTGGTTGATGAAGGCGATCGCAATCTTGATCCGCTGCATGGTAAAACGATTCATTGGCGGCGATCGCTCCAATCCTTTGCCGCAAATCTCCCGGCTCAACGCTTACCAGATTTGGCAGACTTGGCTTATTTAGAGCAATGGTGTGAAGTTGAGAAACGAGTGAGGCGATCGCTTGACCAGAGCCTTAGCCAAGCCGAACCTTTTGAAGAAAAAATTGAAGGGAAAGCTGCCTGGCTTTTATCCCAACATTTGCCCACAGGTACGCCCTTGATTATTGCCAACAGTACAGCCGTTCGTCATGTGGAATGGTTCTGGAAGCCTGGAAATCGCGCCATCCGTCCTTTCTGCAACCGAGGCGCAAACGGCATTGATGGCACCTTATCGACTGCATTAGGCGTGGCGCACAGGCAGCAAAGCAGCGTGTTGCTGACTGGAGATTTGGCGCTGCTGCATGATACTAATGGGTTTTTAATTCGCAATTACTTTATTGGGCATCTCACTATTGTGTTGATTAATAACAATGGCGGCGGCATTTTCGAGCATTTGCCGATCGCCCAATTCAATCCGCCGTTTGAAGAATTTTTTGCCACGCCCCAACACATCGACTTTGCTCTGCTTTGCCAAACTTATAATGCAAAACACGAGCTAATCCAGTCTTGGGATCAGCTCGTGCAGCGGTTAAATCCTCTGCCAACAGAGGGAATTAGGGTATTGGAAGTGAAGTGCGATCGCCAGTTCAGCGCTCAATTCAGTGCTCAGTGGCGACCTACCCTCTAGCCTTCTTCTCTTCTCAACGCCGACTCTACTTGCTTAAACTCTTGGTCTAGACGATCTTTTAGCTTTTGGGGCACCGGGCGATTGGGGTAAGAGCTGTAATGCCCAGCCAAAGAATTGAGCGCAGTACGCATCGTGGTGAACGAGCTGAGCTTAGCCAAGCCGCCATCCCGACGATAGCGCGCCGAAAACTCATTAATTTGCTGGCGGGCTGCTGCTTGAGCATCCATTCTTTCGGGAGCTTCTTTGGGTAAAGCAACGGCAGACTTAAGCGTTTCAATTAAATCCAATGTATCTTGACGATAGTTACCACCCGCGATCGCAGGTGTTGCCAAACTCATCAGCCCGATTACAAAAACCAGAACCAATGCAACCAAACGCGATAAAACTCTTCTCATAAAACCTCAAGTGTGGAGCGCGAAGTTATCCTTCATGCAAGGCGGGGATCATCGATTATCATATCTTGATTCGGGGACTCTCTACTCCTTTGCCCTTTTGCGTTCTTGCAGTTTCAGCAGAATTTCAGCATGGACTTCGCGGGTAATGGGATAGAAGTACGCCAACACTAAGCCTAAAATCAAGGCGATCGTTGGGATCGGACCGATCGCCAGCCGAATGGCAAAAAGCGCTGATTCGGGCTGAACAGGGGCGGCTTCTCCAGCGGCACTTGCGATGAATCCGGCAACATTGAGAGCCTGCCCAACTAAGAACAGCCCGATCGCCAAGCCAATTTTTTGCAACAGCACCATAAACCCATAAAAAACTCCTTCGCGGCGCAGTCCGGTATTCAGTTCATCTAGCTCAATCACATCCGGCATCATTGACCAGGGAATTAGGTAAGCCGTCGAAACGCCCACGCCTGCCATAATTGCCAAAGGAAAAATCAAACTCGACTGATTAGGCTGCAAGAAAAATAAGCCAGCCTGGGCAATAATCCAAATCGCCATACCCATAAAGTAGACCGCTTTCTTGCCGACTCTGGCACTCACAGCACTCCATACAAACAGCATCACCAAAGCCGTACCCTGAACCGCCAAAGCCACCGCTGTAAAAATTGACGAAGGCTGCCCTAGCCAATTGACTACAAAATAGGGCAAAATTGCCGCCGTGATCTGAACGCCTAGCCAAGAGCAAAGGTAGATTCCTATGACAAACAAAAACGGACGATTACTAAACACAATCCGCATTTGTTGCAGATAGGGCAAGGGCGCGGGTTCTTCGACGCTAGAAGTAAGATTATGTTGCGCCACTTCAACAGAACGGGCACGGGTGCCAAATACGCACCAGTAAAGCGGAATTGTGGAAAGCACTGCACAGATCCCACCCAAAATCAAATAACGCTGTGCAGCATCAGCCACGTTCGCAAAAATTACCTGTGCCAATATCAACGACAGAATACTACCGCCAATGGAAAAAGTGAATCGAAAACTATTGAGGCTGGTACGCTCGTTATAGTCTTGGGTTAACTCTGGCGTGAGCGCTGTGTAGGGCAGGTTAACCATGGTGTAAAAAGTATTAAACACGACGGCAACCACAATGTAATACCAAAATAAACCCGTTTGATTGGTCGCTGGATCGCTGCTAAATTTCGGCACAATCCACTGCAAAAAGAACGTGATGCCAAAGGGAATCGCCCCCCACAGCATCCAAGGATACCGCCGCCCCCACTTGCCCGATCGGGTGCGATCGCTCCACATGCCCACAATCGGGTCATTGATGGCATCCCAAATCTTGCTAATTAGTAAAAGGCTGCCTGCCAATGCGGCATTCATTCCCGCTACGCTAGTGAAAAAGTACAGCAGAAAAAACGCCAAAATATTAGCCGTAATAGCTGGACCTAAGTCTCCTGCACCATACGCCATTTTGGTTTGGAAGGACATGGGTTTGAGAACGGGTGGAGTCGGAATGGGCGGAGTCGAGGAAGAATCCATAGGAAGTTGCGATCGCTAGATAAGGATCTATATCTTGCCTCGATACTAGGATATTGAATCACCCGCGTAAGAAATCTCTACCGGAACCAGCCTACTGAAACTGCTGTGCATAAAACCGAGCATAGCGATCGCCCTTTTCCAACAGCTCTCCATGAGTTCCCGACTCCACCACCCGCCCCTGTTCAATCACCAGGATGCGATCGGCGCGGCGCACCGTGGCTAAGCGATGGGCAATAATAAACACCGTCCTATTCTTCATCAACCGCTCTAGTGCCTCCTGCACCAGCGCTTCCGATTCTGAATCGAGGGCAGAGGTGGCTTCATCCAGAATCAGGATGCGCGGGTTGAGCAGAACGGCACGGGCGATCGCAATACGCTGCTTTTGTCCACCCGATAAATTTACGCCCCGTTCGCCCACCCAGGACTGGTAGCCATTGGGAAACTGGCTAATGAACGAGTGAGCATTTGCTACCTTGGCAGCAGCTTGGACGGTAGCTAGATCAAAATGCCGTTGTCCAAAGGCAATATTCTGGGCGATCGTGCCAGAAAACAGAATGGTTTCTTGAGGCACAATCCCAATTTGGCGACGGAGACTAGGCAGCGTTACGGTGCGGATATCGATGCCATCGATCAGCACTTGTCCCGCTTGCGGGTCGTAGAAGCGGGGCAGGAGATTGGCGAGGGTGGTTTTGCCAGAGCCAGAAGAACCGACTAAGGCGATCGCCTCTCCTGGAAATGCCAGCAAACTCAGCTTTTGCAACACAGGCTGATCAGCATTGTAATAAAAGCAAATATCCCGATATTCCACCTTGCCCGTCACAGGCGGCAACGGTTTAGCAGCGGTCGCTTCTAGAACGGATGGAGGAATCGCCAACAGTTCAAAAATTCGATCTGCCGAAGCCTGTCCTTGCTTGAACTCGTTATAGTCTTCCGTCAAATGATTAATCGGATCAATCAACATAGCGGCGGCAAGGACATAAATGCCAAACTCCTTGCCCGTTAAATTGCCCGTCGAAATTTGCCAGCCGCCCAGCAGCAGCAGCAGCAACACGCTCAAAACTTCCAAAAATCCCACGACCGGATATTGCACCGCCTTCAACCAAGCCGCCTCATACTTCGCCTGCCGATTGCGTTCCGCCGCTTGGCTAAACCGTTCCACCTCATAATCTTCGGCTGCAAACGCGCGCACCAGCCGAATGCCCATGAACACCTCGGTCAACAACGACGACAGATCAGACACCAGGTTTTGGCTGCGGCGAGAAAAAACTAGCATCCGTTCGCCAAACCAGCTAATCAGCACGCCCATCAGGGGTGCAACAATCAAACTTGCCAGCGTCAACTGCCAGTTGAGATAAATCATGTATCCAAAGACCAGAACAAGCTGCAACACGCAGGGCAAAATGTCGTGAAAGACCTTGTTGATGACTTCGCCAATCCGGTCAATATCTTCGGTCATTCGGTAGGATAAATCCCCCGTTTGTGCCGTTTCAAAGTAGCTCAAGCTTAGAGTTTGCAGATGGGCGTACACTCGCTTTCGCAGGTCAAGGGCGATCGCCAGCGCCGCCTTTGCCATCCGCGAATCCTGTCCATACTGAGCGATCTTCTGGACGACAAAAATTCCAACGACAATGCCCGCCGTTTTCGTCAGCGCTGGGACATTTCCCTTCACCAAAAAATCTAAAATTTGCCCGCCGACCTGCGCCAACAGCGGCCAGCAGACCGAAAATACCACAGTACAAACGAATGCCTGAGCGATCGTGCGCCAATGGGGACGCAAGTAAGGAATCAACAACCAGTAGCTAGAACGATTTTTCACTTCCGTATTCTACAACGCCTGCCCTCGTTAGCTCGCGATCGCCAAGGTTCGGTATTATAAGTAAGCCCATTTCCCTAGATAATCATGAAACTCGGTCAATGGCTCGGCTTCCTCAGCCTTATCCTCGCTCTGATTATCTTGTGGCAAACCCGCCAGATGCTGCTGCTTGTCTTTGCTGCCGTGGTTTTGGCAACTGCACTCAATGCCCTGGTGCAGCGATTGCGCCGCTCAGGAATGCGCCGGGGTCGAGCCGTCATACTGACGTTGGGCATTACTGTGCTAGCCACCGTTTTATTTGTGGCTCTGATTGTTCCCCCCTTCATCAGTCAGTTCTTACAGCTTCTTGAGCTACTTCCCACAGGCTTTAACCAAGTTGCGAAGTGGGGCGATCGCCAAATTCAACTGCTGCCATCCTGGTTAGCCGCGATCGAACTACCCACCACCGAAAAACTTACTCAAGATCTCCAGCCGATTCTACAAAATGTCATTCGCAACTTCTTCGCCTTTTTCTCCAACTCCTTAACCGCAGTGTTACAGGGCTTGTTAGTTTTCATTCTCACTATCATGCTCTTAGCCGATCCGCAATCGTACCGACGAGCATTCCTTGTTCTATTCCCCTCTTTTTATCGACAACGAGCCGATTCTATTCTGACTAAATGCGAAATTGCACTAGACAATTGGTTAGGAGGAGCGTTACTAAGTTCAACGGCTGTAGCCATCTTTAGTGCGATCGGGCTATCGGTCTTGCAGATTGATTTTGTGTTAGCCCAAGCATTGCTGGCAGGATTACTGAACTTCATTCCTAATATTGGACCTACTCTAAGCTTAGTTTTTCCGTTAACCGTGGCTTTCTTAGATGCACCCTGGAAAGCGATCGCCGTTCTCATTCTCTACTTAGTGATTCAGCAGGTTGAATCTTACTGGCTCACCCCAACCGTAATGGCAAAGCAAGTTTCCTTACTGCCAGCTCTCACTCTCATCGCTCAAATCTTTTTTGCCAGCTCTTTCGGTTTCCTAGGGCTGGTCTTAGCGCTGCCCCTCACCGTCATTGCCAAAACCTGGATTCAAGAAGCCTTAATTAAAGATATTTTGGATCACTGGAAACGACCAGAAGGAAAGTCAGGATTTTCTGAAGAACAGGCGCTTTTAGAATTTTCAAAAGATTCTCCAACTTGGCAGCAATCCAATCCTTCTGACGAAGAGAAGCAATCAGAAAAACTCCCTAAAAATTAATCAATGCCCAGCCTTACATTTAATCCGCGTCTCTCTTAGAAGTCATAAATTCTGGTGGCTATGGTTCTGGCTTTGACCTAGATGAAGGTTTGCTGGCGATGTTAGGGCGCTTCTCCGCCTTGTTGATTAAAGAGGTAATCCAAAATTCTACGGGATTCTAGTTGAAGCCCTCTAACCTCTGACAAAATTCCTCTAACCTCTGACAAAATTCCTCTAACCTCTGCCGAAATCTCAGATTGTTGATTGGCTAGCGTCCCAATCATGCTGACCACGTCAACAGTAGAGGCTCGCAAGTCTTCGGTAGCGGCTTGTAAGTTGATTGTAGATTGTTTCAGATCTCCTATTTCACCCTCATGTCTAATGCCCTGAATCTGCTGTTGTTGAGCGATTTGAAGTAATGTTTCTGTCGATTAGACCTCTTGCGTGAATCATGAAGGTAGAGCAAGTTCAGAGTTAAGGATCGCTGCAATCAGATTGAATCGTAAGCCAAAGCGTCTGCGTCGGTTGCGATAGCGTTCAGCTAGAATGCGCCAGATCTTCAATCGGCGGTTG
>JBBRCV010000117.1:0-17579 GCA_038204505.1 Elainellales cyanobacterium
CTGATCCATATTCCTAGCGATTTTTAGAGCCATGCGAACTCACTACTGCGGTCAACTCCGAGCCGAACACGTTGGAGAGACAGTTACCCTTTTTGGTTGGGTCGATCGGCGGCGTGATCATGGTGGCGTGATTTTTTTGGATTTGCGCGATCGCTCTGGCATCAGCCAAATTGTCTGCGATCCTATCCGCACCCCTGCGTCTTACGAGGCAGCAGGCGATCTGCGAAATGAGTATGTGGTGAAGATTACGGGGCGGGTGACGAAGCGCCCTGATGATTCTCTCAATCCTCGATTGCCAACGGGTGAGGTAGAAGTTTACGCCGATCAAGTTGAATTGCTGAACGCAGTGCGTAAACAGTTACCGTTTCAGGTATCGATCGCTGAGACGGAATCGGTGCGGGAAGATTTGCGGTTGCGGTATCGCTACCTGGATTTGCGTCGAGAGCGGATGTCTCAAAACTTGCAGCTTCGGCATCAGGTGATTAAGGCGATTCGGCGGTTTTTAGAGGATGAGCAAGGGTTTATTGAGATTGAAACCCCGATATTGACGCGATCGACTCCAGAAGGGGCGCGGGATTATTTGGTGCCGAGTCGGGTTAATCCTAGCGAATTTTATGCGTTGCCGCAGTCGCCGCAGTTGTTTAAGCAGTTGCTGATGGTGTCAGGATTCGATCGCTATTACCAGGTCGCCCGCTGCTTCCGTGACGAGGATTTACGAGCCGATCGCCAGCCAGAATTTACGCAGCTTGACATGGAAATGAGCTTCATGTCGCAAGAAGAAATTCTGGCGTTAAATGAGGCGTTGGTTTGCCATATTTTCAAGCAAGTTAAGGGAATTGATCTGCCTACGCCCTTTCCGCGTTTGACCTATGCCGAGGCAATGGATCGCTACGGCTGTGATAAGCCAGATACGCGCTATGGATTGGAGTTGGTAGATGTTTCTGATTTGATGCAGGATTCTGGCTTTAAAGTGTTTTCGGGAGCCGTGGCGAGTGGCGGCATTGTGAAAGTGTTGCCGATTCCTGAAGGCAACGAGGCGATTTCTAATGTGCGGATTAAGCCAGGTGGCGATTTGTTTAGAGAAGCGAGTGAGGCTGGCGCGAAGGGACTGGCGTACATTCGGGTGCGGGACGATGGCGATATCGATACCATTGGCGCAATTAAAGACAATCTTACTGAGGGACAGAAACAGGAGCTATTGAGCCGTACGGGAGCGCAGCCTGGACATCTGCTGCTATTTGGGGCAGGGGACGCGCCGACGGTGAACAAGACGCTCGATCGCCTGCGTCAAGTGGTGGCACGGGAGCTTAAGTTGATTGATCTTGAGAAAATTAATTTGCTGTGGATTACCGAGTTCCCCATGTTTGAGTGGAATGCGGATGAGAAGCGCCTGGAGGCTTTGCACCATCCCTTTACGGCTCCGTTTCCAGAAGATGCTCATGACCTGAAAACAGCGCGATCGCAAGCGTATGACCTGGTGTTTAATGGATTTGAAATCGGCGGCGGCAGCTTGCGGATTTATCAGCCAGAACTGCAAAAGCAGGTGTTTGAGGCGATCGGGCTATCGGATGAAGAGGCTCAGAACAAGTTTGGCTTTTTGCTGGAGGCGTTTGAGTTTGGTACGCCGCCCCATGGTGGCATCGCTTACGGACTAGACCGTTTGGTGATGTTGTTAGCGGGTGAGGAGTCGATTCGAGATGCGATCGCCTTCCCCAAAACTCAGCAGGCTCGTTGCTTGTTGACCAATGCGCCTTCGGCAGTGGACAGCAAGCAGCTTAAGGAGTTGCATATTTCTACCGTGAGTAAGCCAAAACCTTGAGGAGCAAACGGTCAGAATCAAGCTGAGTCTCGGTTCTGACCTAGTCTTCTTCTCAAGATCTCTTCCATTTCTTGGAAGTCTTCCTCTGTTTTGGGAAACGGATACATTGGAGAATTGGGATCAGCCCGATTGATTATGGCTTCAATCGCGTCGTCGTCTTTACGATTAGCCAAAATATGATTTCTTAGCTCTTGGTAAGTCATTTGGCTGAAGTCAGGTTTCTTCACGGGCGAACCTCCAAATACCATCGGGATAGATGAGAATTTCCATGCTTTCAGTTACGCCTGCCAGAACAAAGACAATTTTCGTTTTGGGGTTATATCGAAAGACGTGAATGGGCTGGAAGCCACTAGAAAGCATTTGACATACTCTAACGCAAGCGAAGGCTTGATCAATTGTTGGCATATACCAGTATTTGCATAATAGCGAATACTAACAATATCCTAAACCCATGACCTACTCATCTTCGACTATTGCCGCGATCGCCACTGCCATTGTTCCTCAGCAAGGCAGCGTTGGCATTGTGCGGCTATCGGGATCAGAGTCGGTGGCGATCGCCCATACTCTTTTTCATAGTCCGGGTCATCAACCTTGGGAAAGCCATCGAATTCTTTATGGATACGTGCGTCATCCTCAAACGCAGCGGCTGGTAGATGAAGCGCTCCTGCTGCTGATGTTGGCTCCCCGTTCTTATACCCGTGAGGATGTAGTGGAGTTCCATTGTCACGGGGGAATTATGGCGGTGCAGCAGGTATTACAGCTTTGTTTGGAGCAAGGGGCAAGGCTGGCAGAACCGGGAGAGTTCACGTTGCGGGCGTTTTTGAATGGACGGCTAGATTTGACTCAGGCGGAGAGCGTTGCTGATTTGGTGGGGGCACAGTCACCCCAAGCAGCTCAAACCGCGATCGCCGGACTTCAAGGCAAGTTGGCACAGCCAATTCGTCAGATTCGAGCGAATTGCTTGGATATTTTGGCGGAAGTAGAAGCCCGGATTGATTTTGCTGATGATTTACCGCCGTTGGATGAGGAGCAAGCGAAACAGGATTTAGCAGGGGTTTTGGCAGAAGTTGAAAAGATTTTAGCAACGGCAGATCGAGGGCAGCTATTGCGAACGGGTCTAAAGGTGGCGATCGTCGGTCGTCCCAATGTGGGTAAGTCGAGTTTGCTGAATGCTTGGAGTCGGAGCGATCGCGCCATTGTCACCAACTTGCCGGGGACGACGCGGGATGTCGTGGAGTCGCAGCTTGTGGTCGGTGGAATTCCAGTGCAAGTGCTGGATACGGCTGGCATTCGGGAGGCAATGGATGCGGTAGAGCAAATTGGGGTGGAGCGATCGCGCGCTGTCGCCCAATCTGCCGATTTAGTTTTGTTAACCATTGATGCACAAGCGGGCTGGACAGATGCCGACCAAGCCATTTACGACTCCGTGAACCATCGTCCATTGATTCTGGTGATTAATAAAATTGATCTGGTGGAAAAGCAAGATTTTTCAACCCTGCCGATCGCCTTGGTTGTGAAAACGATCGCCGCTCAAGGAACAGGGATCGAAGCGTTAGAGCAGGCGATTTTAGACGCTGTTAAGTCAGGAGACTTGCAGGCGGCAAATCTGGATATGGCGATTAATCAACGACAGGCAGCAGCGCTGATGCGGGCAAAGGTCGCTTTGATTGATGTGGGAGGGGCGATCGCCGAGCAGTTACCTCTCGATTTTTGGACGATCGATCTTCGTACTGCTATTCAAGCTTTAGGAGAAATTACGGGCGAGGAGCTAACAGAATCGGTTCTAGACCAAATTTTTAGTCGATTCTGCATCGGAAAATAAAGCACAAAATGCTCGACCTCGTGAAATGGTCTTAGCAGTAGCCAAACAAAAAGCCTCCTGATCCCTAAAGAAACAGAAGGCTAGTTATAGCAGTGATCCTTATTTAGCGATCGACTGATCCCATAATGATGTCGATGCTGCCCAAGATGGCAATTAAATCCGCAACCTTCATTCCGCGTAGCAAGTGAGGCAGGATTTGCAGATTATTGAAGTCTGCTGCCCGAATTTTCCAGCGCCAAGGAAAAACATTATCATCGCCGATAATGTAAATTCCTAGTTCACCCTTGCCGCTCTCGACTCGGACGTAATGTTCGCCTTTGGGAATTTTGAAGGTAGGTGCAATTTTTTTGCCAATAAACTGATAGTCGAAGCCGTTCCACTCCGATTTAGGACCCGCAGTCATCCGCTTAGCTTCCAGGTTTTCGTAAGGACCGCCCGGTAGACCTTTGAGGGCTTGATACAGAATCTTGACAGACTCACGCATTTCCCGAATGCGGACAATGTAACGAGCAAAGCAGTCGCCTTCAGTTTCCCACTGCACATCCCAGTCAAAGTCGTCGTAGCACTCGTAGTGATCAACCTTACGCAAATCCCACTGAACACCCGAAGCTCGCAGCATGGGACCTGAAAGCCCCCAGTTAATGGCTTGATCACGGGTAATAGTGCCAATGCCTTCAATGCGGCGGCGGAAGATCGGGTTGTTGGTGATCAGCTTTTCATACTCATCGACCTTGGGTAGGAAGTAGTCGCAGAAGTCCTCGCATTTGTCGACCCAGCCATAGGGCAAATCTGCCGCGACTCCACCAATGCGGAAGTAGTTGTTGTTGACCATTCGGTAGCCTGTTGCGGCTTCCCAGAGGTCATAAATCAGTTCTCGTTCACGGAAGATGTAGAAGAAGGGTGTTTGCGCGCCTACGTCTGCCAAAAATGGTCCTAGCCACAGCAGATGGTTAGCGATCCGGTTAAGCTCTAGCATGATCACCCGGATGTAACTGGCGCGCCTGGGTACGGCGATGTCGGCAAGCTTTTCGGGAGCGTTGACGGTGACCGCTTCGTTAAACATGCCTGCGGCGTAGTCCCAGCGGCTGACATAGGGAACGTACATGACGTTAGTGCGGCTTTCGGCAATTTTTTCCATGCCTCGGTGCAAGTAGCCAATGACTGGCTCGCAGTCTACTACGTCTTCGCCATCTAAAGTGACGATAAGCCGCAGTACCCCGTGCATGGAGGGGTGATGCGGACCCATGTTGATGACCATGGGTTCGGTCTTGGTTTCGATCATTGACATAGATGAACTATCTCCCACGCTAAGGGTCTGGGTGTAGCGCCAATTCGATTTCCTATTGATTATAGAGAGTCTACTGCTAGAAACCTAGTGATACGTTGATTTGAATTGTCGCTTTAATAGAAGATGCTAGAGGGCGGAAATTATTGAGGCTTTATGCAGGTAGAGACTGAGTTTGTTCACATTCCGGTGTTGAGCCAGGAAGTGATTGAGGGGCTGGCGCTACGGGTAGGCGGGCAGTATCTGGATGCGACGGTGGGAGGTGGCGGGCACAGTCGGTTGATTTTGGAGGCGCTGCCTGATGTGCGGGTGACGGCGTTGGATCAGGATGAACAGGCGATCGCCGCTGCCCAATTAAAGCTAGCAGATTTTGGCGATCGCGTTCAATTCCACGCCACTAACTTTGCTGACTACGATCCTGGCGACCAATTATTTGACGGCATCCTTGCCGATCTGGGAGTGAGTTCTGCCCAGTTCGACATTCCCGAACGCGGCTTTAGCTTTCGCCACGAGGCAGCTTTAGATATGCGAATGGATCAGCGGCAAGAGTTAACGGCAGCAGATTTGATCAATACTTGGGAAGAAGTCAAAATTGCCGACGTGATTTATCGGTATGGTGAAGAACGACTATCGCGCCAAATTGCCCGCCGCATTGTTGAGCGCCGCCCATTCGAGACGACGACAGCCCTGTCAGACACGATCTTTCACGCCGTTCCTCGCTCCTATCGCTATGGACGCATCCATCCAGCCACCCGAACATTCCAGGCATTGCGAATTGCAGTGAATCGGGAGCTACAAGTACTGGAGACGTTTTTGAGTAAGGCTCCGCACTGGCTAAAGCCGGGGGGAAGGCTGGTGATTATTAGCTTTCATAGCTTGGAGGATCGGATTGTGAAACACACGCTGAAGGAATCGCCAGATTTAAAGGTGTGGACTAAGAAACCGATTATTGCGGGAGAGGAAGAGTTGAAAGTGAATGGGCGATCGCGATCGGCAAAGCTGCGGGTGGCGGAGCGGAGGGAATAGGCGATCGGGGATTTATGATTTTGTGATGGCTGTATTCATCAAACGCGATATTTCTCATGCCAATCCTCAGCCGAAATCATAACCAGGGTGTCTGGATTCTTGGCGCTTTCGATCGACTGCAATAATTGCTGATGATTAGCAGGGTTAGCCAGTAGATAGTCAGTTTCATCTAGTGCAAAGGATTCTACTAAGACAATAATTTTGACTGGAGTTCCCTCGGGTAACTCAGAGGAGAGAATCTCAATCTTGCCGCCTTTACCCACAACGCCCCGTTGCTTGATCCCGTCAATCATGCTGACTCTACGCAGAAATGTTGTTACTTTCCTTTCATCATTACCTGTTCCACAAAATTTGTATAAATATCGCCCCTAACAAAATCGGGTGATTCTAAAACTTTTTGGTGAAATCCCAAAGTAGTCTTCAGCCCAGTAATGGCGCACTCTCGCAATGCCCGCTTCATCCGCTCGATCGCCATTGGTCGATCTTGTCCCCACACAATCAGTTTGCCAATTAAAGAGTCGTAATAGGGCGGAATTTCATACTCCGTATAAACATGGGAATCCATCCGGACACCAGGACCACCAGGAGGTAAATAGGCGCTGATGCGACCGGAGCTAGGGCGGAAATTGTGGTCAGGATCTTCGGCATTAATGCGGCATTCGATCGCATGACCTCGAAACTCAACTTGGTCTTGAGTGAACTGAAGTTTTTCGCCTTGAGCAATGTGAATTTGTTCGGCAATTAAGTCTAGCCCCGTAATCATTTCGGTGACCGGATGTTCAACCTGAATCCGGGTGTTCATCTCCATAAAGTAAAAGTTGCCCGATTGATCTAACAAAAACTCAACTGTGCCTGCCCCAACGTAATTAATGCCTTTCGCTACTCGCACTGCCGCTGCGCCCATTTTTTTCCGTAGAGATGGGGTGAGGGCTGGGCTAGGCGCTTCTTCGAGTAGCTTTTGATGACGACGTTGGATCGAGCATTCTCGTTCGCCCAGGTGAACAACATGACCGTGACTGTCTGCCAAGATTTGGAACTCGATGTGGCGAGGGCGTTCAACAAACTTTTCAATGTAAACACCAGAGTTACCAAAAGCCGCTTCAGCTTCACCCTGGGCTGCCATATAGGATTTTACGAGGTCTTCGGGGTAGCGAACGAGGCGCATTCCTTTGCCGCCGCCGCCTGCTGTGGCTTTGATCATGACGGGGTAGCCGATTTGTTTAGCGACTGCGATCGCTTCTTGCTCATCGGCGATGAGTCCATCACTTCCTGGCACAATCGGCACGCCTAGCCGCTGCATTGTCTCTTTGGCAGTAGATTTGTCGCCCATTGAGCGCATAGAGTCGGGCGACGGTCCAATGAAAACAATTTGGTGATCGGCGCAGATTTCGGCAAAGCGGGCGTTTTCTGCCAAAAAGCCGTAGCCGGGATGGATGGCTGTGGCGTTGCGGGTCAGTGCCGCTGCAATGATGTTAGGAATGTTGAGATAGCTTTTGCTGCTGGGCGGTTCGCCAATACAAACGGCTTCGTCGGCAAGCTGGACGTGGAGGGCATTGCGATCGGTGGTGGAATGGACTGCTACCGTGGCGATGCCCATCTCTTCACAGGTGCGGAGGATACGAAGGGCAATTTCTCCTCGGTTGGCAATCAAAATTTTGTCGAAGCGCATTGTTTGGGGCTGAAATGAAGGATGGGAAGCGCTACAGCAAAGATTGGGCAACCCCTGCTGAAGAGAATGCGGCGTAATGTCGCTAATCTCAGATTCTACCGTGGGATGTCCTTCATCCAACCACAGGGTCTAGATTAAGAGGAAATGAGTTCACCGACATAGGCTAGATTTCAGTGGGATCAATTCCTAGCTCCCGCAGCTTTGCTGCCAATTTATCTGCTCGTTGGCGTTCTTCTTCCGCTCGTTGGCGCTCTTGTTCTGCTCGTTGGCGCTCTTGTTCTAGGGTGGTGAATGGGGTGCCGTCTGGACGCAGGAGCTGTAATATTTCGCCCGTCAGATCAAAACGAATGTTGAGCCGAGGACTGACCCAATTGGCGATCGGGTCAATCACGGTGAGGCGCGCTGCTTCGCAGATACCGCAAGGGTCGCCTTGACGCAGCCAACCGCTGAGGTCGTTTTTATCAGGGTCGTACAAGTAATATTCCTCCACGCCATAGCGATCGTAGAACAATAGCTTTTTATTCATCTCGGTTTGAGTATTGCTGGGAGAAAGAATCTCAAACACAACTTGAGGGGCAATATGTTCTTCTTTCCACTGTTGATAGGAACCGCGATCGCTCTTAGGTCTGCCGAAAATTACCATGGCATCCGGGGCGTAACGAGTTTTGTTATCGCCTTCGACTGGATACCAAAGCAAATCTCCCGCCACGAAGACGTTGGCATCATCGGCAAACATTGCGGCTAAGTTCTGCTGAATTAGAACAATCCACCGAAATTGCTTCGTGTTATCTGACATGGGCTTGCCGTCGCTGTCCGGGTAAATGATCTCGGGCTGTAGCGGCGTTGAAACTTGTGACATCGCGCCCCCGTTAAGGAATAGATCTAGTGTAGTGCGATCGCCCATAGCATTAGCGGTAAAGTAAAAGCCCAAAAACTTAGGGCTAGAGCTTTGAATCTTAAATCCTCAGCTTTGGGATAAAAACACCCATTACCCAAGACTCAACACCCAAAACTCTAGCCCTTGATTTTTCAGACTACGAAACTTACTCAGCGGTAGCCAACTCAGTACTGCCCCGTGTTTTGCGGCGGGTGAGCGTGTTAAAGAGCAACATGCCGATCGCCTTAATCAGATTGCCCTCTAGCTCTTGGAACATTGTCATATTCAAGCCAAACGCATCATTGGCTTCTTCGACAATTCGGTCTGCGTCTGCTTCATCGAGGGGCATAGCATCAAGCGCCTGACGATAGTTAGCTTTGAACGCCTTTTCATCAGGAATCTCTTCAAACTCGTAGAAAGCTGTGCCTTCGCCTTCAACCAGGTTCATGCCGCGCTGAGCAATGCCTTTGAGAATTTGACCGCCCGACAGGTCGCCCATATAGCGGGTATAGGAGTGAGCAATCAAAAGCTCAGGAGCAGTTTTAGCGATTTCTCGAATGCGATCGACGTAAGCCTTGCCTGCGGGCGAAAGCACGACTTGATCGCGCCAATTGCTGCCGTAGTAGTAGAACAGGTCTTGCTCTAAGCTGGCTTTGCGGTGCAATTCAGGAAAGTTAATTTTTGAAATGATTGGGTTTTGCTCCAGGCGTTGCATCTCCTCTTCCATTGCCGAATAGACAAAGTAGAGGTTACCAACCAGCTTGCGGTAGGAGCTTTTTTCTACCAAGCCTTTAAGGAAGCATTTGACGAAACCGACGTTTTCCGCTGCTGTGTGAGCTTTCTTGGTGCCTTCTTTCAGCTTGATTGCTAAATTGACCATGCTAAATTTCCTAATAAAACTACCTAAGGTTGATAAAAGGTGATGTTCTTTTGCGGAACGGTTCTTCCACGGAACAATCGAATGCTGACTAATGGCTCGATTAGCCCCCAGCTTTTTAGAGTAATCTGATTTGAGGGGCGTTTCTGTTAAAAAATCTTACGAAAGGGTGATGTTCTGTGAGCAAACGATCGCTTTTGTTGATTAACCCACTCAGTTTTTATTAATCAACCTGCTCAATACTGACAACGAAATTACAACCCAGACTCCGGCAACGTTTCGGGTAATTCCTGGGGCGATCGCGGTGTATGTGCCAAAATTGCAGTCATGAGGTCTGCGGGAGTGCCGACATCTAAATAAGAGCCGTTGGGGAAAGGGATAGCTTCGACCTGCAAGCCTGACTGAATGCTGGCTTGAATGACATCGCCAATAGGGATTTCTTGGGATGGATGGGGAATGGCAGCAAGGTAATCGTGCATGAATTGGGTAAAACGGGGTGTCCAAAGGGCGATCGCCCACATATACTTCAGTTCACAATTCTGGGGCTTTTCAATAATCTGTCGAACTCGCCCAGAGTCATCAAAATCAACCATTCCAGCTTTCCAGCAATGCTCAGTGGGGAACAAGCCTAGCACTACATCGGCTTGGCTGGTGGACTGGTGGGCAATGAGATGGACATAGGCATCGGCGGGTTCAAACAAAATATCGGGGAAACCGATCGCCACCAGAGAATGCTGCACAAACGGGTACGCCTGATTGAGCGTGTAGGGCACGCCATAGGGCACATGCACAGTGAGGTAGCCGATGGACAGGTCTAGCATTGCGCCATCGCCAAAGTATGCCGGAATATCCCACTTGCCAGGACGCAGGATGAAGAAGGCTTTTGTGATGCCCGATCGCCGCATCTTTTCCAATAAATAGTGAGCAACGACTTTGGGTTTTAAGCCGCTGTCTGTAGTTTGAAAGCCAATAGGATAAAGCTCTTTGCTGAGAGGAAGGGGTGAAAGCCGAGTGGCTTGTCCGCCTGCGGGCAAAAGGGCGATGATGTCTGGCTGAGACCGGAACTCTAAGCTGTTGGGCATGATTTGAGCATCGTTACTTTTAATGGAGGCAAGGGAAGTCTATGGCTATAACGCCCATGGAGCGCAAAACGGAGAGCAAAACCCTGTTGTTCTCTTTCAATCCTAGTGGTGCAGATAGATATTCCGTTCAAATTTCCCACTCCAGAAGTCGAGGTTCTTGAAGACTTTAGATTTGCTTAGTCAAACTCCTAGCTGTGCTCCACTGTGGTAAAAACAAAGCCTAAAAGTAAGCCGAAGAAAGGCAAAAAGAAGAAAGGTCGGAAAGCGGCTGAACCGGGACTTAGTTTAAAGGAGCAGTTGGCGCAAAAACGTAAAGCCGATCGCATTCGCAAAGATTTCATCAGTTTTACGGCTTCTGTCCTAGGATTTGCTCTGTTTATGGGCGGGTTGGCGGCGATCGCGGGTGGACTTAAAGCAGCGGTGGGGGCGATCGTTGCCATCCTCGTTGTCTCTCTTTCCTTCAAATATCCTCGCCAAGCTCTATGGTCATTTCTCATATATTTACCGCTAGGAGGAACGGTAATTTACGCGCTAGGTAACAGCCCAGTTCTACAGTTGGCAAAGGATGGATTTTACATTCCTGCCCTGCTGGGAGTGGTGCAATACTGCCGCCGAAAAAAACTACCTATTCTCATTCCCAAGCAATTGATCTTGCCTATGGGAATCATGCTGAGCTGTTGCGTTCTGACGCTGCTGTTTGTCAATGGCTACCAGCAGTTTGTGACTAAACCTGGAGGGGTGCCGCTGGGCTTGGGCATCTTTGGCATCAAAATTTTGTTGGGCTATGCGCCGCTGATGGTTTGTGCTTACTATTTAGTGCGCGATCGCCAAGATTTTTTGTTTTTGATGCGGCTGTCGTTGCTGTTGATTATTTTTTGTTGTGGACTAGGGCTGATTCAATATCTGATGCTGTTGACTGGAATCTGCCAGGGAACACGATTCGCCCAGGGCAACGATCTGTTTCGGGCATCTCTAGAAGCTCGATGTTTTGTGGGTGGCTCGTTGCTTTACAGTCCTTCCCAAGGCGTTATTCGTCTGCCTGGAACCTTTGTCGCGCCCTGGCAGTGGGGCTGGTTCCTCATTGCTAGTGCGTTTATTGCCTTTCCGACTGCGTTTAATGATCCCAAACCAATATGGCGAATTTTGGGGCTGGTCGGCTTGGGTGCAGTTTTTGTGATGGCGGTAGTGTCAGGACAGCGAATTGCTTTGGCGTTGGTGCCTGTGGTGGTGGCAGTGCTGCTGATTTTTACAGGACAGGTTGCTAATTTAAAGCGGTTTTTGCCGATCGCCGTCGGGCTAGGTTTGGCGTTGGGAATCGGAGCGGTAAATAATGCCGCGACCATGCAGGAGCGCATCGATAGCTTTATGAGCCGCTGGAATGCTTCTCCGCCCTACGACTTTATTTTTCAGCAGTTTCAGTGGTCTTTAGCGCGAGGCGGTTTTCTAGGGCGGGGGCTGGGACGAGCAACAAATTCAGGACGGTTTTTAGGAGAGACGGTTCTGGTTGAAACCTATTATCCTAAGTTGATTTATGAGATTGGGATTTTGGGAACGCTAGCTTTTCTAATCTTGGTGACAGCCTTAACGATCGCCACTTTCAAAGCCTATCGTTCAGGGCGCGATCGCACTCTCAGAAGCTATGGGTCTACACTTTGGCTATTTGTGTTCGTCATGAGCTACAACACTTACTACTATCCCCTTGATGTTGACCCCGTTGCTGTTTATTACTGGTTTTTTGCTGGGGTAGTGCTGAAGCTACCTGAAATTGAAAACCAGGAAAAACGAGAGGCAAAAGCGCAAGATCTACCGGAGGTTCCCTCTAAAAAACAGCGCCCTAAGCGAGTTGGATTTGGATGAAATATTTTCTGCTTAAGGTCATCAACCGCATCTTCTGAAGTTCTCACTCGCCTACTGGGATAACTAAGGAGACGAGTCAACGGAGCCGCCTGTGAGCTTACCTTCTATTTCTGTCATTATTCCAACCTATGGACGCGAGGACACCTTACGCGCCACTCTTGCTGATGTGGTTCAGCAGGATTATCCCTATTTTGATGTCATTGTGGTGGATCAAAAGCCACAGCATCAGCCCGAAACGCAGGCTTATTTAGATCAGCTTGCAGCGACTCAAAAGATTCGCCTATTTCAGGTAAATTGGGCAAGTTTACCGGGAGCGCGGAACTATGCGGTGAGGCGATCGCAAGCCGATATTGTTCTATTCCTTGATGATGATGTGCAGCTATCCCCCGATTTTTTGATGACTCATGCCCGCAACTATTCCCGCGCGGATGTCGGGGCTGTTGCGGGTCGCGTGTTCGATCGCATGAAGCTAGCAGATCATCAACCGGGATTGGCGATCGAAGATTTGCCGCCGGAAGCGATGAATCCGGGAATTGCCTGGTATCACATTAATTTGGTGCATACGGTTAAACCGCAGCAGGTATTGACGGCACGGGGCTGCAATATGTCGTTCCGGCGCGAGATTTTTGTAAAACACGGCATTTGGTTTGATGAACGGTTTCGGGGCAGCGCCGTCCGGGAAGAGTCGGATTTTTGTCTGCATATTCGCAAGACGGGGCTGATGATTTGGTATGACCCAGAGGCGCATTTAGTGCATTTAGGTGAGGAAACAGGCGGTTGTCATGACATTAGTACGCGATCGCTGCAATACCAGGTTACTTTCTATCACAATCACTTTTTAATGGGGCTAAAAAGCCTCACGCCTGAGCAGTGTCTGCATTTTTTCATCAAGCTGTTTGACTGTCACGTATTGGGGCATCCTCCTTGTTATAAAAGCAGTTCGCCGTTGAAGGTTATGAGTCGGTGCATATTCTATCTTCTTGCATTCATGAATGCGGTAGGAACGATGGTGAAATCGCTGTGGGATAACGGGCAAGTTTATAGTAAAAACGACTCTGTTAATTCTGCTTTTGTGGAAGGATCATCATGAAAATTTTGGTTGCTAGCCATACTTATATCGTTGATCTCAACTGCGAAAAGTTCAGAACCCTCGCATCCTTAGAACCCGGTATTGAAGTGACTATCGTGGTTCCTAAAAAATGGCGACCCGGCGGTGTACAGAACAAAATTATTGAAACTCGCCCTTGGCAAGATGGCTCTTTTCGAGTGGTGCCCGTCTCAAACTTCAGCCAAAACAATCAGGGAATGCTGTGTTTTGGAGCAGATTTAGTGGCGTTGATGAAGGAGTTTCGCCCCGACATTATTCAAGTAGAGCAGGGAGCAAAGGCGATCGCTTACGCCCAAATGATCACGCTCAATCGTCTCCTCAAACTCAACGCCAAAAATCTTTTCTTTACCTGGTGGAACTTGCCCTATGCGCTCAAGTTTCCCATTTCAGCGCTAGAGGCGTACAACTTGCGCCATAGCCACGGCATTGTATCGGGCAACCAGGATGGTGTGGATGTGCTGCGGCAGCGCGGTTATAAGGGCGAAATGCGCGTCATGCCCCAGCTTGGAGTCGATGAGTCTCTATTTCGTCCCCAGGCGCAGCCGGAGCTTGCGGTTCAGCTAGGGATTCAGTCGGATGAGTTTGTGATTGGTTTTGTAGGGCGATTTGTTGAAGAGAAGGGGCTTTTGACGCTATGTGATGCGGTGGCAGGTTTGGCAAAGGACAAGCCTTGGAAACTTTTGCTGCTAGGGCGAGGCGAGCTAAAAGAACAGTTGATGGCGAAGGCTGAAAAAGCTGGAATTGGCGATCGCCTCATTTTCATCGAAAGCGTTCCTCACGATGATGTCCCTCGCTATATCAACCTAATGAACGCGCTGGTGCTGCCTTCTCAATCTACCGAAAAGTTCAAAACTCTCACATCAGTCGGATGGAAAGAGCAGTTCGGGCATGTGCTAATTGAAGCAATGGCTTGTCAGGTGCCCGTAATAGGCTCTGATTCTGGCGAGATTCCTCATGTAATTGGCGATGCGGGCATGGTCTTTCCTGAAGGCAACGCAGAGGCTCTGCGGGATTGTTTGGCGCGGTTGATGAGTCAGCCGGATGTGGCGATCGCCCTCTCAAAACAGGCTTATTCCAAAGCAATGAAATCCTACACAAACCGGGCTTTAGCGCGGCAGCAATTGGACTTTTATCAGCATTTGATAGGGGAAAAGCATGAATAAGCCACTCCGTATTCTTCAAATCATTCCTTCCGTTTCGTTGGTTTATGGAGGACCTAGCCAAATGGTGCTGGGACTCTCTAAGGCTTTGGCAGAGAAGAATGTAGAGGTAACCATTCTCACCACCGACTCTAATGGCGATGTAGGGCAAGCGCCTTTGGATGTAATGTGCGATCGCCCCATTTCACAAGATGGCTATCAAATCCGTTACTTCCGCTGTTCGCCCTTTCGCCGCTACAAGTTTTCCCTGGGGCTGTTGCAATGGCTGACGAAGCACGGACGCGAATTCGATATTGCCCATATTCATGCCCTGTTCTCGCCCGTCAGCAGCCTAGCAGCAACGGTGGCACGACACCAGCAACTCCCTTATATCCTGCGTCCGCTGGGCACACTCGACCCTGCCGACTTACAGAAAAAACGTCGGCTTAAGCAACTTTACGCAGCGGTGCTAGAGCGTCCTAACCTGAAGGGAGCCGCAGCAATTCATTTCACTAGCGACCAGGAAGCAAAAATCTCGGAGCGGTTTGGAACAGTGAGCCGGGATCTAGTGTTGCCCTTGGGGGTAAAGCCTGTGATGCAGAATTTACAGGCAAAACAGTCAGTACGCGCCCAGTATGGCATTCCTGGCGATCGCCCCATCATCCTATTTATGTCGCGCCTCGATCCTAAAAAAGGATTCGATCTACTGCTTCCAGCCCTCCAACAACTGATGGCAGATGGGCAAAATTTTCACTTTGTGCTAGCCGGGTCTAATTCCCAAGATCCAGCCTACGAGCGGCAAATTTACGATCAGATTCAGCAATCTGCTTTAGGAGAAAGGACGGCGATCGCGGGATTTGTTTCGGGTGAAGACAAAGCCGCTCTGCTTCAAGCCGCTGACCTATTTGTGCTGCCCTCTTATTACGAAAACTTTGGCATTGCAGTAGCAGAAGCAATGGTTGCTGGAGTGCCTGTAGTCATCTCGGATCAGGTCTATATTTGGGAGCAAATTCAGCAGGCAGAGGCAGGATGGGTTAGCCCTTGCACAGTGCCAGGATTGGTAGAGCAACTGCGGTTAGCGTTAGCTGATGGAGCGGAACGTCAGCGGCGGGGAGAGAATGCGAAGGCTCATGCGTTGAAAAACTATAGCTGGAAGGCGATCGCTCAGCAAATGGTTGAAGCCTATCGCCAAATTCTTAATTCCTGATCACAAATTCAACTCTATTACTGCTGCTTACTGCCTTTCACTGCACACCGAAACAGTTGATACGGAAATCCAATCCGGTGAAATTCTTCAGGGTCAACTTGGCAAATGGTACGTCTTTGTCCCGGCTGACTCGCTAAGCTCAGCCGTCCTGGATAGTTCTTCGTTCGTGTTCCAGGAGACGCAACCACCCATAAATTGAGTGGCAATGGCAGCGGCTGGGGCGATCGCGCTAAAGTTTTCCACATCTGTTGATAACCTTGTGAACGATCAAAAAATGCAAACCGTACCGACTTTTCCACATCCTCCATCGAGTAAAGTTTACGCAACTCCAACGCAAAGCTTAACCCTAAAGCGATCTCTTGTAACGACGCATAACTAACGACTACGATCAACGGCTGAGCAGGCTCTAAAGCCATGTCCTGAGCCACTTTGTCGGGATGATAGGACTTCTGAAACACCCACCCATTCACCACAAGTCCACTGCTAATTAAACCAACTAGCAGCAGGATTGTGAGCGATCGCCCTATTCCGCCCATCCAAACGCCCCAGGGTAATGTTTCTCGTCTGGTTCCAGCACCCCCAAAACACGCGCCCAGTAAGGCACACACCCCCGGATAGTACACAAAGTTATAGCGAGGAACGACCGTAATATCCTTACCTAATATATAAACGATCGCAAAAAACTCTAAAATCACGCACAAAGTAAAGCCCGAAAGCAGCACGATCGCCGGACGAAAAGCCAGAGTTTTCCACAGGCTCCGCGATCGCACGACCACGCGGCTAATCAGCCACAACATAAACACCGCAATGATTAGGCTCGATGTGATCTTAATGGTAAAGGGTTGGTTTTCCACAGGTAACGCAACTACCATTAGTACCCAACCCACAACCATTTGATACAGCGGCGCAACTCGATCTAACCAATCCGGCTTGTAAGGAATCAGCCAATCCGTTTCCGGGCGACCTGCATGGCTAATCATTGTGGGCAACCAGGGCAGATAACAGAGGATGATTCCGGCGATCGCTCCCACCAAAAGCCCCCAGTGGTGAAACGGTCTGCGTTGCCCGATTAGCATCCATCCGCCCAGCGCCATAACTTGTGCCGCGATCGCCAAAGCAAAGAAGTAATGAACGTATAGCCCCACACTATTGAGAACGATCCAACCCAGCCACACCCACGGACGAAATGCTTGCTGGGTCAAGTCTTGCTGCATTTGCACCAACCCCGCTAAAGCCAGCGTAATTAACAGCATCGGCAGCGTGTAATGTCGTGCTTCTTGCGATAAATAGACTGCAAATGGAGAAACCGCCATCAGTGCCGCGCCAGCTAATCCTGCGGATTTGGAGAACGCCACGCGGTTAAGGTAATAAATTGCGCCGATCGCCCCTACGCCAAACAATGCAGGCAGCGATCGAATTGCCCAAACCCAGTTTTCGGCATTGGGTTGAAGCAAGTTAAGCCAACGGTGCATTAAACAGAAATATAACGGAGGATGGACTGATTCTGTGGCGATCGTTTGGGCAATTTGAGGACAGGTTATTCCGGGTTGCAGCGTGAACAATTGATCCAGTGCGGTTAATGGAAAAAACTGTTTTCGTGGAATATCCTGATAGCTTCGTCCCATTGTGAACAGCGCGCTCAAAACTTCATCGAGCCACAAAGGTTTACTGTCAAGATGCCAAAATCGTAGCCCTAAGCCTAAGAGCAGGATGGCGAGAAGTAGAAGGTAATGAGCGATCGGATGGCGGAAAACTTTAAGAAACACAAAAATTGTTAGAGCTACAGATGATTATTTAAGATACAGGAGTCC
>JBBRCV010000118.1:0-17315 GCA_038204505.1 Elainellales cyanobacterium
CCGTAACGGATTCTACGACTCCGACAATTATCATGGCAACGGCTCTGCTCACTAGGAGCATGGCATGGATCAACTTGAATGTCTTCCCTACAGCGTTGGTAGCGCTCAGGAAGGAGTCTGCTTACTGATCCGCATGGGACCTTACCGGGTTTTACTAGACTGCGGGCTAAGTGATCCGGCTTGGATGGCAGACCGAGAGCTTTTGCAATCGATCGATTTAGTGCTGTGTAGCCATGCCCATCCCGATCATGCTAGAGGATTGCTGGCTTTGAATCGGGCGTTTCCGCAGTTGCCCATTTGTGCCAGTGAGGTGACGGCTCAACTTTTATCGCTTAATTGGCTTAACGAAGAGGCTCCCCTATTCTGTCAGGCGCTGCCCTGGCGATCGCCCATTGAGTTCCGGGATGGACTCACGGTTGAGCTATACCCCGCTGGGCATCTTCCTGGTGCTGCCGCTATCTTCCTCAGCTACAAAACCGCCAACCGCACCTATAGCCTGTTCTATACCGGAGATTTTCTGCTCTCTAACTCCCGCTTAGTAGACGGTTTGCCTTTAGAGGAGTTGCGCGGACTAAAACCGGATGTGTTGATTGTGGAAGGGAGTTATGGGACTGCGCGCTATCCCCATCGCAAGCAGCAAGAAAATCAGCTTGCCGAGCGGATTAGTCGGGCAATGAGCGATCGCCAGTCCATCCTCCTGCCCACCCCCACCCTGGGACTGGGACAAGAACTGCTGATGCTGCTCCGGAGCCATCACCACTTTACCGGGCAAGACCTGGACATCTGGGTCGATGGCAGCGTTGCCCTGGGCTGCGATGCCTACCTCGAAATGCTGCCCCACTTCCCCAGTTCTGTCCAAAACTTTGCTCGTCACCAGCCACTGTTCTGGGACGATCGCATTCGTCCCCGCGTCCGCCGATTGCCGCCCAATTTATCCGTTCAGTCGCCCTGCATTATTCTGACCGACAAAGATAAAGACCTAAACCAGTATTTGTTTTCAGGGAAGGCCATTGAACCCTGGCTAATCCTGGTTCCTCATCAGCCCGGTCAGATTGGTTCTGTGGAATTTACCCTTAACCAAACTCTACAAAATTCGCCTGCCCTGCAAACCGCCGTTCAAGCCGGACGCATCACCCTCGAACCTTACCTTTTAGCTGATCACTGTGACTGCTCTGGCACCACTCAACTCATTCACAACCTTCGCCCTCAACACGTCGTGTTTATCCACGGCGCTCCCGCTTATCTCAACGACCTCACCAGCCTCGAAGAACTCCACAATCGCTACCACCTTCATACCCCTGCCGCTGGCATCAAGGTCAAGCTCCCCATTGGCGAAACCTTCCTCCAACCCGCTCCTCCCGAAACCCAATATGAGGGCGAACTGACTGAGCAACCTGACTCTGTCCTAATTTCTCTGCCCGATACAGTCACTGCCGATCCTCGTTGGCAGGGTTTAGCAGATACGGGCATTGTCGAAGTTCGGTGGCAGGGCGAAGAGTTAGTGCTACGGGGCATAACTCAGCGGGAATTACTGAGGAAAAATCAGGACACGGTGGTTCAAACAGATGTGGAATGCTGCGAAAATTGTACCCATTGCCGGAGTCAGCGGTGCTGGAATCAGGCTTCGCCGCTATTTGGCTTCAAAGTTACACCAGACGGGTATTGCCCTGTGTTTGAAGCGGCGCAATGGGTTCAGCCAGAAGCTTAACCAGTTTTTTTGGCAGAACTCTAATGAGGATCTCAGTTAGATGGAGAGTGCGATCGAGAAGATCAGCTCTTTAGTTGATCTTTATATTTGCTCATCAGACTAGTTAGAAATACTAGCCCCAAAGTCAGATTTTCATGCTTAAATTCAGGCTAGTTCCCTTCCAGTGAAGCCGCTAGGCTGTCATTCTTTGCAGCGATTTCCTTTGCAGCGAAGCCGCAGTAAGCCCACCCCACAGACCCTTTCGTGCAGACAACATCTGACTAAAATACTATGGCTCCAGTGACGACCGATCGCCCGCCTGCCCCGTCTCGGACTGCCCAATCTTCTGCCTCTAATTCTCCCGCGCCTTCCCCTCCGCGTCAGCCTATGCATGATGTAGTGGTGCGGTTACAGCAGGTTACTAAGGTTTATGGCAATGGCTGCCCAGCCTTGCTTGATGTCAACTTGCAAATTCGCAAAGGTGATTTTTTATTCATTACAGGACCTTCTGGTTCTGGCAAATCGACGCTCTTAAAGCTGCTCTATGGCGAAGAACGCTCTACTCAAGGCGAAGTTTTTGTCAACAATGTGGGCTTGACTGATCTACGGGGCAACCGTCTCTCTAAGCTGCGCCGTCAGATTGGGGTGGTTTTTCAAGACTATAAGTTGATTCCTCGGCGCACTGTTTCTGAAAATGTGGCGCTTGTCCTTTGTGCCCAAGGGTTTACGCGCAAAGAAATTCAGCGCCGTCTGTTGCCGACCCTAAAAATGGTGGGCTTGCAGGAGAAAGCCGATTGCTTTCCAGAGCAGTTATCGGGTGGAGAGCAGCAACGGGTTAGCATTGCGCGGGCAGTGGTGAACACGCCGCCCATTTTGCTTGCCGATGAGCCAACCGGAAACCTCGACTCCAATAATTCTTGGCAGGTTATTAAAATTCTGCAAAAACTTAATTCCATTGGCATCACGGTCATTGTGACGACGCATGATGAGCAGCTTGTAAAGATGTCCGAGCATCCAGTGATGCAAATTCGTAATGGCAAGCTGTTTCAGATTAAAGGCTAAGGTCTTGGGTGATCAGATCCCATTATTTTCCTAGTGGAGTTCCAAGGCGGGTTAGATCTAGCGCGTAGCCTGCGGTGACGAGATAGACAGTATTGGCGATCGCCCCAACTTGTCGAGTCAGGCTGCCGAGGCGATCGCGGAATAACCGTCCCATTGGATAGGCAGGCACAACCCCCCAGCCTGTCTCTTCTGCCACCAAAATAATTGAGCCAGAAGCCTGCTCCAAGCTCGTTAACAAGTTCTGCACTGTTTGTTGCCAAACCGCTTCATCTTGCTCCAAGCAATTAGCCAACCAAGTGCCTAGCGAATCTATCAACAAGCACTCAGAATCATCTGTTAATTGAATGGTGGCGGCAACCTCTACAGGAATCGCCAGGGTTTTCCAGTGGGCTGGACGACGCTGCTGATGTAGGGCAATCCGGTTTTGCCACTCCAGGTCATCGGGGTCAGCCTGAGCCGTTGCTACGTAGATCACAGACTTTCCCGATTGGGTCGCTAGCTTCTCAGCCCACTCACTTTTGCCCGATCGACAAGAACCCGTGACTAAAGTGATGTGATTGTTTTGGTTTGGGTAAACATTCTGATTTGGGTAGATATTCATGAAGAAATTCTGTCGTAGTCAGTAATCGTCGTTAAGATGACCTAAATTTTCTGGGTTGAGCCTTCCTCCAAAGAAGTTTTAACTTAGAATTTAACTGTAAACCGTGTTTTCACGATAGTTCTATGTTGAGCATCAAGCGTGAGCGGTGGGACTACGGTGTATCTGTACCCTGATTTTCGGGTAAGGCTATTCTTACTAATGGATCGACTGCTCTAAAACTTGATACTTGTGGAAACGAGGCAACTATGAAATTTGGACTGCAACGGATTGGGGCGATGCTGGAGCAACTTAATACCCAGAGTGATGCGCCCCCTGCCTCCACAACTTCTAGCAATTTGGCGGCTCACCCGATCGCCAGTGCAATGCCTAGAACGATTCTAGATCCCTTTCCCCAGCCTTTACCCTCTGCCCTCCGTCATCAGCTAAATTCTGAAACTCAAGCGCTGCAAACCGAAGCGCCCTCAGAAGTGCCCTTTAGTGCTGTCCCTCATACCGCAGAATCGTCTTCGGCTGAAATGGTGCAACCCTTTCCAACGCAAGCAAATCAGTCACTGGCTTTACCTAATGCAAAGACTGTCAAGGTGAGCCATTATCGCCACGCAACAAACCCAAATTTAGCAATGAGCCTGCTGAAAGATATTGAAACGACGATCGTCGCTTGGCAATTGGAGTTAGAGCAAATAACCCTGCAAATTCAGGCGGTTTATGCAGACGGTCCCATCGTCGAGGGCTGGTTAGAGTCGCAGGCAAGCCATGTTCAGCACCAGCCAAGCGCGTCTTCTGCTGATATGGCAACATTGCGACATGGGGAAGTAGATCGATTGATGGATTACGTCGAAGCTATTTGCACGTCTAATCAGGTGGCACAAAGTCAAGCACAACCTGCGTCTCAAACGCCTTCAGATCAAGCAAGTGAAGAACCATCTGGCACTGCCTATCGCCTCTGTGGATTAGATGCTGATGGACGACTTTGGAGCCGTTCTTGCCCCATCCAGCAAGTTCCTTATGTCAGCTTGGCGATCGCCCGTTACCAAAAGCTACGCATCCTTTTAAGCCAAAAGCAGACTTTAGAAAACCGCCTCAATCAACTGATTCAAAGCCTGACTGTACTGAGTGGACAGATTCAAAAAACCTAATTGATCAGGCGAGTGCCGTTAGCAAACCAATCAGCCTGGGCATCCTAGGGGCTAGCTGATTCGTCTGCAAGGCTTAAACTCATGCCCGATCCGCAGATTTCTGCAATTATTTGTACCCACAATCGCGCCCAATATCTGGGAGCAGCCATAGATAGCCTGCTGAACCAGGATTTTACCGAAGAATACGAAGTTATTGTTGTCGATAATGCATCGAGCGATCGCACTCGTGAGGTGATTGAGGCACGGTTGTCCCATCCTCGGTTGCGCTATATCCACGAGTCCGTTCTAGGGCTATCGGTGGCACGAAATACGGGCGCAAAGCAAGCGCATAGCCTGATCCTGGCTTATCTAGATGATGATGCTGTGGCTAGCTCTCAGTGGCTACAAGTTTTGCATGGCGCTTATCAGAATAATGAGAAGTTGGCGATCGCCGGGGGCAAGGTGACGCTCCTGTGGGCAGATGGTTTGAAGCCACCCCGCTGGCTTTCTTCTGGCTTAGCTGGGAACTTGGGCGCGTATGACTTGGGGGATGCGATCGTTTATATCGATCGCCCTGGACTCACTCCTAGAGGCTTGAACTACTCGATTCGCCAAAGTTTTTTGCAGCAAATTGGTGGTTTCGATGTGAATTTGGGGCGGGTGGGTAAGAACCTGCTGTCGAATGAAGAGCTAGTGATGACGGAGCGGGCACTAGAGATGGGATGGCAGGTTGCTTATTTGCCTACGGCTACGGTCGCCCATAACGTTGCGCCTGAGAGAACTCGGCGGAGATGGTTTTTGAGTCGAGGCTGGTGGCAGGGAATGAGTGAGTGTTACCGCGAGCGGTCGATGGGTCGGGCAGGGGTGGGGCAGTTGCCACGCGGCGGAGAGAAATTTTTGCGTGGAATCTATCGATCGCTGATTCACTGGCACGATCCGGCTCAAAGTTTTGATGATTTTGCTTATGCCTATGGGCAGGTGGGGTACTTGAAGGCAGCAATTCAAGGAATATTTTCTAGGAAAGATTAATGGGTGAATGTTGGGAGATGGATGTTGAGATTAGTTTTTTGTCCTTCTTATTCCTTTTTTTATGAAACTTCCTGTGTCTGTTTTAATTCCTGCTAAAAATGAGCAAGAAAATTTATCGGCTTGCCTTGCTAGTGTGGCGATCGCGGATGAAGTATTTGTGGTCGATTCGCAGAGTAGCGATCGCTCTATTGAAATTTCTGAGAGTCACGGGGCGCAGGTCGTGCAGTTCCAGTTCAACGGACGCTGGCCCAAAAAGAAAAACTGGTCTTTAGAAAATCTGCCTTTCCGCAACGAATGGGTGCTGATTGTAGATTGCGATGAGCGGATTACTCCAGAGTTGTGGGGCGAAATTGAAAAAGCGATTCAAAACCCCGATTACGACGGCTATTACCTCAATCGTAAAGTGTTCTTTTTGGGAAAATGGATTCGGTTTGGCGGCAAGTATCCCGACTGGAATCTGCGTCTGTTCCGCCATGCTAAAGGACGTTACGAAAATCTCAACACTGAGGAAATTCTTAATACGGGAGACAACGAAGTTCATGAGCATGTCGTTTTAGCGGGAAAAGTCGGCTATTTGCAAAGCGATATGCTGCACATCGACTTTAAGGACATGTTTCATTGGTTAGAACGCCACAATCGTTACTCTAACTGGGAAGCCCGTGTTTACTACAACTTGCTGACAGGCATGGAAGCGGGAGGAACAATTGGTGCCGATCTGTTTGGCGATTCTGTGCAGCGGAAACGCTTCCTGAAGCGGATTTGGATACACCTACCCTTTAAGCCATTCCTAAGATTTATCCTGGCGTATTTTATTCGACTGGGATTTTTGGATGGTAAGGCGGGGCTGATTTATGCCCAACTCCTCAGCCAGTATGAGTACCAGATTGGAGTCAAGCTTTATGAACTGCGGTTTGGCGGACGGTTGAATAAAACATCCGCGATCGCTTCGCCCATTCCTCAAACGAGTGGAGAAGTATAGAAGTATGAGCCAGCACGGGGTCGATCGCCTACCTAAACTATCGCGTCAACCGTCCATCGAACATGTGGATGAGCTGCAATGCGATGAACCTGCTCTAGTTGATTTGCGTCGCTACGACCAATCTTGGTTTGACCGTGGGCGATCGGGTTGGTACATCTTGCTGTGGTGGCTGGTGCAGGCGATCGCCTTCCCTTTAACGCCTCACTCTTTTCATATCGCCCGTGTATCTCTCCTCCGACTCTTTGGCGCTCACATTGGTAAAGGAGTCAGCATCCGCCCGACTGCGCGCTTTACCTATCCTTGGAAAGTCCAAATTGGTGACTATAGCTGGATTGGCGATGATGTGGTGCTGTATAGCTTAGATAGAATTACCATTGGCGAACATTGCGTGATTTCGCAGAAAAGTTACCTGTGTACAGGCAGCCATGATCCTCAAGATCCAGCGTTTGGGTTGAAAACAGGGGCGATCGCCATTGGCAACGGGGCATGGGTGGCAGCAGATTGCTTCATTGCGCCTGGTGTTCAGATTGGGGCAAATGCGGTCATTGGGGCGCGTAGCAATGTTCTTTCTGACATCCCTAATCAACAAGTATGCTGGGGCAGTCCTTGTCGTCCTCGTTATGCTCGAACCTATACTCAGTAACCTGCCTAAATCAGTGACCTGCCTAAATCAGTGACCTGCCTGAGCCATTGTTAAAGCCCGGATCTGTTCAATTCGCTGTTGCACTTCGCCCCGGTTAATTCGATAGCTGAGGGGATGGGCAATTAACCGGGCTGTGCTGTCGAATAGGCGATCGATTTCAACTAGATTATTCTCTTTGAGAGTTTTGCCCGACGCGACCAAATCCACGATCGCCTCTGACATCCCTGTAATCGGTCCCAACTCCACCGAGCCATATAGCGGCACAATTTCTACGGGCAAATCTAACTCGTTAAAAAACTCTCCGGCGCACTGCACAAACTTACTGGCAACTCGGCTATGGGGCGGCAGTTGCAACGCCGAACGATAAGGGCTAGAGGCTTTCACTGCCACCGACAACCGACAATGCCCAAATCCCAAATCGACGAGATGCGCCACTTGGGGACGTTTCTCTCGCAAAATGTCATAGCCCACAACGCCAAGCTGCGCCTGACCGTATTCCACATATACGGGCACGTCATAATTGCGTACCAGCAAGGCTTTAGCGGTGTGGGTGGTATCCCAAATTTCTAGCTGACGATTGGAATCATCCAAAAATGCACTAAAGTCTAAGCCAATAGATTGGAACAAGCGGATGCTGTCTTTCAGCAGTCCGCCTTTGGGCAGCGCAACAGTGATCATGCTTTCAGTCTCTAATTCTCCCCACTTAGCTTACGATGAAATACCTCTGACATTTGTTTCTGTCCCTCTTCGCTGTCAGGAAAGTTATACCAAGTCGCTTCAGCATCGGGGCTACGACGACTGAGCAAGATTTCAAAAGCCTGTTCATCATCTCGATGTGCTCGTACATAGGCAATCAGATCTTTACGAGGCATAGTTTCAAAGTTCGGTTTCATCTAAAAATCTCCAATTACCATCGCGAGAGATGAGGATTTCCATATTTTCTTCAGCGAGGGTATAGATACCTCCTGTATTGCTATTGAACCGAAATAAACAAATGTTTCGATAATAGTTTGACAGCATTTGACAAACACGAATGCATGCAAAGCCTTGCTCGGCAGTGGGAAGAATAGCCTTTTCCTCAATTGTGACACGATTACTTTGGCATGTTCATAGGAAAATTAGCTGGGGACTGCTTTCCTTGACGCATTGGTCGCATTTTGAGTTAATTTTGTGAAGTTCGCCTGCCCACTGAGTCAAGAAAAAGGACAGCTATGACCCTGGAATATCCTGATGATTTGAAATATTTGGATAGTCATGAATACGCCCGCCTTGATGGGGAAATTGCCACCATCGGCATTTCGGCTTTTGCCATCGACCAACTAGGCGACATTGTATTTTTAGAACTGCCTGATATAGGAGAGGCGATCGCCCAGGGCGAGACCTTCGGCACGGTCGAATCAGTCAAAGCCGTCGAAGACCTGAAAGCTCCTCTCTCTGGCACCGTGATCGAGCGCAATAATGCAGTCATCGAAGCTCCTGAGCAACTGGCTGAAGATCCCTATGGCGAAGCTTGGATGCTGAAGATCCGCGTCAACGACATTGATGAGCTAGACGATGCTCTATCAGCCGATGAGTACCGTGCACTGACAGAAGGGGAATAGCAACGGTAGAGATTAGGCGATCGCTTTTGAGGTAGCTCCCCTGAATTGCCTTTGAGCAGCCAGTATGGAGGGGCATTGTTGCAAAATATTGCGTAAATGGTTAAACATTATCTAAGCCCTCTGTTCTAATCTCCCTATCCCCCAGGCTCCTCCATGACCTCAGAGTTTTCTGCTTCCGTCCAAAGCCCAGATTTGAGTTCAGTCGGTATTTCGGAATCGTCTGCTGCCTTACCTGATAGAGCTACTAGTCCAATTTCCTCTAGTACAGGTGCAATTGATTGGCAAGTGCATGACTTTGGGCGGCGGCACATTGGACCTCAAGCAGATGACATTCAGCACATGCTGTCATATCTGGGCTTTGGATCGCTGGAGGGCCTGATGGAGGCGACTATTCCGGCGGGAATTCGGCTCCAGCGACCCTTGCAATTGGCAGAGGGTCGGACTGAACGGGAAGTTCTGCAAGATTTGAAGGCGATCGCCACCCAAAATCAAATCTTCCGCTCCTACATTGGCATGGGCTACTCCAACTGCATCACTCCCCCCGTGATTCAACGCAACATCTTAGAGAATCCCGGCTGGTATACCCAATACACCCCCTATCAGCCCGAAATTTCTCAAGGACGTTTAGAAGCCCTCCTCAACTATCAAACGATGGTTACTGACCTGACTGGGCTAGAAATCGCCAACGCTTCCCTGCTTGATGAAGGTACCGCCGCTGCTGAAGCCATGACTCTGAGCTACGGGCAGTATAAAGGCGAATCCAAAGCCTTTTGGGTGTCTGAAGCCTGTCATCCGCAAACCATCGATGTCGTTAAAACGCGGGCAGTTCCTCTCGGTATTGAAGTTATTGTGGGCGATCACCGCACTTTTGACTTCGATCAGCCAGTTTTTGGAGCGCTGTTGCAGTATCCCGCCACCGGTGGCGCAATTTATGATTATCAATCATTCATCAAGCAGGCTCATGAGGCTGGTGCGTTGGTGACCGTGGCGGCTGATTTGCTGAGCCTGACCCTACTGAAGCCTCCTGGAGAATTTGGGGCAGATATTGCGGTCGGTAATACTCAACGCTTTGGTGTGCCGTTGGGCTATGGCGGTCCTCATGCGGCGTACTTCGCTACCAAAGAAGCGTATAAGCGACAGCTACCCGGTAGACTTGTAGGCGTTTCTAGAGATGGGTCAGGGCATCCAGCGCTACGTTTGGCGCTCCAGACTCGTGAACAGCATATCCGGCGCGATAAAGCGACCAGTAATATTTGTACAGCGCAGGTTTTGCTGGCGGTGATGGCTGGGATGTATGCGGTGTATCACGGTGCGCGCGGGTTGAGGCAAATTGCTGAGGCGATTCATCAACAGACAGTGACGTTGGCGAACGGGTTGAAGGCACTGGGCTTTAAGTTGGGCGATGCGCCGTTTTTTGACACGTTGCGGGTAGAGGTGGGCGATCGCCAATCAGAGATTATGGCAGGGGCGATCGCTAAACGCATTAATCTACGGGCGATCGGGGATGGGGCGATCGGGATTTCATTAGATGAAACGACGACCTCAGATGATCTGTTCGATCTGTTGCAAATTTTTGGTGGCGGAGATGGACAGCCACGGGGGGCGATCGCCACGGGGGATTGGGGAGGGATGGCTCGGACTACGCCCTATTTAGCTCATCCTGTTTTTAATACCTATCACTCTGAAACCGAACTGCTGCGGTATATGTATCGGTTGCAAATGAAGGATCTATCCCTAGCAACGGCAATGATCCCGCTAGGTTCTTGTACCATGAAGCTCAATGCCACCTCCGAAATGATTCCGGTCACTTGGGCAGAGTTTGGGCAAATTCACCCCTTTGCGCCTTTAGAGCAGGCGCGAGGCTACCAAATCATGTTCCGGCAGTTGGAGGAATGGCTAGCTGAGATTACTGGGTTTGCTGGGATTTCTCTCCAGCCTAATGCGGGTTCGCAAGGTGAGTACACGGGTTTGCTGGTGATTCGCCAATACCACGAGCAGCGCGGCGAAGGGCATCGCAATCTTTGTCTCATTCCCGAATCTGCTCACGGTACTAATCCTGCTAGTGCGGTCATGGCAGGGATGAAGGTTGTGCCCGTGGCTTGCGATCGCAATGGCAATATTGATATTGCTGACCTGCAAGCCAAAGCTGAAAAACACAAGAATAATCTTTCTGCCCTGATGGTCACTTATCCTTCGACTCATGGGGTATTCGAGGAAGGTATTCAACAAATTTGTGCGATCGTTCATGCTCACGGCGGGCAAGTCTACATGGATGGAGCTAACATGAATGCCCAGGTGGGGCTATGCCGTCCAGCAGATTTTGGCGCAGATGTTTGTCATCTCAACCTCCACAAAACGTTCTGCATTCCCCACGGTGGCGGCGGTCCAGGGATGGGACCGATTGGCGTACAGGCTCATCTGATGCCATTTTTGCCAGGGCATACGGTAGTTGACATGGATGGCACGGGAGAGCGATCGGCAAGAATTGGGGCAGTTTCGGCAGCTCCTTGGGGGAGTGGCAGCATTTTGCCGATTTCTTGGGTCTATATCGCGCTGATGGGAAGTGCCGGATTAACAAAGGCGACTCAGGTGGCAATTCTGAACGCAAATTACATCGCTAAACGGCTAGAGAGTCACTATCCCATTCTCTATAAGGGTAAAGGAGATTTGGTAGCACACGAATGCATTCTCGATTTGCGGGAGTTTAAGAAAACGGCGGCGATCGAGGTAGATGACATTGCCAAACGGTTGATTGACTACGGATTCCATCCGCCGACGGTTTCGTGGCCTGTTGCTGGAACGGTAATGGTAGAGCCGACTGAAAGTGAGTCGTTGCAAGAACTCGATCGCTTCTGTGATGCCATGATTGCTATCCGCGAAGAGATCCGCGAAATTGAGCAAGGGTTGGTAGATAAGCAGAATAATTTGCTGAAGAACGCGCCCCATACAGCAGCAAGTTTGCTTAGTGATGAATGGAATCGTCCCTATAGCCGTCAACGAGCAGCATATCCAACGCCTTGGACAAGAGAAAATAAGTTCTGGGCAGCGGTTGGACGGGTTGATAATGCCTATGGCGATCGCAATCTCGTTTGCTCTTGTCTGCCAATGGATGCCTATTCGGAAGCGTAAATTCTGGCTAAGTTAGATCAGTGGGTAATCGGCTACAATCCGATTACCCGTTGTTTTTTCAGAAGACCAACATGGTTCAAAGTATTCCGGTTAGCGATCTTACCTTGGCTGATGTCGAGGAAAAGTTTGGACTTAGATGTGCAGAAGACGATTCTTTTTTTTTGGAATGGCAGCAAGACCTGCCAGCGATTTCTGATGCAGAACGCCAAGCTCTTGATCAAATAAAGTCATCTTTTTTGTACTTGAGTAAGTATCCTATGTCAGAAGAAGCGGTGAAGCTTGTGATGCTTTCGCCGCTGCTCTCGATGGCTGGTTTCTACAACCCCCCGTTTCGGATTAAGACTGAAGCCCCGATTCAAATTGCGTTGGAAGATGAAGGAAAATTGGTGCGGGGTCGCATTGATATTTTGGTGTTGCAGGAACGATTTTGGGTAGTGGTGGTGGAGTCTAAAGAGGCTGGCTTTTCCTTGGAAGATGCGATCGCCCAAGCTCTTTCATACATGATGTCATCTCCCCATCAGCCCGCCTACGGGTTAGCAACCAATGGAAGCGAATTTAGATTTATCAAACTAGAGGTGCAACAGCCACCGCAATATGGATTATCTGATTTATTGACGTTGCAGCGGCGGCAGAATGATTTGTATGGGGTGTTGGAGGTTCTAAAGCAGGTAGGAAGATTGGTTCAAGCCTCGTCGTAAGTTAAAGTAGAGCTACAGCATTGTCTGAGAAATCATGAGTATCGAAGAATTACCTTTTGTACAAGAACTTGTAAAAGACAATCATGGCAACGTTCATCAAGTGGTCCTACGGCTTGAGGACTATCAGCGATTGATTGAGGCAATGGAAGACGAAGGCTTGTTTTTAGCGATGCAAAAAGTTAAAGGTGAAAAACCTTTGAGTCTTGAAGAGGTGCTGAAAGAGCTTGAGCAGCCATGAATCGTTATTTCCCATAAATAGAGTTGTGCTGTTTTAAGCGCAGAATTGGCGTTTTGGCGAGACTAGGATAAATTAAGGTCAATCTCACTTTTCCTTTTGCCTCCACACTATGGCAGAGCGATCGCCCACTCCCTCCAAGCCTGACCCAGATTCCAAATCTGAATCTAAGTCTGACTCTAAATCATGGATTGACCAGACGACCGAGTTAGCAACCAAGGCTCTATTTCCAACCAGCGGCATCGCAACGGTGTATTTTTTGTTTCAGAAAAGTACAACTGAGGCACTGATTGCCCTTGCCTTAAGTGTAGGGTCAGGGTTGTTAACTGGATTTTTCAAACCCATTAAAAAGACTGTAGACAAGCAAGTTGAACAAGCGGGTGAGAGTGCGGGACGGGCAATCGACAAAAACATCGATCGCACCAGAGGCAGATTTACGGGCTGGGAAAACGCTTATCTCGAAGCCCTAAAAACCCACTGCGAAGATCTGGAAGTGGAAGGATTTAAAGGCGATTTGCCTTCTCTACCGCTCAAAGAAATCTTTGTGCCGTTATGTTTGAATGTTGATCCGGCGCGAGGCTTGGGGGGTGGCATCAATATTCCGCGCAGTATTTGGGATCTTTTGCCAAAGGCAGATCAGCCTAATTCAGAGATGCGGCTGGCAATTATTGCCGATCCAGGCTGTGGCAAAACGACTCTAACTCGACATTTGGCGCAAAGCTACGCCAATGGCTCCCATCGCCAACACCAAGCCAAAGAGTTGCTGCCTGTTTTGCTGCGGCTCCGCGACATTTATCAGGGCGTTCAGGCAGAAACTTTGCCGAGTTTGGTTGTGAAGCGTATTGCCCAACTGCCCCGATGCAAAGATCTGGCGCTTTCCTCACAATGGTTTGAGGATCGTCTTAAAAGTGGGCAGTGTTTGGTGATGTTGGATGGGTTGGATGAAGTGCCCGAAAGCCAGCGAGAACAGGTGAGTCGTTGGGCAAGCTGGCAAATGCAAAACTATCCGACCCCGTTTATTTTGACGAGTCGCCCCCACGGTTATGATGGCGATTTGTTTGCAGGAGTACAGCGCATTGGCATTTTAGATTTTACGAATGATCAGAAATCAGATTTTATTTACAACTGGTATCGGTTCACGACCTATCATCAGGATTGGAAATATCGGCAAGATTTTAGCCAGCAAAGAGCCTTGAATGAACAACTTTTGCCTGATCAGGTGAAGGCAGAAAGTGATGCTAGGCGAAGGATGCTGCGGATGATTTGTGTCGGCAATTGTTCAAGTCTCAAGAAATTAGTGCGTTAGCCAAAAATCCGCTGCTGCTAACCATTATTGCAGCAACTCATCGGGCGTTTGAGCAGTTGCCCAACCGTCGCGTCAAGCTGTACCAGAAGATGTTTAATTTGCTGCTAGAAGACCGCCCTAATCGGCGGGAAACCCATTTGAAAATGGTGGATGCGGAGAAGAATCAGGAAGTTTTGCAGGTGTTGGCGTTGGCATTGGTGAAGCAGGTGAAAACGCAGTTTACGCCGAAGGAGGGCAGCGGTTGGATTGCGGATGAACTGGAGCGACAGTGTGAGGATGCGGCTTTTACACCGCAACGGTTTTTGAAGGAGATTCAGGATATTACGGGGCTGTTGACGGGGGAGGAAGGGCAGCTATACCAATTTAGCCACAAGACGTTTCAGGAGTATTTGGCGGCGATCGCTCTCACACAACGCAATAGTCAAAAGCTGTTACTAGAAAAGTTTGGCAATTCTGATTGGGAAAATGTACTGTGTTTTTGTGCGTTGTTAACGAGTGCGACACCGTTTGTGGAACGGGCGATCGCCAACCCGCAAGACCAGACTGGGCTGAAGTTGGCGCGGCGGATGTTGGAGGAAGGGAGTCAAATTAGTGGAGAAGTACGCGATCGCTTTAACCAAACATTGCAAGAGCATTGTGTATCGGAAGAACTGACGACTGCGATTCGATTGGAACAGCGGTTGCAGCAGATGGTGGCGATCGATTCGCAGACTGCTATCACGCCTGATCCCATCACATGGGGAGAATATGAACTATTTCTCAATGCTCAGACTTCGGGACAGTTTCATTCTACGGCTGAGGTGATCACTATTCCTGAGCGGCTCGACCAACCTGCTAGGGGCATATCGCCCAATGATGCCCGCTGGTTTTGCGCTTGGCTCTCAACTCAGACCATTCAATCTATGTCTATGATGCACACTTCTGTGCCAGGGCGTTATGTTTATCGATCGCCTGTACAGTTAGGGGGGCATTATGTTTATCGATTATCCACTCAGGCAGAACAGCAAAGCATTAACGCCACCCATGAAATTTATATTGTGCAGGAACAACTGCCCGTTCGCTATAAGTCATTGCTCAATTACTTGGCGGCAGGGCAATGGAAAAATGCAGATTGGGAAACCGATCTCGTGATGCTAAAAGTAGCAGGGCGACTAAAAGAAAGATATCTAGATGTAGAGGCGATTCAAAGGTTTCCTTGCGAAGATTTGCGATGGATCGATCGCCTATGGGTCAGCTTTAGCGACGGACACTTTGGCTTTAGTGTACAAAAAGAAATATATGTTCAGACAGGGAATCCACTGGATGGGAAGTATTATGAAAAGACGTACAAGCAGTTTGAAACGACAGTAGGATGGCGAGCGAGAAACGAGTATATAAATTACTCTGAGGAGAAGTTCTTCTTTTATTCAAAAAAAGGCAACCTCCCGTTCGCCTTAGAAAGGGGAAGTAGGTGTTTCACTTCTCTCGCCCAGAGAATCGTGAACTCTAGCATGAGCTAGTCCTAGACTTTTTTAGGTTTTATTTCAGAGTCTAATCCATACGAAAAACCTCCTTTTCAGCGATCCGATACCTGGCACTAATACAGCCGCAACTTCTCAGGTACATTAGAGGATACGATCGCCCTTCATCCACTCCTATAAAAGCGATCGCTGCCGTATGCGATCGCCTCTACTTCTCAGGCTTACAATCCACAAAACTCAGCGCCTCTGGATCTAAAGAAGCAACGACTTTTTTATGGTGAGCGTTGAATTCTTCTATCTTCAGCTTCACCAACTGATTTCAGCTAAAGCAGCTTGCGTCGCTCTTGTAATCGCGTGGGTTCATTGAATTGCAGAATCAAGACAGTCACCCGTCCTACTGCTGTCAATGGCACAATCGTTGCTCTATCTAACTCAAAATGATCTGCCCACTTCTCTGTGCGTGGATTGAAGAAGGGGACTAATTTTCTGGTTTCGGGGTCAATGGAGCCAAGGTCAGTCCCTTTTGCGCGGTTGCAGTAAGAACAGGCAAGCGCCAAGTTTTCTGCGGTAGTAGCGCTATCATGTTTCTCCGAAATGATGTGTTCCATCTCAAGAGTGAACAATCCTACATCTTGAGGAAATAAGCAGTACTCGCATTGCCTTGCGGCTCGTTCAGTCACCAATTCTCTGAGTTGCCTGGAAACATAGGTCATGGCTGTTGGCAAATTTGCCCATAAGCATGAGCCTTAGCCAAACGAACTACAGCACTTTCCTAATATATGAGGCACACTAGAGGGGGTATAACAAATTCCTCTATGAAACCCTATCCCATCGACTTTAGAGAAAAAATTGTCAAAGCTTATGAACGAGGCAATACCTCTATTAGAAAGGTTGCTGAACGCTTCGAGGTCAGTAAAGGGTTCGTCCAAAAAATGTTGAAACAACAGAAACTAAAAGGAGATCTTCAACCTGGTAAACAAGGTGGGGGGCTAAAAAGCTCATTGGCAGGTCATGAAACTCAACTGATGGCGATGGTAGAGCAGTACCCTGATGCGACGCTGGCTGAATACTGTGAATACTGGCGAGAAATTGATCCGCAAGGGGTCAGTATCAGCACCATGTGCCGAGAATTGAAGAAGTTGCAACTGACTCGCAAAAAAAACGCTCCGCAGCAGTCAAGCCGCCAGTGAACGGGTGCAACTCCTGAGAAGTGACTATTGGGAGCGCATTAAACGGATAGACCCTAAAGATCTGGTGTTTTTGGATGAGATGGGGGTGTTGCTGGGGCTAACCCGTACCCATGCCCGGAGTCTTCAAGGAACCCGAGTCTACGATCTCAAACCCTTTTACCGGGGGGCAAAAGTCACCGTGATTGGGGCAGTCACCATGGAGCGGGTTTTAGCCGTCATGACGATGGATAATTCTATGGATGGCAAGGCATTTGAGGTGTTTATCGCCAAGTTTTTAGTGCCTCAGTTATGGGTGGGTGCGGTGGTGGTGATGGATAATCTTCCGGCTCATAAAATGGCTGCCATTGAACCTTTAATTCAAGCGGTGGGAGCTAGTGTGATTAATCTATCGCCCTATTCTCCTGACTTTAATCCGATTGAGCATTGGTGGTCACAACTGAAAGCTTTTTTACGTCAGTTTTCTCCAACGACTGCCACTAGGGTGGACAAGCTGATTTCAACTGCCCTGGATTTGGTCAATCCTCAACATCTCCGAAATTGGTTTGCTAATTGCTGCTACTGTACTTCATAAAACTGAAAA
>JBBRCV010000119.1:0-17204 GCA_038204505.1 Elainellales cyanobacterium
TTATTAGTACAAAATCTTAGTTATTGTCGTTTCGAGTGGTCGCGATCTCTTCCTTTTTTGATTTCTCAAGCTGATCTCGTCAGTTCAAACAGAGAAGAAAATGCTTTTAAATTAATATGCCAATGTAGTTGACATTTAACACTAGGGATGAAAGCTATGACCAATCAACAGGGGATTCAGAAACATTCGTTATGGGGAGACTTGCTAGGCGGTCCCCATCGTGTCGGTTTCAAAACCTACTTCAAGTATGATTATGCTCGGATTTATGACCTAACGTTGCGCGGCAAGCTACCCACTTCTCCTACAAAACAGCATCGTCCAATTCTGATCAACATCTGGTATCCGGCGCAGCGCGATGATAGTGCGTCGGTCATGTCTTATCGTGATTATCTTGCAATTGGTCAGGATAACAATGAACTGAGTGATTTTTGCGAGCAGTTAATCGCGTTCAACCTTGATGTGATCAGCTATGAAGTGATGTACAAAAACTACCAAGATCTGAGCAATGAGGAGCGCGCGATATTAAAAAACTTCCTCGACACAAAGACCGCCGCTACTCAAGATGCGGCTTCCAGCGGAGGCAGGTTTCCTCTGGTCATTAACCATCAGGGTCTAGGCGGGTCTTTTGAAGACAACTCAGTTCTCTTCGAGTTTCTGGCGAGTCACGGTTACGTGGTGGCAACTAGCGCCTACCAGCCAGAAGACTCGGAATGTTTCAGTATTGACTGGGATCTCGTGCGATCGATCAAGGATATGGAGTTTCTGCTGAACGCTCTCCACGATCATCCCAATATAGCTCCGAAAAAAGTTGCCAGCATGGGTCATAGTTATGGGGCACAGGCAGCGATGGCGTGGGCATCCAAGAAAAATTCCCCGATCGATGCGGTGATCAGTATCGATTCAACATTTGAAGTCTACGGTGATGAGGGCTACGAAAAACTGAAGGAACGATTGGCTCGGGTGAGTAATCTTTCGGCTCCCATGCTGTTCTTTGCCTCTACATGGGAAAAGCCCTCCTTCGGTCATTATGCGTCACTGAAGTATGCCAAGCGTTATTATGCACAGCTCGATCATCTGACCCATAACGACTACGTTTTACATGGAGCCATCGGAAGTGGTTTGCGACTGGCGAACCACCCCGATCCCTACCCAGAATTCGTTGTGCCAGAACCGAAGTTGACCCGAGAGAACTACGAAGTGGTATGCTGCTACATCTTGAAGTTCCTTGACGCTTATTTAAAAGACGACCAAAGCGCGCTGGAATTTCTGCACAATCCCGATCGTGGTGTTGGCGTGAATGTCGATCGGATCTCCTTGCAGTTTGAGGATGCTGTTCCCCTGCCGCCATCTCTCTGAGGTTCCCAGGCTTCTTCTGGAAATCGTTGCCTAGAAACTCTGCCTCTGCCTTCCGCTCACTGCCAAGTTCTGCTCAAGCTAATAGACGCATAACAACGCCCATGCACGCCGATCGCCCAAAGTTATCGGTATGATGCAAAGATTTTTGCGGCGGGTAATGGGCATCGTTAGCTTGCTTTGTTCTTGGCTGTTGCAGTGATTTGAAGGGTATCTGTGAGTATTTGAAGTGCAGTTGCCACAAAGTATCTACAGCGGACTTTTTTTGACAGTAAGAAATCAGATATTGCCTACAATAATGGTAGCTGCGTAGCTTTGAGGTGAAGGATGCCGATACTAACTTTTAGCAATGAGCAGGTTGTTGAACTGGTCAAACAGTTGCCGACTGAACAACAGGTAGAGGTATTTAGGTTCTTACTTCTCCAGCAGTGGGGGAAGTGGAAATCGCTGTCACGTTACGGATTAACAAAGCCAAACAGGTTGCCCAAGAGCGAGGTTCTGACTGGGATGCAATGACTGAGGAAGAGCATGAAGCCTTAGTTGATGAGGTGGTGCATGAGGATTAATGCCATACGTTACGGTTTTTGACACCAATACTTTGCTCTCCGCCTTACTCTCTACGAACGGTAATCCATTTCGGTGTCTCGCTCTGGCAAAGATAGGGCAGGTTGAGTCTATTACTTGTCAAGAAATTTTGGACGAATTTGCTGAGAATTTGCTCGTGAATTTCAAATTTTCTGAAGAGATGACACAAATAGCAGTAGAAGAAGTACGTGGATTTTCCCGCCTAGTCGAGATTTCTGGAACGTTCAAGATAGTTCCAGATGATCCAGATGATGACATGTTTGTAGAATGTGCAGCGATCGGTAATGCAACTCACATTGTCACAGGGGACAAGCATCTTTTGGCTTTAACAAACCATCAGAGTATTGTAATTGTGAAAGCAGCAGAGTTTCTTACGTTGTTGGCATCATCTTAGCGAGTCCTGCTTTACCAGGCTAATGGTGAAGCGCTTAGTTGCAGACTAAAAGAATACTAAATGGGGCGTTGCTGAATGATGCTATGAATCACTGAGGAAGCGGGACATCCCAGAATTTGAGGTAGTGCCGTAACAATCGAATTGAGTGTTTCAGCCTTTCCTCAGATTTAGAATACAGAGGGTCTTGCGATGCAGTCGTGCGGTAGTGTCGTAACCAGGTGTTTTCGCCCTGTGGTCTCCTCACACCCCGCCTAAAATTCCTTGTTTGAAGTGGTCAACTGCTGTCCGGAGTCAGATTTTGTTTTTTTTTGAGCGCCCCAAGGTTTCGAGTTCATCTTGCCGTTCTTACGGATATGGCTAGAACCACATTCGGGACATTGCATCAGATTTAGTCTCAATTCATAGCACTATTATGCAATGCCTCTCTCAAAAAAATGTGGGAACCTAGCAATACTAAGTTCCCACATCTCCCGTCACGTTACTTTTGTTCAGAGCAACTTATCACCCAGCCTAACAAGCGCCTTTGCGATGCAAAACAACCTGGATGGTTTTTAGAATCAACCGCAGGTCGTAAAGAACTGACCAATTGCGAATGTAAGACAAATCCATATCGACGATCGCCTCAAAGTCAGACACGCTAGAGCGACCATTGGCTTGCCACTCGCCCGTCATGCCAGGCTTGACCTCAAGGCGCTGCCAGTGGCGATTGTTGTAGTTCTTGACTTCATTGGGCGTGGGGGGACGGGTTCCTACCAGGCTCATATCGCCCATCAACACATTCCAGAATTGAGGCAACTCGTCTAGGCTGGTGCGTCGCAGGAACCGTCCGATCCGCGTAATGCGTGGATCGTTGTCGTTTTTGAAAATGTGTCCTTTGGCTTGGTTGATGACCGTATGCTTGAGCAGGTCGGCATCGGTCACCATGGAGCGAAACTTCCAGATGCCAAAGCGATCGCCACGGAAACCACAGCGCTCTTGCCGATAGAGGATAGCGCCGGGGTTATCGAGATAAATGGCGATCGCAATAGGAATAGCTAAAATAGTTGTTAAACCTAACCCTACCAACGCTCCGGCGATATCAATACAGCGTTTCACTTTACTGTTGAGAGAATTATGAACTGCTACGGCATGATTGCCATAAGGCTGGAACCTGAAGTCGGGCCAGGTTGCCGAGGATAGGGGATTTACCTTGGGAGTCGTGGTCATGACAGGAGGGGGAAGCAAATAGGTTATGTAACGAACGGTATGCCTGGAGTTGCAGACTAAAGACGAGCCGCGTTTTAAGTATTAACTTTTATTTTCAGAAATGAGCTAACCTACGTTGTCCTTCAATGAGTCTTCATAAACCCATTTATTTTTGAGAGAACATCCGCATAGCTTGCCTTGTCGCTGTCGTTTGCAAATTTAATATATCCGTATTTTTTCTGTATTAATGTTATCTGCCATACCTAAATCTGTATTTATACTTGTTTAGCCGCTGCCATTGTTGCTTGGCGTTATTGCTTGGCTTTAGAGCGCCAGAGTTACAGAGTACGAAAATTGCTAAAGTGATTTGGCAAGTTAAGAGTGTGGTATGGAAGCGCAGGCTGGAGTTCTTTACGTAGTGGCGACCCCGATCGGTAACTTGGAGGACATGACCTTCAGGGCGATCGCCATTTTACAAAGTGTGGATGTGATTGCCGCAGAAGACACTCGACACACGGGTAAGTTACTCCACCACTTTCAAATTACGACTCCGCAAATCAGCTACCACGACCATAACCGCCTGAGTCGGCTGCCAGAAGTGTTGCAACAACTGCAAGACGGACAGAAGATTGCGTTGGTGACCGATGCCGGGATGCCAGGAATTTCTGATCCAGGCTATGAGTTGGTTAAGACCTGTGCAGAAGCGGGGATCGTTGTGGTGCCTATTCCGGGGGCTTGTGCGGTGGTTGCGGCACTGAGCGCGGCAGGGTTGCCGACCGATCGCTTTGTCTTTGAAGGGTTTCTGCCCGTGAAGGGGCAAGAGCGGCGCGATCGCTTAGAAGAAATTCAGTCAGAAGCTCGGACGCTGGTGTTTTATGAAGCTCCTCATCGGGTGCGAACCACGCTACAGGATTTAGCAGAGGCGCTAGGGACAGATCGAGCCATTGTTTTGGGACGGGAGCTAACTAAGCTGCACGAGCAGTTTTGGCGGGGAACGTTGGTGGAGGCGATCGCCTATTACCAAACTCGTGAGCCGCAAGGAGAATACACGTTTGTGGTAGCAGGTGCAAAACTATCACAGCCCTTGCTTTCAGAAGAGGACTTGAAAGCAGAGCTAAAAGCAATTATGAACCAGGGCATTTCTCGTTCTCAGGCGAGTCGGCAACTGGCGCAGCAAACCTCGTTCTCGCGGCGGCAAATCTATCAATTGGCATTAACTATTCCTGATGACGGCGCAACCGAACCGGAAAGTAAAATCTGAGGCATCATGTCTGTGAGAACCTCTTTCTTCTAGATCTACGCCCATTTTTGAAGTCCCACAGCTTAGAGCGATTTGAGAGTTAGAGCAACTTATGATATCTTCCAAGTCCGAACAATCTATTCTTTATAAAAGGAGTAAACGCCCTAGCCTAGTTTTCTTTGGGGTGATGCTCATGCTGACCGCTTGCGGCAAACCTTCACCGACTGCTTCATCGACTCCCACGCCTAACTCCGTTGACTTCTCTTCTCCTATTCCGGCATTGGCTGACGCGAAACCGAGCGTTAGCCCGATCCCTGCTGATAGCCTGCTGATTTCAGACAAGGCGATTGGGGCGGCTCAGTTGGGGATGACGTTTGGAGATTTGAAGAAAGCGCTGGGCACGGACGTAAAGTTTGTCGTGCAGTCACCTTTTATTGTTGATTTTGATGCGATCGCCGTCCAGCGATCGGGAGAAGTTCAGTACTATATTTTGTACTTAGCCAAGCAGCCCTTTGCCGATGCCGATACGATCCAGGGATTACTGACCAAAAATCCAAAGTTTTTAACGGCAGCAGGAATTGGGGCAGGCAGCACATTAGCAAAGGCACAGCAGGCATACGGCAAAGCTACCCTGTCTTACAATACTCAAAACGAGTCTAGAGAATACGTGCGGTTTGAGCGTCAGCCAGCCAACAATATTTCTTTTGCTACGGGCAACGGCTCCAGTAAAGCGGCTGGCATTTATTCCTCTCCTACGAGCGAGTACAATGAAACTCAAAAATTCAAGGAAGATGCCAAAATCGAATCGGTACTCGTGGTTTGTTTAACCGAAGCTTGTGCGCCTCCTTCACCTAGCCCTGGAGCACCTAGCCCTGGAGCACCTAGCCCAGCAGTATCCCCGACTGGATCGCCATCAGCATCTCCGATCGCTCCCAGCACTTTACCTACTCCTTAAACGCTATGGTTAAATTTTTAACGGCTCTAATTTTCGCAGTTTGGATTGTAGCGATCGCCCTCATTTCGGTTCAAAACGCGACTCCAGTAGCGCTCAGGTTCTTGGTGTTTGAAACGGTGCAAATTCCAGTAGGGATGGTTTTGGCGTTGTGTGCAAGCTTAGGAATAGTGGGAATGGCGATCGTGTTGCCCTTGCTACGCTTGTCCAGGTGAAGGCTCGTCTAGGTAAAGGCTCGTCTAGGTGAAGATCTATGCCTATTGCCTTCCTATTGATTTCCCAAAAATTGCGGCTAAGAAGCTATGACTTCTGCAATGAGCGGCGTAGATTTTACGGCGGCAGGCTGATGAGTGGCAGACTAACTGACAGCACTAAGTGGGGCAGCAGGTGCAGAAGTTGCTGGAACCGCAGGGGTGAAATGCTGCTCGATCAGGGCTGGAATGGCTTTGGGCGAAATTTTGGTATAGCGAGTTTTGTCGGGCATGACTAAATTGGGACCTGCCTTGCACCGTTTCATGCAGCCTGTTCCTTTAACAATGACTTGATCGGCTAGACCCTGTTCTTGAATCGCAGTTTGTAAAGCACTAGCGATCGCTTTTGCACCTAGTTTGCAACAGTCAGACTTTTGGCAAACCAAAATTGTCTCTGGTTTCGAGGGCTTAGATGCAGCAACCGGGGATGCCGCCGCTGGAGTTGGCGATAGAGGACGAGCGATCGTTAGCGCTTTGACCTTAAGCTTGACTTGCCCAGTCATGGGGTTAACCTGACGAATGCCAGTGATCTGAATCCACTCGCCAGGGACGAGGGGCTGCGATCGCAGGGCTTTCGACAGCTTAATAGAATGCTCACAGGTGCTGTCTAGTCGGATAAACTTGAGCTTGCCGCGATCGTCGGCTGTGTAGCCCAAAAATCTTCCTTCTAGGGCAAACGAGGTTTGAATGACTTTGTTCTGAATCGCCTTGTGCTTACTCATAGAGACTAGGTTATTGAGAATCTTATTCAATAATTGCCTTATTAATCTACTCTATTGCTCTACTATTTGCAAATTATTTTCATTAAGCTCAGCTAAAAAACTCCTAGAAATTCATTGCTCTAGAAGCCAATATTGACCCAAGCTGCTTTACCGTCGCTGGAACTGCTGATGCAGTAGTAGCACTAGATCGTCAATGGTGTTAGGGCTAAAGTCTTCAAGGCAATGGGTCATGTCTACATTAAACTGCTGCATAAAATCATCGCAGAGGATGATCTGCCAATCGAAATCGCACAGATCTGTCCAATGTAAATCTTCTTCGAGGCGATCGCTGGGCAGCAGTTTTCCTAGCTCAATGCCTGAGTAAGTCTCTAGGCGAGTATAAAGAAAATTGACGACAGGGTAAGCGACTTGGCGAGATTTGCAAAAACACTCAAACCATTCACGCGACTCCAACGTAGGGCGATGACGCAATGACCGTTTTACCTGTCGTCGCACTGTCACATCCGGACTCAGGGTGTCGTAGTTTTTAAGGCTAAAGAAAAGATTTTTGAACCGATGCCACATAACCGTCAAAAAAGTTGCCCATTTTCTGGGTTTAATCCAGCTCTTTCTGTTCTTTTCATTATTCCCAGAGCGTCGCTGTTCTCTCGATTGGAGAGGGGGAGAACTTCTGGAGATAGTTGGGGGAATAGGGTAGGAGTGGTGCGGCGAGTCTTTTTTAGGCATCGTTCGGAAAGATTTTCTGGGGGGCAGGAAAGAGAACGAAGAACGCCTGATATTCTAATCCATCTTGTGTTTGAACAGATGAAAGCATTTTTTAGATTGCCTGACTGCCTTCACAAGTTTCCACAAACCTGCTGCAAGGTACTGACAAACGTGGGGTAAGAAACTGCGGCTGCCTCGGCGCGGTGAATGGTGGTAGTGCCCTTGGCGATAAGGGCGGCGATCGCCAAACTCATAGCAATTCGATGATCTGTATCACTATCGACTTCTGCACCCATCAGGGAAGTACCGCCAATGATTTCGAGTCCGTCGGGTAGCTCAGTTACTTTAGCTCCCATTTTGGTGAGCTGGGTTGCCATCACAGCAAGGCGATCGCTTTCTTTGACGCGCAACTCTGCGGCATTGCGAATGACCGTTGTTCCCTGCGCCATCGTTGCCGCCACCGCCAGAATCGGGATTTCATCAATGAGCCGAGGAATTAGTGCTTCTCCAGAAATGGTGCAGGCTTTGAGACGGCTCGATCGCACCCGCAAATCGGCAACAGGCTCTCCAGCAACTTCCCGCTGATTTTCCCAGGTGATATCGGCTTCCATCGCGGTCAATACATCTAATACTCCGGTGCGGGTTGGATTTACCCCGACATTTTGAATCAGCAGATCTGATCCCGGCACCAGGGATGCCGCAACTAGCCAAAATGCCGCCGAACTAATATCTCCTGGCACAATGACAGACTGCCCCAGAAGGGTTGCGCCACCCGTAACCGTAACGCTACAGGTTTCAGGATCAACCTTCAGAGTTGCACCAAATGCCCGCAGCATTCGTTCGCTGTGGTCGCGGGATAACGAAGGCTCGGTCACGGTCGTTGTACCTTCGGTCAATAATCCTGCCAGCAAAATACAGGATTTGACTTGGGCAGAGGCGATCGGCGAATGAAAATGAATAGGCTTAAGAAATTGCCCTTGCACTGCCAGGGGCGCATAGCCACCCGTCCGACTCCAAATTTGGGCACCCATTTGTTGCAGGGGTTGGATGACGCGAGACATGGGGCGCGATCGCAAAGAAGCATCGCCTGTGACAGTAAAAAACCGTTGCGGTTGAGAAGCCAAAAGTCCCAACATCAGCCGCATAGTGGTGCCAGAGTTCCCCGACTCTAAAACATTGATGGGTTCTTGCAACTGTCCTAAGCCAATCCCCTGCACCGTCACCCGCTCAGTATTCAACTCCGAAATGGTTGCGCCCATCGCCCGAAAGCAGTTTGCCGTACTTTGGGGATCTTCGCCCAGTAGCAAGCCCTGGATTTGAGTTTCACCCTGGGCGATCGCCCCCAGCATCAGCGCCCGATGGGAAATTGATTTGTCGCCAGGAATTTGAATTTGACCCAGTAGCCCGGTAGTGGATGGGGCGATCGTTAAGGTGTGATGCGTTTCAGTGCAATTAAGAGAGACAGTGGCAGTCATTGGAATAGACTTGACAAAGGGGGCGCTAAACATCCTACCCTATCCCTCCGTCTTTACCTATGCTGACCCAGCACCGTATTCCAGTCTGTCTATCATTGCTTTCATTTGATTTGCCAGTCTGGTCAGTGGTCGAAACAGACGCAACTCTCTACCAGAAAGACTCTGAGCATTTTCATCTTTTGCTCACTGAACCTGTAGTAATGGATGAATTGCAGGGCGAGGAAGAGTCGTCAGTGCCCCCAACGCCTCGGTTGCTGTGGCTAGAACTTTCGCCCTACCGCGTCATTATGACAATGCAGGGAAATGGACGATTTAGCTATCGGCACTATTGGGAGCAAGGGGTTTATGGAGTCAGCCGCTACTGGCTGCAAGCCGCATCTTTAGTTCGAAAAGACCAGTTTCAACTGCGTAACTATACTCGTGCGCTCTCTTTAGAAGGGCAGGGTTTGCCGCATCATCTGCGAGTAGAGTACGAGCTTTGGTCGAATAAAGTGCAGGTAGGACATTACGTGATGAATGTGGATATTCAACATGATTGGTAGTGATTGATGAGTGATTGATAGTGATTGATGAGTGAAGGAATTGGCGATCGCCAACATGCTCTCGGTAATTTATGTCAATTTCTGTTACGATTAGCACTTACCGCACATTCCGGTCTGCTGCGGTTGCAAGATAATTCGTTTTATCAGCTAACTACACACCTCTCGCTCTTAGACTGGCCCCAATCATTTGATTTGGGATAGGGGCACTACTTGGAGCAATTTAATTCATGGAATTTTGTGATCTCGGTCTTTCGACCGACCTTCTTCGCGCTGTCGCTGATCAGGGCTACACCGAACCTACCCCCATTCAACAGCAGGCAATTCCCGCCGTTTTAGCAGGAAATGATGTTTTTGCTAGTGCCCAAACTGGGACAGGTAAAACTGCTGGGTTCACGCTGCCTATGTTGCAGCTTTTGAGTGCTACGCCGCCGCATAAAGTGCAGCGCACGCCTCGCGCTCTCATTCTGACTCCTACGCGCGAACTGGCAGCCCAGATTGGCGATAGCGTTAAGACTTATGGCAAACATTTACCGTTGCGATCGGCAGTTGTTTATGGTGGAGTCGGCATTGTGCCGCAAATTCAGGCGCTGCGTCGCGGCGTTGATATTGTCATTGCCACGCCTGGTCGGTTGCTAGATCACCTGGGGCAAAGGACGCTAGATCTTTCCCAAATTGAGATTTTGGTGTTAGATGAATGCGATCGCATGTTAGACATGGGCTTTATCCACGACATTCGCAAAGTGTTAGCAGCACTGCCTAAATCTCGGCAAACGCTGATGTTCTCTGCTACGTTCTCAAAAGTGATTCAACAGCTTGCGAATACGCTGCTTAAGAACCCTACTTTAATTGAAGTTGCCGCCCGCAACACTGCCGCAGAGCGGGTAGAACAGGTGGTGCATTTAGTAGACCGCGATCGCAAGCGCGAGCTATTGGCTTACATGATTAGTTTCCACAATTGGCAACAGGTTTTAGTTTTTACCCGCACAAAGCACGGCGCTAACCGCTTAGCCGAACAACTTAGTCAGGATGGACTGAAAGCCGCCGCTATTCACGGTAACAAAACCCAAGCTGCCCGTACCCGTGCCCTCAACGACTTTAAGCTAGGAAAAGTGCGCGTCTTAGTCGCCACTGATGTCGCCTCTCGCGGAATTGACATTGACCAACTGCCCCACGTCGTCAACTTTGAGCTGCCCCATGTACCCGAAGACTACGTGCATCGCATTGGTCGGACAGGTCGTGCGGGCTATGGCGGCAAAGCGGTTTCTCTAGTTTGTGGAGAAGAAAGTCCACTTTTGAAAGGCATTGAGCTGTTACTCAATCAAACCCTTGCCAAGATTGTGGTTCCAGGATACGAGCCGAAGAGTTCAGCTCAAGCGCAGGCAGAGCCAGAGAAGCGTCAGCGATCGAATCAGGGGCGGGGCAATCAAGGGGCGCGAAATTCTCAATCTCCACCTAAACCCCAATCTTCTAAGCCTCAAGATCCACCGACACCTGGCAAAAAGCCCGTTTCGCCAAGTCGTGCCCGGAAACGGCTTCGGAGTGCATAGGCGATCGCTCTAAAATCCTGCAAGGGAGTTGCAACTTGATAAAGTACCAGTCCTTTAATTTTTTGTGGGGCAGGCATCTTGCCTGCTTTTTACACTAAGCAGGCAAGATGCCTGCCCCACAGAACAGCTAGCTGGTACTGTATTTTCAGGCAGATCCATAAGGAGCCGTACTCTGCAAAAATATTCTACAAAAGCACCCTATCCAAACAGCGAGGATTTAAACAATGTGGCGGGTAATTATTCAATGTTCGGCAGAAAGCTGGGCTAATCATGCCAAAGCATTTAAGGCTATGGCAGTGCGATATCCAGGTGAGGCGATCGCTTCTAAAAAGATGAAAGGCGATGAGCGTCGCATCATGGAATATCGACTGGAAAACGTGGGCGATGCCGAAGATTTTGTGGCAGAGTGCATGACGCTAGAGGGATTCCTTGCCACGTTTGAAGCGCTTTAAGAATGAGCTTTTGGGTTGGAAAGCAGAATACTTTCCTAGATTCTGAAGTTCTACCTGACAATATACTGGTTGCGATTGCCCTTGATGATGGTTATTTTCTGGGAATTCTTTCTAGCCAAATTCATGTTGTTTGGGCACTTGCAGTAGGTGGCAAACTAGAAGATCGTCCAAAATACTCTAAAATAACTCGCTTCGATCCTTTCCCCTTCCCTACTCCCATCCTCGATCGCCAGCAAAGAATCCGTGAACTGGGCGATCGCCTTGACACCCACCGTAAGCGCATCCAATCCCAGCATCCCGATGTCACCATCACCGCCATGTATAACCTGCTAGAAAAGATTCGCGCAGGAATTGAACTGACAGATGGCGATCGAGAATTCAACAACAAAGCCCTAGTTTCCACACTCAAACAAATTCACGATGAACTAGATACAGCCGTCTTTGAAGCATACGGTTGGGAAGACTTGAGCAATGAAAGTGGCAAGCCAAAAGCAGAAGTCGATGAACTAATTTTAGAACGCCTCGTAGCCCTCAATGCACAACGCGCCGAAGAAGAACGCAATGGTTTAATTCGCTGGTTGCGTCCAGAGTATCAAGCACCCGGCGAAGTACAAACCCAGCAAATCATCGAAGGCATTACCGAAATTGAAATAGAAGCGATCGCCCCCGTCGAACAACAAAAGTTTCCCAAAGCCTTCAAAGACCAGCTTGCCGCCATCCGCGATCTACTCCGCACCCAAGGCGGTGAATGGGCGATCGATCAAATTGCCGCCCAGTTCAAAAGCGCCACCCGCCAGAAGCAAGCAATTCTCACCTGTCTCGAAAGCCTGGAAGCATTGGGAATTGTCACAAAACATACTGAAGAGAAGGGCGATCGTTGGTACTTGGCTGAACTCCAAACAGCCAGCTAATGTAGCTTTTAAGGCGTAGAGCTGTGTTTTTCAGACGAGTGCTTTTTCAGGTCGATTCCTCAATGATTTGCCGTCGTCATGACTCCGAGATTGTCACCTCGCACGCCCAAGCTTTTACCTGTGAGATCGCTGTATTTGCAACTGGGTGATGAACGGCGGCGATCGGGTTCTCACTACACGCTGCGATCGCTGGAACGAAGCCACCCACGATGAAGTCCTCGCCCGTCTCCTCGCCCTCAACCAAACCCGCTACGAACAAGAAATCTTAGGCGGCAAAAGTGCAAAAGCGAAAAGCCCGAAAGCTAAGAAGGAAGGGCGATCGGACACAACAACCCTGCCCGGATTCAAGGCGTAACCTATACTAGAACCTATACTAGAATGACTTCCCAAGAGAGGTATTAGCCATGACCCAGATTCTAGAAGCCACCTACAGCGACGGCAAGCTCATTCTCAGCAAAGCGCTCGACCCTGATTTAGAAGGAAAAAAGCTCAGAATACTCGTCATTGAATCCCAAGAAACGGTTGAGAACCTAAATCCAGAACAGCGGGTTCAGCGGGTTAAAGATTTCCTAGCATGGGCAAAGCAGATTTCTTTCCAGTTACCGCCCGATTATAAGTTTGATCGGGACGAACTGTATGAGCGATAGGATTTTCTTGGATACTAACCTTTGGGTTTACTTCTTCAGTAAAGATCCCCTAGAAAAATCTGAACGGATCGAAGAACTTGTTGATGCCCATACAGAAACTCTTCTCGTAAGCACTCAAGTTCTGGGAGAACTTTACAATGTTCTAACCCGTAAAAAACTCTCTTCCAAATCGGAAGTAGAAGCGATCATATTGAGATTGATTGCCAGTTTTGCAGTGCTTGATGTTGACACTCCAAAAGTGCTTCAAGCAATAGAAATTAACTCGCGCTATCGCTACACCTACTGGGACAGTCTAATCATTGCTACAGCCCTATCAAGTGACTGCACCGTCCTTTATTCCGAAGATATGCAGCACAACCAACTAATTGAAAACAAACTCCGTATCATTAACCCGTTCACAAATCCAGTCGCTTGATTCTTACTTTTGGCGATCGATGATCAAATCTATCACCGTTTGCCCTGCTTCATCATCGCCACGGTGGACAAGTTCGCCAGCCTGCCCTGGGTCGGAGAAACAGGCGGACTATTTGGACAAGTCGATCGCTACGATAAAGAAGCTGTCCTGTCCTGTCCTATGCTGGATTGTATCTGTAATATTTACCGCCAATTCTAGGCATGGAGATTCGTAGCATGGCGACTTCTGCTCACCGTTCCTCTACCGATGTTTGGCTGCCATTACCGATCGCAGCTTGGCAAGACACCTATGAAACGCTGCATTTGTGGACACAAATTATTGGCAAAATTCGCTTAGCCTTAGCACCCAAAATGAATCACTGGTGGCACTCAACCCTGTATGTCACACCGCGTGGACTCACGACTTCGACGATTCCCGATGGAACCCGCACCTTTCAAATCACCTTTGATTTTCTCAATCATCAACTGCTGATTGAAACAAGCGATGGAATAACCCGAAGCATTGCACTCGCCCCTCGCTCTGTGGCTGACTTCTATCAAGCAGTCATGAGCATGTTGCAGGAGCTAGGGATCGAGGTGCAGATTTGGACGATGCCTCAAGAAATGGCTGACCCGATTCCCTTTGAGCAAGACGATCGCCATGCAGCTTACGATCCAGAGTCTGCTCAACGCTTCTGGCAGATTTTGATACAAGCCGATCGCCTCATGACGCAATTCCGATCGCGCTACGTCGGTAAGTGTAGCCCCGTCCATTTCTTTTGGGGCAGTTTTGATTTAGCTGTGACTCGCTTTTCGGGACGAGGTGCTCCCCAGCATCCTGGTGGTGTGCCCCACATGGTGGATTGGGTGACCCGAGAAGCCTACTCCCATGAGGTCAGCAGTTGCGGCTTTTGGTTTGGCGGTGGTGCCACCGAAGCGCTGTTCTACGCTTACGCCTACCCAGCACCAGAAGGATTTAAAGATTATTCAATCCAACCGAAAGCAGCCTTTTATAGCTCGGACATGCAAGAATTCGTTCTGCCCTATGAGGCAGTGCGACAGGCTGATGACCCTGATGCGATCGTGCTGGAGTTCCTGCAAAGCACTTACGAAGCAGCGGCAAATCTAGGAAAGTGGGATCGCGCCGCATTGGAATACAGTCCTATCGCTAGAGATAACTCGCCCATTCCGTTCGATCGGTAGTGGCGTTTGCTGAGTACTACCTGGAAAGATTCGGTTCCACAACGTTAGGAAAGCTCTCAAAATTACGCCGCACCCAATCCATCCCCACTTCATTGTTGAGTTTAATTTTCTGAGGCGTATTCGGATAGATCTTCCCCAAAATATCCGCATCTTGATCCACCACGACTTTGCCAAACTTGAGATAGGTGCTGCCAAACAGCTTAAACGCAGGGTGCTTAGCTTGCCCAAACAACAAAACATAAGTCCGGGTGCGATGTTCGGCTTCTGGTACGAAGAAATGGCACTGGGCAGCTTTCCCTAACGGCATCTCACCATGAAAAATGATCAGGGATGGAAAGTGATTTTCCAGGTGCGCTTTAAACGTGCTGGGCAACAGCATCAAATCAGGTTTTCTCAGCTTTTCGCTCAAGCTGTAGGGAGCAGTCGGCATGTCATAGAAGGCATGGGAATGATGCCCATCGTCAATGAATTGATGAAACTCCACTTCGGTAATCCGAAATAAGTCTCGATGAGTACCATTTTGATGATTGTAGTCATGCATGTTCAGCAGCATCGTCAGTAGATCCGTCTCGATGCTGCGATCGCCCGTATGTCCAACAAAATAGTATTTCTCTGCGATCTCATTCAACACAGTCGGAATCGCTATCTTCGGCTCATAGCCACCATACGACCAGATGAAATCCCCTTGAGTGATTAATTCTAGAGGTTGTAATTGAGATAATGTTTTCTTGCCTGATCCAGGTAAAACTGTACAACCTGCCGCATCAAACTGCAACGCATGAAATGGGCAGACAACTGCACTTGTCCCGTCGCTTTGGGCTTCACACCACCCTGCCGATAGCATTGCTCCCATGTGAGGACAGGCATTGGGTAAGGCATGAATCCCCCCGGTAGCATCCTTCCACATCACATAGTCACTGCCGTATAAGGAAATTTTTCGGGGTTGGTTCACAGCGAGCATTGACTTGTGCGCCAATAGCCAAGGCGCACCAGGAAGCATTGACTGCATAGTGTTCTCCATTAAAGATAGAATTGTGAAAAATCCGTCGTGTTTTTAGAATATGACAGAACACTCACGTTCGTCAAGCATTGAGTTATCAAATAATCTCCGTCGGCAACCCAAACAGCAGCGGGGTAAAGCACGGGTCGAAAAAATCCTGGATGCGGCAGCGGCAGTATTTGATGAAGTGGGCTACGAAGCGGCGACGACTCATCTGATTGCGGCTAAAGCGGGAACGGCGATCGGCTCTCTCTATCAGTTTTTCCCTGACAAAGCCGCCATTTTCAAGGCGATGGAGTTGCGCCATACGGAGCGGGTGAAAGCAATGTGGGCACAGATAGACATCCCCACCATTGTCCAGTTGCCGCTGCGTCAAATGATTCAGGTGCTGGTCATGGCTGTGGCAGAGCTGTTTGAGCAGCCCGTGTCGCGGGTCATGTTTGTGCAGTTTTATCTAGCCCGCGAGATTTTTCAGGCGATCGATGAAAGCATGACACAAGAGGCGATCGACTTCCTAGCGAGTATTTTTCAGCGACGCAGACCCGCCCTTACCGAGGAACAGTACAACCTGCTGGCAGAAGTGTGTGTGCATAGTAGTAACGCAGTGATGCTAGTAGCCCTTCGCAGCCCCGATCAAGCGCACCGCAAACGGTTGACTCAGCAGATTGAGGATTTGCTGGTGTCATATTTAGAACCGCATCTGGGAGATTATCAGTCGAATAATGTAATGAAAGTAATGATATGTCCCCACTGTCGATCGCAGCAGCTATCCAAGAACGGGTATCGCCGAGGCAAGCAGTGTTATCTCTGTAAGGATTGCGGCAAACAGTTTGTCAGTCAGTGAGCCGATGGACGCTGAAAACTGCTAATAATTGGCAAGTGGAAGAGCATAGAGCATCACTCATATTTAATCTCTATCTATCTATCTATCTATCTATCTATCAACGACTTACTTATCACTTTCTGAAAAACTCCGAAAATGTAGATGGAGTAATGATCTGATGTGTCTGCCGAGATAACAATTGGCGGATATTTCTTTCTTTTATTCTCAGAAAGTAATTCGTGTCTGTTTCGCCAACATCGGTAACGTTTTACAAGCAACTGATCATCCACTGCTGCAACCACAATTGCACCACTTTGAGGCTTTTCAAACAATGGATTTATTTCCTCAGCTACGAGGAAATCTCCATTATGTATTCCTGCATCCTCCATTGAATCACCTACAACTCGAACTAGAAAAGACTTCTCAGGTCTCCTTAAAAATGGCAACGGTACTTCTCGCTCTTCATAGCTGGCATTGTCAGAGGCAGCGGTTATACCTGGAGTAGCGGAAACTCTGCAATCGTAAAGCTTTAGCCGTTGCATTTTGATTTTATGATTTAGACAGTTCAATATATAGCGTTGAGCATCTTCTGGACTAGTGAACTGGTCTCGAATTCTATCTATTTCGGCAACCATGTCTAGTGGAAGCCGAGGTCTAGAAAGCGGTATTTCCCCCCAACGCGATGCAGGGCTGATTCATTGAAAGAAGGAAAATAGCTTCCTGACATCATGCGCCAAGAATCGCAGTCCTTTAGTGATGGAATCAAACCCATTCAGCCGAAAAAGATTGAGTCCAAAAGTGCGGACAATGCCAAAATTGACCGG